>NZ_RAWB01000472.1 GCF_003612055.1 Corallococcus llansteffanensis
CTTCGTGCCCGGCGACGCGGTCCTCCTCAGCTACTTCTCGTGCCGCGCGTGCGGCACGTGCGCGCGCGGACATCCCGCGTATTGCGAGCGGGGGGCGCAGGGGAACTTCTCCGGCGCGCGGCTCGATGGCTCCTTTCCCATGCGGTGGCGCGGTGAGCCGGTCCGCTCGAGCTTCTTCCACCAGTCGTCGTTCGCCACGCACGTGCTGGCGCACCAGCACAACGCGGTGAAGGTCCCCGCGGCAGCGCCGTTGGAGCTGCTCGCGCCGCTGGGCTGTGGGTTCCAGACCGGGGCGGGCGCGGTGCTGGAGGCGTTCCGGCTCCAGGCGGGGCAGCAGCTCGCCGTCTTTGGCGCGGGCTCCGTTGGCCTCGCGGCCATCATGGCGGCGCGGGTCGCGGGCGCGGCGCGCATCCTCGCGGTGGACCTCAGCGCGGAGCGGCTGGAGCTCGCGCGGGAGCTGGGCGCCACCGACACCTTCCTCGCGGGTGAGCCCGAGCTCACGAAGGCGATCCGCAAGCGCACCCGGGGCGGGGTGGACTTCGCGCTGGAGTGCGTCGGCTCGCCCCAGGTGTTGCGCCAGGCGTTCGACGTGACGCGACCCCTGGGCACGTGCGGGTTGCTCGGCCTGCCGGAGCGCGACGCGGCGGAGGTCTCGCTCCCGATGACGGCGCTCCTGTCCGGGAAGCGGCTGGTGGGCATCCTCGAGGGAGACGCCGACCCGAAGGCCTTCCTCCCGAAGCTGGTCGCGCTGCACACGGCAGGAAGGTTTCCGCTGGAGAAGCTGGTCCGCCTCCATGACTTCGAGGCAATCAACGACGCGGTCCACGAGATGGAGACGCGCACGGCGATCAAGCCGGTGCTGCGCATGCACGGAGGAGGGACGTCATGACCCTGGATGAAGCAGAGAAGGCGGGGCGCATCCGCGCGGAAGAGGCGCTGGCGTTGTTCGACAGCCTGCCCACGGTGGACCTCGCGTTCATGCGCGGCACGTGGAAGGGCAGCGAGCTCCAGACGGGGCACCCGATGGACGGGATGCTGGGGGCGACCGGCTGGTACGGCAAGCAGTTCGTCGACGCGGAGAGCGTGCACCCGCTGCTGTTCTTCACGGAGGACCGCGCGGCGGTGTTCCCGGTGGATCCGCGCAAGTGGCCGTCGCCGACGGTTCGCGGTCCCGTGGGCCCGCACCGGGCGGACGTGGAGACCGGGAAGTTCAAGGCGAGGCTGCGGATGACGGAGTACCGCGGGCAGCTCAGCGCGACGATGATCTACGACGACTGGCCGACGAACGACGTGTTCCGGAAGGTCGATGCGAACACGGTGCTCGGGGTGATGGACGCGCGAGGGATGCCAGCGCCGTACTTCTTCGTGCTGCGCCGCGATGCGGACGCCCCTCCGGGAGGCCCGGTCCCGGGCTGAGCCGGAACCGGGCCGCGGAAGGTGTCCGCCTGCGCGTGCCCCCTGTCAGGGCAGGCAGATGTTCATCACCAGGGTGGCGCTCTGGGCGTCGTCATCCGCGAGCGCCAGGTCCGGCAGTCCGTCCCCGTTCCAGTCGGCAATCAGCGCGTCCCGGACGGTCCTTCCCCAGGCCGGCCTGGGCCCGGGCGAGGTGGCTCCGGCGGCCTGCTGGAGCACGATGGCGGTCTCGCGGTCGCTGAACGAGAAGAGGTCCACCCGGCCGTCGCTGTTGAAGTCGTCGGTGAGGATGCGGCTGCCCCCGCTGGTCCCCACGGCGGCTCGCGGCGTCCGGGAGGGTTGGCGGCTGGCATCGAAGGTGAGGAACCCCAGATCGCGGGTCTTGAGCACGAGTCCGACGAGCCCCTGTCCGTCCAGGTCCGCGCGGCCCATGGCCCAGAGGTTCACATCGCCGGTGAACGTCGTCACGCCGGTGAGCGTGCCGTCGCCCCGGCCCCAGAGCACGTGGACCAGGCCCGTCGTGATGTCGGGCGTTCCCCGGCGCAGCACCGCCAGGTCCATGTGTCCGTCCCGGTCCAGGTCCGCGGCGAGGAGCTCCGAGGACAGGCTCGCGGCGGTGACCTTGTAGTCCACCCGGGGCGCGAACCGCCCGCCGCCCACGTTGAGCCACAGGCTCAGTTGGATCTGGTTGTAGATGAGCGGGCGCAGCGTCACGAGGTCGAACCGGCCGTCCTCGTTGAGGTCCACCTTGATCAGCTCGCCCGGGCTGGGGGCCTCGCTGTAGCGCTCGGCCGGACTGAAGGCTCCGTCCGCCGAGCGCTTGAAGACGACCAGTTGGGTCTGGGTGTCCGCCGTCGTGCTCGACACCGTGGTGATCGCCGCCAGGTCCTCCTGGCCATCCTCATCCAGGTCCCCAGCGATGAGGTCCTGCACGCCGCCGGTGAGCGTGCTCCCCGTGGGGGGCACGAAGACCGGCGCCAGCAGCGCGGTGCCGCGAGCCCCATTGCCAGACAACGACAGGGCAATGGCATTCTTCTCCTGGATGCCCGCGGCCAGATCCGCGGCCCCGTCCCGGTTGAAGTCCGCGCTGGCAAGTCCCGCGGGCTTGCCTTCCAGCCGCAGGCTTTCAGGCGTCAGGGTGCCTCCCCAGAAGATGCGGACGTCCGGGGAGCTGCCCGTGAGGGCGACATCCTTCTGGCCATCCCCGTCGAAATCGCCCACGGCGGGAGCGTCCCCCTCGCCACTGAAGCCATAGGTCATGATGGGCGCGAAGGGCGGGGTGGACGTGCTGCCCCGCATCAGGTTCAGCCTTCCACCCCAACCGTTCGTCCAGAAGAGGTCGCTCAGGCCGTCCGCATCCAGGTCCGCGACGACGGGGTAGGAATACAGGGAGCCCGCGGGCGCGGGGAGCGCGTACTGGGTCAGCAGGCCCAGCGTGCCCGCGGAGGAGCTGTAGACGCGCACCTTGTCCGGCGCCACGATGGCCAGGTCGTCCAGCGCGCCATCGTGATCGAAGTCCCCGACCGCCGTGTCCCCGAAGCAATAGGGGCAGGGGGCATACAGGGGAGTCTTGAAGGAGCCGGTCCCGGTGCCGTTGGCCTGCACGACCCGGTTGTTGGCGTTGTCGATCCGGGCCTGGTCCAGGAACCCGTCGCCGTTGAAGTCCGCGACGGCCGGGCAGTTGTCCGAGGAGGAGACGACGGTCGTGGGCAGGGAGAAGCTCCCATTGCCCACGCCACGGTAGAGGAGGACCTTCTTCTCGGTGGTGTGCACGAGGACATCCAGCGTCCCATCGGAGGTGAAGTCTCCGGTCCGGAGGCAGTTGAGGCCGACATTCACGGCCAGCCTCGTGGGGATGGGCGCCTGGAAGGCCCCGGCGCCAGTGCCCGGGAAGACGACGAAGCCGCCCGCGGTCGTGCTGTCCTCTTTCAGGATGGCGGCGACATCCAGCTTCCCATCCCCGTTGAAGTCCGCCACGGCGGGCGGTAGGTCGCTGAACGACGAGCCCGCGGAGACGGAGGGCGCAAGCCGGGTCAGGGAGCGGCGGACCCCGCTGGCGAGCACGACGAGGCGGTAGCCGTTGCCCACGACCACGTCCGAGCGTCCATCGCCCGTGAAGTCACCGGCACCCACGAAGCTGCGCGCGTCGTTGAAGAAGTACCCGGAGGCCGGCGCGAAGGAGGGGACCTCGCAGGCCAGCGGGGTGACATGGCGCTGAGAGACAGGGGCGGAGGCGCGGCCGGCTCCCGCGGAGTTGAGAGCTTTCACCTGGAAGCGATAGGTATTGCCAGACACGAGGCCCGGCACGGTCGCGACGAGCGTGTCCGCCGCGACGGTGACGGAGCCGCCTCCGGGCGAGGCGGTGACCTGGTACTCCGTGACGGGGTCTCCGGCGGGCGCGCTCGCCGGGTTCCAGCGCACGACGGCTCCCTGGTCGGTGGAGGTGACGCGGACATCCGTGGGCGCCCGGGGCTGCGGGCGCGTGAGGAGGGGGCCCATCGAGGCCGGTGGGCCTTCACCCACCCCGCTCAGCGCGCTCACGGTGAAGGTATACGGCGTCTCCAGCGCGAGCCCGGAGATGGAGGCGACCAGGAGGCTCGCGGGGACCGTGCGCTCCGCGCCCGGGGGCGTGGACGTCAGCTTGTAGTAGGTGACTGGAGCGCCTCCGTCAGAGGCGGGCGGACGCCAATCCAGTTCGACGTTTCCCTGGTGGAAGACGCCCGTGAGGTTGATGGGCGCGGAAGGAAGCGACGGCGCCGTCACGGCCCCGGACGTCGCGGCAGGCCCGGTGCCCGTCGCGTTCTGCGCGGCCACGCTGAAGGTATAGGTGCCGCCATTGGAGAGGCCCGCGACGGTCGCGTAGGTCGAAGAGGACGAGGCCGCTTGGGTCCGCCCGTCCGGATGCGTGGTGATGAGATACCCGGAGATCGCGCCGCCTCCATTGCTGGCGGGGGCCGTCCACCGCACGGTCGCGTAACGGACGCCCGCCGTCGCCGTCACGTTCTGCGGCACGCTCGGCAGCGCCGCGGGCTTCAGCGTGCCCGACGAACCTGAAGGCTGTGAATTGCCCACCGCGTTGGTGGCCAGCACCGTGAACGTGTACGTCTGTCCATTGGTGAGTCCGGTGACGACGAAGGACGTCCCCGGGGTGACATACGTCTGCCCTCCCGGAGAGGCGGTGACGGTGTAGCTCTGGATGGGCTGTCCCCCATGCGGCGGTGCGTACCAGCTCAACTGCACCTGCTGGTCGCCGGACTTCAACGCGCCCCAACTGGGACTGGAGGGCACGTCGAAGGTGCGCACGTAGGCGGATGCGCTCGAAGTCTGGCGGGTGCCATCCGCGAGGATGGGCGTGACGGTGAACTTGTAGTTCGTCCCGTTCGCCAGCCCCGTCACCAGGGCGCTCCGGGCCGTGGGGCCCGTGACGACCTTGGCTCCTCCGGGCGTGGCCACGACTTCAAAGGAGGCAAGGGCGCTGCCCGTGGTGTCCGGCGTGTAGCTCCAGGAGACGGTCATCTCCCGGATGCCCGCGACCGCGGTGACACCCGAGGGGGCTGCAAGGGATTGCTTCTGGGAGGTGACGGCGGAGGACGTGTCAGCTCCACATCCGACCGTACCGGCTCCGATGAGGGTCATCATCAGGCACAACAATGCAGTTCGCATTCGCGTGTGTTCTCCAGTCATGCGGGCTGTCAGGAATTGAAAACAATACTCCTCCCGTCTGACATGGCTGAGGCCTTGGCTTGCCAGTCAAAGGCCTGGCGCTGCACAGGAAGAAGGCCGTGCCGTCCGGTCCTGGATCGCCCCAGGGGATGAAATCCCCGCTGCCCCCTGTGCAACGGCTCCGGCCGTCACCAGTTCCCAGGTGCGTCACGGGTCGAGCGAGGGGGGACACGTATGTCGGGAGTGGTGGACGATGGATTGCCGGCGGTCGCGCTGGACATGCCGACCTCTCGCCTGCCGGGGTTCCACCGCCGCAGCGTGGACGCGCGGTGGCGGGAGCTGGCGCAGCGGGGAGATGTCTCACCGGAGGAGCTGCGCGTGCTGCGGGCGCTGGGCGCGCCGTCCTTCGACATCGTCAACCAGATGATCGAGAACGCGGTGGGCGTGTTCGCCCTGCCGCTGGGGCTGGGGTTGAACCTCACCGTCAACGGTCGCGACCACCTGGTGCCCATGGCGGTGGAGGAACCGTCGGTGGTGGCGGCGGTGTCCTTCGCGGCGAAGGTGGTGCGCGAGGCGGGCGGGTTCACCGCGGACGCGGACCCGTCGATGATGATTGGCCAGGTGCAGCTCACCCGCTACGGCACGCCCGAGGTCGCCCGCGAGCGCGTGCTGGCGGGAAGGGAACAGCTATTGGCCCTGGCGAACAGCTTCCACCCGGCGCTCCAGCGGCGGGGGGGCGGCGCGCGGGACGTGCAGGTGCGCATCCTGCCCGCGCCGGAGGGACCGCAGGGCGAGCCGCTCTTCATCGTGCACCTGCTGGTGGACACGCGGGAGGCCATGGGCGCCAACCTCATCAACACCATGGCGGAGGGGGTGGCGCCGCTCGTCGAGCAGCTCACCGGGGGCCGCGTCTTCGTGCGCATCCTGTCCAACCTCGCCGACCAGCGGCTGGCGCGCGCCTCGTGCCGCATCCCCGTGGAGGCGCTGGCGGACTTCGACCTGCCGGGTGAGGCCATCGCCGAGGGCATCCTCCAGGCAAGCCGCTTCGCGGAAGCCGACCCGTACCGCGCGGCCACGCACAACAAGGGCGTGATGAATGGGATTGACGCGGTGGCCATCGCCACGGGCCAGGACTGGCGGGCCATCGAGGCGGGGGCGCATGCGTATGCGTGCCGCCTGGGCCGCTATGGCCCGCTGTCCCGCTGGACGCTGGAGCAGGGCCACCTGGTGGGGCGCATCGAGCTGCCGCTGGCGCTGGGCATGGTGGGCGGCGCCACGAAGGTGCATCCCGGCGCGCGGCTGGGGCTCAAGCTGCTGCGCGTCAGCACCACGCGCGAAATGGCCCAGGTGTTCGCGTCGGTGGGGCTCGCGCAGAACTTCGCGGCGGTGCGCGCGCTGGGCTCGGTGGGCATCCAGAAGGGACACATGGCGCTGCACGCGCGGTGTGTCGCGGTGACGGCCGGCGCGCGGGGACTGGACGTGGAGAAGGTGGCGCTGATGCTCGTGGAGCGCGGCAGCGTCAAGGTGGAGACCGCGCGGGAGCTGCTCGCGTCCTTCCAGGAAGGGCCCTCGCCATGAGCGACCCGGCGGGGGCCGCGGCCTCCCTGTTCACCCGACTCGCCGGGGGCGTGCACCGGCACCGGGGACGGGTGCTCGGGGGCGCTGGCGTGCTGCTCGCCCTGGCGGTCTGGGCGCTGCTCCAGGGTGGGCATCTCACCACCGGGACCATCGAGGGCACCGAGTCCGCGCGGGCCGAGGCGCTGGCACGGGGCGCCGCCGCGGGGGCGAACGACCAGACGCTGGCGGTCATCTTCCACCGCGACGACTGGACGACGGACGAGCCGCGCTTCTCCCAGGCGGTGGCCTCGGTGCTGGCGCGCGTGGAGCAACTGCCCGAGGTGGAGTCGGTGGTGTCGCCGGTGGGTGCGCCCGAGGCCTTTCGCGCCCGCTTCGTGGCGAAGACGGGCCACGACCTGCTGGCGCTGGTGCGGCTCAAGGGCGGCGAGCGCGAGGCGACCGCCGCGTTCCCCGCCGTGCGCGAGGCGCTGGAGGCCCCGGGCTTCCAGACGACGCTCACCGGCAAGGTGGCCTTCGTGGCCGCGCTGAATGAGCTGCTGGAGCACGACCTGCTGCGCGCGGAGCTGCTCTCGTTCCCGCTGGCGCTGCTGGTGTTGCTGTGGGTGTTCCGCACCGTGGTGGCCGCGATGCTGCCGCTGGTGGTGGGCGGGC
This sequence comes from Corallococcus llansteffanensis, assembly GCF_003612055.1. GTDB lineage: Bacteria > Myxococcota > Myxococcia > Myxococcales > Myxococcaceae > Corallococcus > Corallococcus llansteffanensis. The sequence goes on from NZ_RAWB01000472.1 coordinate 7,306, forward strand.
TCGCGGTGCTCTGCGGCATGGCGGGCGTGCTGCTGCTGTCGCGCGTGACGAACATGGCGCAATACACGCTCAATGTCGTGTCGCTCATCGGGCTGGGCGTGGCCATCGACTATTCGCTCTTCATCGTGAGCCGCTTCCGCGCCGAGCTCGCGGAGGGCCTGACGACGGAGCAGGCGCTGAGGCGCACCCTGGACACCGCGGGACGGGCGGTGGCGTTCTCCGGGCTGGCCGTCACGGTGGGGCTTGGGGGCCTGCTCTTCTTTCGCGGCTCGTACCTGAGCGCCATGGGGTTGGGGGGCGCGCTGGTGGTGGCCTTCGCGGTGCTCTTCGCGCTCACCGTGCTGCCCGCGCTGCTCTCCTGGCTGGGGCCGCGGGTGGACAAGGGGCGGCTGCCGTTCGCGCGCGGCGCCGGGCGGGGCGGCCTCTGGCATGCGCTGGCCACCTGGGTGATGCGGCATCCCTGGAGGGT
>NZ_RAWB01000473.1 GCF_003612055.1 Corallococcus llansteffanensis
CTCCACGCTCGCCACGCTGCTGCTCCTCTCCGCTCCCGCCTCCGCGCAGACGCCCGTGCCCTCCGCGGCTCCGAAGGCCGCTGCTCCCGCCTCCGCTGCTCCCGCTCCCGCTCCTGCGGCTGCTCCGAAGGCCGCCGCGACGCCGAAGGCCGCTCCCGCTGCTGCTCCCGCTCCCGCCGCGGCTCCGAAGGCCTCCGCTCCCGCCGCGACGCCGAAGGCCGCTGCCGCCGCTGCTGTAGCGACGCCGAAGGCCGCTGCTCCTGCTCCCGCTCCCGCCGCGACGCCGAAGGCCGCTGCCGCCGCGCCCTCATCGAAAGGCGTGACGTTGCCCGCCGCAGTCACCGTCACGCTGAAGAACGGGACCCGGCTGCTCCTCGTGGAGAAGCGCGAGCTGCCCCTCATCGCCTTCTCGGCCTGGCTCCGGGGCGGCGCCGTCACCGACCCCGCGGGCAAGGAGGGCCTGGCCGCGCTCACCGCCGAGCTGCTCCAGAAGGGGGCCGGCTCCCGGAACGCCGAGCAGTTCGCCGACGCCGTGGACGGCGCGGGGGGCGAGCTGGAGGTCACGCCCGGCCGCGACGTGGTGACCCTCACCGGCAGCTTCCTCGCCCGCGACTCCGCGCTGATGGTGGAGCTGCTGTCGGACATGCTCGTGCGCCCGCGCTTCGACGCGCAGGAGCTGGAGAAGACCCGCGCGCGCCGCGTGTCGGAGCTGGCCGCCGCGAAGGACGGCGATCCGCGCGCCCTCCTCGGCACGTACTTCGACGCGTTCCACTTCCCCGCGCACCCGTACGGTCAGCCCATCGGAGGCAGTGAGGCGTCGCTGCCCGCGCTCGGCCGGGAGGACGTGCTCGGCTGGGCGAAGGCGAACCTGGGCGGAGACCGGCTCATCCTCTCCGTCGTGGGGGACTTCGACGCGAAGGCGCTCGCCGCGAAGCTGGAGTCCGCCCTGGGCGGCTGGGCCCCCGCCGGGCAGCCCCTGGCTCCGGTGCCCGCCACCGCGCCCACGAAGGGCCGGCGCGTGCTGCTCGTGGACAAGCCCGACGCCACCCAGACGTACTTCTGGATTGGCAACACCGGCATCGCCCGCACCGACGCGGATCGCGTCGCGGTGGAGCTGGGCAACACCGTGCTCGGTGGCCGCTTCACCTCGCTGCTCAACACCGAGCTGCGCGTGAAGACGGGCCTGACCTACGGTGCCCGCTCCACCCTGTTCCCCGGGCTCCAGGCCGGCCCCCTCGCCCTCTTCTCCTATACCCAGACGGACAGCACCGGCCGCGCCATCGACCTGGCCCTGGACGTGCTGTCGCGCTACCGCAAGGACGGCATGGACGACGCCACGCTCGCCTCCGCCCAGGCGTACGTCCTGGGGCAGTTCCCCCCGAAGCTGGAGACCGGGGCGCAGCTGGCCATGAAGCTGTCGGAGCTGGCCTTCTACGGCCTGGACGCCCAGGACGTGAACGGGTTCGCCAGCGCCGTCTCCGGCACCACCCGCGAAGGCGTGCGCACCGTGCTCCAGCGTGTCCTGCCCGCCCCGCAGGACCTCACCTTCGTCCTCATCGGCAAGGCGTCCGCCCTGCGCGACGTGGCCCGCAAGTACGGCCCCGTCACCGAGATGAAGATCTCCGACAAGCGCTTCACCCCGGTGTCCGCGCCCCTCCGCTGAGCGCGAGGCATCCGGGCCGTTGGGACCACAGGTCCTTGCGCTGGGAAAGCACTTCCCGGGTGACCCGACATGCCGGGCAGGTGGCTGCGTTGGAGGGGGGCGTCGGCTCCGGATCCGGAGCCGACATCCCACCATCGCTCATCGCCTGGAGGCGTCATGTCGTTGCGTCGTCTGTCGTTGTTGCTGGTCCCCACCTGCGCCACGTGGCTGGGCTGCGCCGAGCCGGAGCCCACCGTGAGCCTGGGGCTGCCGGCGGAGAACCCCGAGTGCCCCGCGTCGTCCGCCGTCCTGGTGAAGGCAGACACGCGCTTCCACTCGGGCGCGAGGGTGACGGCCGTCCCGCAGGACCTGTCGGGCCGCGACCTGGAGCTCCTCATCCTCCGGGGCTCCGGGTTCGAGCGGCGCGCGGGAGTCGCCGTGAGCGGCGGGAGCGTCTGCTTCCGCGACGTGCCGGAAGGGGCGGACTACTACCTGCGCTCGGACACCACCTACTACCTGGGCCACACGCGCCGCTTCGACCTGAGCGTCAACCGCAACGGCCGGCCGGACACCGTCACCTCCGCGGCCACCCAGACTCCCGTGAGGCTGAACCTCACCGGACTCCAGCCCTGGCGGGCCGACGCGCCCTCCGGCGAGGGCAGCCGGCTCCAGCTCGTCAGCGGCGAGGTGGCCTGGACGGCCGACCTTGCGTTCCCGACGGCCTGGCCCGTGGCCGGCGCCACCCAGACGCAGGGCATGGAGGCCCGGGCGTCGTCCCTCGACGGCAGGCTCCCCGTCCTCGAGGGGAGCAAGGGTGACCGGCTCTACGTCCACCAGCTCGACATCGTGGAGGACGGAAAGCTGCCGAGCGGCGCGCCCTTGAAGTACCGCACCGTGGTGGGCAGCCTGCAGGCCCCGGCGGGCTCGTTCACGCCGGAGGGCGACCCGGCGCTGGTGCTGTCCGGCGAGCTGAAGGCGGTGCGCCAGGCGTCCTTCGCGCCGGAATGGCCGCTGTCCGGGTTCACCCGCTGGCGCGCGGAGGTGAACCCGAACGCGGAGGCCCACCAGGCCCGGTTCGACGTGTTGCCCGTGACGTTCGGCCTGACGTCGGGCCGGGTGGGCTGCCAGGGCGAGCTGTTCACGCTCGAGGTGCCGGGCGGTGAGGACGGCGACATCGCGCGCCGCTTCACCTACGGCAATCCCTATCCCGGAAACTGGGGCATGGTGGGCTCCGCGAGCTACACGTTCGTCGCGTCCACGCCGGTCGTCGTGGGCAACCGGACCCACCGCCCCAGCGGCACCGTGCTCGTCATGAACCGGCTGTCCACCCTGACGTCGGAGACCCTCGTGCCGGGCATCACGCCGCCGCGTCTGCTGCGCATCGACGGGACGGATGCCGCCACGGTGCGGACGGTGACATCCACCCAGCCGGTGGTGAGCTGGCGGGAGCCGTTCGAAGGGGTGGTCGGGTCCTACCAGGTCGAGTTCATCAAGCTGGAGGCGGACGCCACCGACAGCCCGACGGTGAGCTTCTACGTGACGTCGGACCGGCTGCAGGTGAGCCCGCCGCCGGGCGTGCTGGAGGCCGGCTCCACGTACTACGTGCGCGTGACGGCGGACGGCTCGCCCTTCACGCCCTGGCAGGCGCCGGGCACCACCGCCGACGTGCTGCCCATCTACAAGGCGGCGACGTTCAGCGCGGCCTTCACCACGCCGTAGCCCCGGGAAGGCGCCCGCTACCGCGAAGCCTGGCGGTGGCGGGCAAGGCACTGCTGGTAGCGCGCGTCCACCGACCGCGCGAACCACGCCGTGGTGCGCTCCCCGCTCAGCTTCACGCTCTTGAGCGTCACCTGCGGGAGCTGCGCGTAGGCGGGTGGCTGACCCGTCTGTTTCGCATACACGCGTTTCACCGCGAGATATGTATCGGTCGTCTCGAACTCCGCCGTCTTCTCCTTCTCCACATCCTTGCGCACCCGGCGCTCGCTCAATTGCGGCGCGTGACGCTCGCGAAAGACAAGCAAGGCCTTGAGGCTCTGGCTGTCTTCACCCCGGGGCTCGCCCTCCTTGTCATACAATTGCAAATCACCATCCGTCGCGAGCGTCATCCCGGTGAGCCGGCTCACCTGGGCTTGCAGGGCGGCGTTGCGTGAGCTGTATTCACCGGCGTTGTAGTCCGCGAAGCGGAAGAGGGGCTCGCCGTACGCGGCCTCGAAGCCCAGCAGCCGCGCCGTGCCGTAGCGCACGCCCCCGGCGCGCGTGTACAGCGACTCGCGCACCGCGTCCGGATCCGCGTCCGGGCCCACCTTCTCCACCGCGTAGCGCACGCTGACCTGCATGGAGCCCGCGGTGGTGATGGGGTTCTGCCCCGCGAACGACGACGGGCCGAACAGGGAGCTGGCCAGGTCCGCCGCCGCGTAGGTCGCCGGGTAGGCCTCCTCGTAGTACGCGAGCATGTCCCGGAAGAGCCGGTCCAGGTCCCGCTCGGTGCGCGCCGCGTCCAGCCGGGCCCCGAAGGTGCGCTTCGCCCCCTTCGGCTTCGCGCCCAGCACCTCCTCCAGCACGCGCCGCCCCAGCGGGCCCAGCTTCCCCGCCGTGCTGTCCAGCTTCTGACGCACCAGCTTCGCGAGCCCCGGCACCGCGGGGTCCGCCTGGAAGCCGGACTCCTGTTCGATGACGGCCAGTACCTGACACACCACCGACGGCGACGGGAGCTCCTCCTCCGCGTCCAGCGCCGCCAGCACGTCGCGCGCCCACCCCTCGCGCTCCTCGCCCTTCACCTTCGAAGGCAGCAGTCGCACCACCTGCGCCACCGACAGCCGCGGGGGAGGTGGGACCTCCGCCGCGGGCGCCGGCGCCCGCGACGCGCACGCCACCGTGAGGCCCAACAAGGCCACCAGCGCCGGTGCCCAGGCTGTCCTCGTCCCCTGTGTCCGGGAGGTGGCCCCCTGCGTCATGTCAGCCCTCCCGTGCATGCTGCGGCCCGCCTCATGAAACACCTGAAACATCCTGCCGGGCACCGCCGCTTCGTCCAGGAACCCCCGATGACAGACTCACTCCGAGTCCTAGATGAGATTAACGGGTAATCCAGGTTCAAGGTGCTTGTTCGGGAGGGTGGGGGAAAGTAACTAAACGCACTTTCTCCAAAAAGTAGTTGCACTGATGAAAACAAGTGTGTCACGTATCATCCCGCTGTTTCTTCATGGAGGTATCGCGTTGGCTACTCGACTGTTGAAGACGATTGGCGCGGCCTGGCTCGGCGTGGCTCTGACGGCGTGCGGTACGCAGGGTTCCACGGGTGACGAGGTGCAGGCCCCCGAGCAGGAGAAGTCGGGCGAGGACATCCAGAGCACGCTGAACGCGCTCGGTGGTGCCCAGGTGGTGGGCGTGCACGCCGACGGCATCCCGGACAGCATCCGGGGCGAGCTGGGTCGCGCGGTGGGCACGCTGAACACGCTGACCGCGGGCCATCAGGCCGTCGCGGGCGTGGCCCCGGCGTTCCGGCTGAACGCGGAGGACCTGGTGCTGCGCAACTCGCACAGCGACGAGCAGGGCAACCAGCACCTGCGCTTCAAGCAGCTGAAGAACGGCCTGGAGGTCGTCGGCGGTGAGCTGGCGGTGCACGTGCGCCCGGACGGCACGGTGTACGCGGCCAACGGCTCGGCGCGCGACGGCGTGAAGCTGTCCGCCACGCCCCGCATCGCGGGGACGTCGGCCACGCAGGCGGCGCTGGCCGCGACGACGGGCAAGGGCCTGTCCACGCAGGGCTCGCCCCGCCTGGTGTACGTGCGCACCGAGGACGGCGCGCTGCGCCTCGCCTACGAGGTGACGGTGACGGGCGAGGGTGCCGAGACCCCCATCCGCGACCTCGTGTACGTGAACGCCCAGGACGGCTCGCTCGTGCTGCGCGCGCCGCAGATCCACACGGCGCTCAACCGCAAGCTGTACAGCGCGAACAACGGCACCAGCACGCCGGGGACGCTGAAGCGCAGCGAGGGCCAGGCGGCCATCGGTGACGCCCATGTCGACCAGAACTACGACATGCTGGGCTACACCTACAACTGCTACAAGACGCTCTTCAACCGCGACTCGCTCGACAACGCGGGCGCCACGCTCATCAGCACGGTGCACTACAGCACCAACTACGTGAACGCCTACTGGGACGGCACCCAGATGGTGTACGGCGACGGCGACGGCGTGAACTCCATCGAGCTGGGCAAGGACGCGGACGTCACGGTCCACGAGCTGACCCACGCGGTGACGTCGTACGAGTCCAACCTCACGTACTCCGGCCAGTCCGGCGGCCTCAACGAGGCCATGTCCGACACGTTCGGCGCGGTCTGCGAGAGCTGGCAGTCCGGCACGTGGAGCACCGCGGCGGCCATCTGGATGGTCGGCGAGGACGTCTGGACGCCCGGCACGGCGAACGACGCCCTGCGCTACATGGATGACCCGGCGAAGGACGGCGCGTCCAAGGACTGGGCGGCCAACGTGACGTCCGGCACGGACGTGCACTACAGCTCCGGCGTGCCCAACCTGGCGTTCGCGCTGCTGTCGAAGGGTGGCGTGCACCCGCGCGGCCGCTCCACCATCAACGTGCCGGCCATCGGCGTCGAGAAGGCCGCCCGCATCTGGTACAAGGCCAACACGGACATCTACACGGCGGGCACCACGTTCCTGCAGGCGAAGACCTGGACCATCCAGGCCGCGCAGGAGCTGGGCTACGACCAGGCCACCCAGGACGCGGTGAAGGCCGCCTGGGAAGCGGTGGGCGTGGGCGGCGTGGTGGTGCCTCCGACGACGATCCCGCTGACCAACAACGTCGCGGTGACGGGCATCTCCGACGCGACGGGCAACAACAAGTACTACACGCTGGCGGTGCCCGCGGGCTCCACGGCGCTGACGTTCACCACCTCCGGCGGCACGGGTGACGTGGACCTGTACGTGCGCTTCGGCACCGCGCCGGACGCGGCCACCTACGACTGCCGTCCGTACGCCGGTGGCAACGCGGAGACGTGCACCATCACGAACATCCAGGCGGGCACCTACTACGTGATGCTCAACGCCTACTCGGCGTACTCGGGCGTGACGCTGAAGGGCAGCTACACGAGCGGTGGCCCCACGGGCAACGTGCTGCAGAGCAACGTGCCGGTGACGGGTATCTCCGGCGCGGCCTCCTCCTTCACCACGGAGTGGGTCACCCTGGACGTGCCGGCGAACAAGACGGTCACCATCACCACCTCCGGTGGCACGGGTGACGCGGACCTGTACGTGCGCTTCGGCTCCTCGCCGACGACCACCACGTACGACTGCCGTCCGTACACCTCCGGCAACGGGGAGACCTGCACGCTGACCAAGACGACGGCGGGCAAGTACTACGTGAAGCTGCGCGGCTACGCGGCGTACTCGGGCGTGACGCTCAAGGCCGTCTACTAGTCGGTCCGGCTGGACTGAAGACAGGCACCCGGGGAGCCCCAAGGCTTCCCGGGTGTCGTCGTTTCGGGGGTCCAACGGCGTGACTAGCGCCGCACCTGCACGTCGCGCGCGACGGTGCGGCCGCCGATGAGGTCGAACCGGGCGCTCACCGGGGTGCCTTCGCGCAGCTCCAGCTCTTGGATGGGCACGCGCTGGCCCTGGCGCAGGCCCCGGCTGCGAGGGTCGAGCTGGAGCTCGTAGACGGAGCCCTCGCTGTCGCGCACGTGCAGGCTGCCGCGGCCCACGCGCGTGACCGTGCCGCTCACGGTGCTGGACGCGATGACGACCTGCTCCAGCGGCCGGTCCGCGGTGTTGTCCGTCACGGCGGCCTGCGCCGCCTTGGCCGCGCCCTCGTACCAGGCCTCGTCTTCGTCGGCCTGGACCGCCTGCGCGCCAATCATCACCCGGCCCTCGTCCGGGGCCAGTGTCGCGGGCAATCCGTTCGCGTCCACCGGGGCCTGCTGGGGGGGCGCGTTCGGCGCCGCTCCGCCCTGGGGGGCATTCCGGGCCGGGGCCATGCCGCTGCCTCCGGTGGCCGGGGCCTGGGCACTGCCGCCCTGGGCTGGCGTCGTCGCTGGAGCCTGGGCACTGCCGCCCTGGGCTGGCGTCGTCGCTGGAGCCTGGGCCGTGCCGCTGCCTCCGTAGGCCGGGGC
>NZ_RAWB01000474.1 GCF_003612055.1 Corallococcus llansteffanensis
CCCGTGGCCCGGAGGCCACGGTCGCCCATGGCCCACGCTTTGCTGGTACTGGTAGCCGACAGCGACGCTGGACGGTGTGGAGGTGTGCACGTGGAGCAAGTCGGTGGCGGGCCCGGTGACGCGGTGCACTCCTCGTGGTTGGAGCTGAGCGCATCCCACCTCAAGCACAACGTGGCGGCCTTCCGCGCGTTGGAGTCCTCGGGCCCCACGCCCCGGGCGCTGGGCGTGGTGCTCAAGGGCAATGCCTACGGCCACGGGCTCGCGCAGGTGCTGCCCCTGGTGCACGCGGGCGTGGACGTCCTCTACTTCATCGCCCCCCAGGACGCGCTCACGGTGCGCGCGTACGAGGCCGCGCACGGCCTGCCTCCCCGGCAGGTGCTGGTGCTGGGCGCGGTGGCCCCCGAGGAGGCCGTCGTCCTGGCGCGCCAGGGCATCGACGTGGTGGTGGCGGACGGCTCCTGGGCGGACGCGGTGACGGGCCTGCGCGCGGCGAAGCTGCCACGCCCCCTGCGCGTGCACGTCCACGTGGACACGGGCCTGGGCCGCGAGGGCTTCACGTTGGATCAGCTCCCGAACCAGACGCGCTTCCTCGCGGACGCGCCGGACGTGTTCGACACCGTGGGCGTGCTCAGCCACTTCGCCAACACGGAGGACGTGACGGAGCAGGGGTACGCGCTCGCGCAACTGGACGCGTTCGAGACCGGCATCGCGCGGCTGACCGAACAGCTGAAGCCCGCAAGGCCCCTGCAGCGCCACATCGCCGCGAGCGCCGCGGCGCTGGTGCTGCCCCGCGCCCGCTACGAATCGTCGCGGGTGGGCATCTCCCTCTATGGCCTGTGGCCCTCGCCGGAGACGCGGCTGTCGGCGCGGCTGGTGCTGGGCACGCTGCCGGTGCTCAAGCCGGTGCTGTCGTGGCGGTGCAGGAGCCAGGTGGTGAAGTGGCTGCCCGCGGGCAGCTACGTGGGCTACGGCTGCACGTACCGCTGCTCGGAGCCCACGCGGCTCGCGGTGCTGCCGGTGGGCTACTACGACGGCTACCCGCGCCTCGCGTCCGGCAAGGCGCACGTGCTGGTGAACGGGCGCAGGTGCGCGGTGCTGGGCCGCGTGATGATGAACCACCTGATGGTGGACGTGACGCACGCCACGGCGGACGAGCGCCCGGTGACGGCCACGCTCCTGGGCCGCGACGGTGAGGAGTCCGTGTCCGCCGAGTCCCTGGCCGGCTGGGCCCAGACCATCCACTACGAGCTGCTCACCCGCCTGGGCGCGCACCTGCGCCGCGTCGTCGTGGAGTAGGCGTCACGGCGTCACACCTTGGGGGCTGACTCCGGCGCGGGCCCTGACGTCAGGCCGGGCGACGGCGCCGTCACCAGCGCCGCGGGCGGCTGCACCTTCCAGCGGCGGTGCAGCCACAGCCACTGCTCCGGATGCCGGCGGATGGCGCGCTCCAGCGCCGCCGTCACGCGGGCCGTGTGCTCGGTGATGGGGTCCGCGAACTCGCCGGGCTTCGGCGCGGGGATGGGGCCCTCCACCTCCAGCCGGAAGCGCGCGCCAGGGCCCGGAGGACGCACGCCCATCACCACGAACACCGGCGCGCCCGTGCGCTCGGCGGCCACCGCCATCGCGGGCGTGGTGGACGCGAGCCGCCCGAAGAAGGGCACGAACACCGCGGCCTTCGCGGGCAGCGCCTGGTCCAGCAGCATGAACGCGGACTCGCCCCGGTTCACCGCGTCGGTGATCTCCTGGATGGCGCCCTTGGGATAGATGAGCCCCGCGCCCGCGCCCAGCCGGTTCTCCGCGATGCGCGTGTTGAGCGCGCCCTTGAGCGGCCGCACCAGCGCGTTGAGCGGCACACCGAAGCGGATGAGCATCTGCCCCACCAGCTCCCAGTTGCCGAAGTGCGCCGTCGCCAGCAGCACGCCCTTGCCCGTGGCCACGTGCGCCTTGAGCGCCGCCCACGCCTCCTCGCCCTCGATGCCCTGCTTGTCCCAGTCCGGCGTCATCCGGTCGCCCGCCGGCAGCGACTCCACCACCACGCGCGCCATGGTGATGTACGCGCCGCGCGCGATGGCGCGACGCTCCGCCTCGCTCTTCTCCGGCATCGCCTGCGCCAGGTTGTCGAGCGCGACCTTGCGGCGGATGCCCAGCGTGTACGCCAGGTTCCCCACGAAGCGCGCCAGCGCGTCACGCGCGGCGGGGGACAGCGCCGTGAGCAGCGCCCAGACGCCGCGCGTCAGCAGCGCCACGATGGGGCCGGGCGGCTCGCCGATGATGCGGCGCAGGTGCTCCGGAGGCTTCTTCCCCTCGGGCGAGGTGTTGATTTGCGATGGGGGCGGATGCGAGGAGACAGGGGCGGACACGGCCGCGCACTCCACCCCGAACACGACCTGACAGCAAGGCCACGCACCGCTTGCACGACGCTACCTTGCCTGCCCGCTCTTACGACACACTGCGCGGCCATGCCCAACCTGCTCCGTCCGGTGGCCCTGGCCGCCGTCACCTTCCTCGCGGCCTGCGGTGCCCGACAGGGCGCTGCTCCCGCTCCTGGTGCTGTTGAAACGCAGCCCGTCTCCGCGCCTGCCGCGCAGGCCGCGCCCACGCCGCCCGCGCTGCGGCTGCCGGACGACGTGCGGCCCACGAACTACGCCATCGTGTTGAAGATGGATCCGAAGGTCGCGACCTTCGAAGGCACCGTCGACATCGCCCTGGACGTGAAGAAGGCCACGCAGGTGGTGTGGCTGCACGGCAAGGGCCTCATCGTGAAGGAGGCCACCGTCGAACAGGGCGGCGTCAAGCAGCCGGTGAAGCCGTCGTCGGCGGGCGAGGACTTCCTCGGCCTGTCGCTGGAGAAGCCGCTGGTCGTGGGCGGCGCGAAGCTGCACCTCGTCTACACGGGCACCGCGTCCGAGCGGGAGACCTCCGGCGCCTTCCGCGTCAACGAGGGCGGGGACTGGTACGTCTACACTCAGTTCGAGCCCCTGGGCGCCCGCCGCGCGTTCCCGTCCTTCGACGAGCCCGGCTTCAAGGTGCCCTGGCAGCTCACCTTCCACGTGCCCGAGGGCAACGTGGCCGTCACCAACACGCCGCAGCTCGCGGAGGAGGCCGGCGCGCAGGGCTGGCGCATCTTCCGCTTCGCGCCCACGCAGCCCTTGCCCAGCTACCTCATCGCCTTCGGCGTGGGCCCCTTCGACTTCCTGCCCGCGCGGGACGCGGGGCAGAAGCATGTGAAGACGCGCATCATCACCCCGCGCGGCCGGGCCAGCGAGGGCGCGTGGGCCGCGAAGGTGACGCCGGACATCCTGGAGCGCCTGGAGGCGTACTTCGGCATCCCTTACGCGTTCGAGAAGCTGGACGTGCTCGCCGTGCCGCTGATGGGCGGCGCGATGGAGAACCCGGGCCTCGTCACCTTCAACTCGCGCCTCATCCTCGCGAAGCCGGAGGAGGACTCGGTGCGCCGCCAGCGCGCGTTCGCGAGCGTGCAGGTGCACGAGCTGGCGCACCAGTGGTTCGGCGACCTCGTGACGATGGCGTGGTGGGACGACCTGTGGCTCAACGAGTCGTTCGCCTCGTGGATGGAGCCGCGCATCGTGGAGACGTGGCAGCCCACCTGGGACGCGGCGGTGGAGCGCGTGCAGGAGCGCAACGGGGCGCTGGACTCCGACAGCGCCGTGTCCGCGCGCTTCATCCGGCAGCCCATCCGGGACTCGGGCGACATCCAGAACGCCTTCGACGGCATCACCTACGGCAAGGGCAGCGCGGTGCTGGCGATGACGGAGGCGTGGCTGGGCCGGGACGTCTTCCAGAAGGGCATCCAGCGCTACCTGCGCGCGCACGCGGGCCGCAACGCCACCGCGAAGGACTTCCTGACGGCGCTGTCCGAGGAGTCCGGCAAGGACGTGGCCGCGGTGATGAACAGCTTCCTGGACCAGACGGGCGCGCCCTTCATCACCGCGACGCTCCTGTGTGACGGCGGCAAGCCGCGCGTGGGCCTGTCCCAGCAGCGCTACGTGCGCCTGGGCTCGAAGCCGCCCGCGCCGCAGCTGTGGAAGGTGCCGGTGTGCGTGAAGTATCCGGGCGCCTCCGGCAAGGACGTCACCGCGTGCACGCTGATGACGGAGGAGAAGGCGGAGCTGGCGCTGACGGACGCGAAGGCGTGCCCCGCGTGGGTGTTCCCCAACGCGGACGGCGCGGGCTACTACCGCGTGCGGCTGGCGGAGGACACGCGCGCGAAGCTGATGAAGGCGGGCCTGACGAAGCTGTCGCGCGCCGAGCGCGTGGTGCTGCTGGGCGACTCGCTGGCGCTGGCCCAGGCGGGCGTGCTGCCCTCGGCGGACGCGCTGTCGCTGCTGTCGCGCGTCGCGGAGGAGCCGGACCGGCAGGTGCTGGAGGCGGGGTTGGACCTGCTGACGCTGATGTCTCCGAGGATGTTGACCGAGGCCCAGAAGCCGGAGCGCACCCGCTTCATCCGCGACACCTTCGGCGCGCGCGCGCGCAAGCTGGGCTTCAAGGCGCGTCCGGGGGAGAGCGAGGACACGCGCCTGTTGCGCCCGCGGCTCCTGGAGCTCGCCGGCAACGAGGGCGAGGACCCCAAGCTCATCGCCGAGGCGCGCGCGCTGGCGGACCAGTGGCTGAAGGACCGGCGCGCGGTGGACGTGGAGGTGGTGGATCCGGTGCTCTCCATCGCCGCGAAGCACGACCCCGCCCTGGGCACGAAGCTGCGCGAGGCGCTGCGCACGGAGAAGGACCGCTTCCAGCGGCAGCAGCTGCTGGGCGGCCTGGGCAACCTCCGGGACGCGCAGCAGGTGGAGGAGAACCTGAAGCTGCTCCTGGACCCCCAGCAGGACATCCGGGAGAACCTGTGGCTGCTCTTCGGGGCCTCGCGGAGCGCGAGCAGCCGGCCCGTGGCCTACGGCTTCGTGAAGACCCACTACGACGCCCTGGTGGGCACCGAGGGCAAGCCCGGCCTGCTGCCGGAGGGCATGGACAGCCGGCTGACCTTCATCGGGATGGGGGCGTGCGACGCGGGCGAGCGCCAGGACCTGGAGGCCTTCTTCGGTCCTCGCAGCAAGAAGGTGCCCGGCGCCGAGCGCCACTTCCAGCAGGCGCTGGAGAACGTGGACCAGTGCCTCGCGCTGAAGGAGGCCCAGGGCTCAAGCCTCCAGTCCTTCCTGTCCGGGACGCCCGCGAAGCCTGTCCCGGCGCCGCCCTCGCCCCGCTAGACGTCTGACATTGAGTTGTCTGTCATTGAAACGACGCCAGGCCCGCGGACGCTGACGTCCCGCGGGCCCGGTTCGAGGACTTGAGCGGCGGCCTGGGGTTACTTCCGGCCGCGCGTCATGAAGGACATCAGGGCCTCGCGGGCCTCGTCGGAGTGGAGGCGCTGGATGAACTCCACGCCTTCGCGCTTGAGGGTCTCCTGCACCTGCTCGCGCAGGGGGCCCCGGATGAGGCGCTTGGTCACCTTCAGCGCCTCCATGGGGCGCGCGGCGAGCGAGCGGGCGCGCTCGGTGGCGACCTCCTTGAGCTGCGCCTCCGGGACGGCCTTGTTGATGATGCCGGCGCGCAGCGCGGTCTCCGCGCTGAACGGGTCGCCGAACATCAGCAGCTCCGACGCGAGCGCGAAGCCCGCCATGCGCGGCAGCAGCAGGCTGCTGGCGCCCTCGGCGCACAGGCCCAGGTTGACGAAGGGCATGCTGAAGCGCGCCTTCTCCCCGGCCACCACGTAGTCACAGTGCAGGAGCATGGTGGTGCCGATGCCCACCGCCGCCCCCTCCACCGCGGCCAGCACCGGCTTCTCCATGCTGGACAGGGCGCGCAGGTAGCGGAACACCGCGCTGTCCTCGCCCGCGGGCGGGTGCTCCACGAAGTCGCCAATGTCGTTGCCCGCCGTGAACGCGCCGCCCGCGCCGGACAGCAGCACCACCCGGATGTCGTCCCGGCGGTCCGCCTCCTGGAGGGCGGCGGTGGCGGCCTCGTACATGGCGTGGGTGAAGGCGTTCTTCTTCTCCGGCCGGTTGAAGGTGACGGAGAAGACCCCGGCGTCGAGCTGCGTCAGAAGCGTGTCGGACATGGCCGGGCAGACTAACGCGCGTCGGGGCGCAGTGCGCGCAAGAGCAGCGGGGCCAGCGTCACGACCTGGTGGGGAAAGGGCAGGCCCTGTCGGGGCTCCACACTGTCCGTGCTCACCAGCCGCTTGACGGGCACGCCGTGCAGGCGCTCCAGCGCGGGGCCCACCAGCAGCGCGTGCGTGGTGGCGAGGATGAAGTCGTCCACGCACCCCTCGCCCCGCAGCTCCTTCGCCGCCGCCGCCAGCGTGCCGCCGGTGGAGATCATGTCGTCCACCAGGATGGGCCGCATGCCGCGCACCTGGCCCAGCAGGCCCAGCGTCTCCACGTCGTTGCCGCTCAGCCGCGCCTTGTGCACCACCGCCCACGGGCGGCCGAGCAGCTTCGCCAGCGCCTCCGCGCGCTTCACCGCGCCCAGGTCCGGCGCCACCACCACGGAGGTGTCGGACACGAAGGGGCGCAGTGCCTCGGCCAGCAGGGGCAGCGCGGACAGGTGCTCCAGCGGCGCGCCGAAGCAGCCCTCCAGCGCCGGGTTGTGCAGGTCCACCGTGAACACGCGCTCGAAGCGGCCGTGCGACAGCAGGTCCGCCACCAGCCGTCCGCCCAGGGGCTCGCCGGCCCGGGCGCGCCGGTCCTGGCGCGCGTAGCCCACGTAGGGAATCACCGCCTCCAGCGAGGCCGCGCCCGCGCGCCAGCACGCGTCCGCGAGCAGCAGCAACTCCAACAGGTGCTCCCCCACGGGCGGGGTGGATGTCTGGAGGACGACGACGCGGCGACCCCGGATGGCGTCCGGGGGCACCTCGATGTGCAGCTCCCCGTCCGGGAAGCGCTCCATCTTGGTGGCCACCGGTTCGATGCCGAACGCCTGGGCGAGCGCACGGCCGAGGTGGGGACTGGCACTGCCGACGACGAGGGCGGGTTCCGTCATGGGTCCCCACCCTAGCGCGGCTTCCCGCCGTGGCGCCCTGGCCTCCCGGGCACCCCGGCAGGAGAGCCGTTGACTGTGTCTTCGCCGCCACGGTCCCCGGGGACGCGCACCTTGCGTGAGGAGGCCATCCAATGCGTTTCCGGGACAGGGCAGACGCGGGGCAGAAGCTCGCGGGGGTGCTGGCGCCCTACCGCTCCGCGGACGTGTGCGTGCTGGGGCTGGCGCGCGGCGGGCTGCGCGTGGCGTTCGAGGTGGCCCGCGCGCTGGAGGCACCGCTGGACCTGTGGGTGGCGCGCAGGGTGCGGGTGACGGTCCCCGGCCGCCGCCTGACCCTGGGCGCGGTGACCGAGGGCGGTGGGATGTACCTGGATGTGCAGGCCGTGCCCCAGTCGCCCCTGTCCGGGGCCTCGCTCCAGGCCTTCGTGCGCGACGAGCTGGAGGACGTGGAGCGGCAGGCCCGGCAGCTGCGCGGCGGTCCGACCCCCGCCGTGCGGGGCCGCACCGTGCTGCTGGTGGATGACGGGATGGTGACGGGCTCCACCGTGGCCGCGGCGCTCCTGGCGCTGCAGCAGTCGGGCGCGCGCCAGCGCATCGTGGCCGTGGGGGTGGCGACGCCGCGCGCGCTGGAGCTCATCCGGGGCCGCGCGGACGCGGTGCACGCGCTGACGCTGGACGCCGGGCTGCGCGAGGTGGCGGAGGCCTACGGCTCCTTCCCCGCGCTGTCGGAGGA
>NZ_RAWB01000475.1 GCF_003612055.1 Corallococcus llansteffanensis
CCGCCAGAGGCCGCGTCTGGGCAGGCGTCAAATCCGCGCTCAGGGCCCGCGCGATGGCGGAGTGCGTGTCCTCGAACCGGGCACAGGCGTCCTGCACCGGCTCGCCCTCCTGCGCCACCCGCGCCGCCTCCACCAGCAGGTTGGTGATGCCCGACACCGCCGAGGCCACCACCGTCACCCGCTCCTGCTGGCGCGCCTGGGCGACCAACGCCGCCACGCCGCGCATCCGTTCCGCATCCCCGACACTGGTGCCACCGAATTTCATCACGCGCATGACACGCCCTCCTCGCGGCAGGACGGGACACGGCAGGGACAGGCAATCATCGGAGGCGTCATGGAGGTCCTTGGGGGTGTTCGGTGGGGGCAATGAAAAGCCCCGCGCTCGGGGAGGAGCGCGGGGCCGGGTGCTTCGGAAGGGGGGACCGGGAAGGTCCGTCCGAAGTCAGGCGGTCCGCGCTCCGCGAGGAGTCAGGCCGGTGCAAGTGCACGTGAGGGTCGTCAGGAAACGCGCGCCAGTGGAGGACGTCGTCCCCTCGTACCGCAGGCTGTTCGCGCTCCGTCCGCCCATGGAGTCACCAGTCTAGCCGTTTCACGCGCTCCTGGTGAGGGGCCGGGCAACCGGGCCCCGGGCCGCAAGCGCCCACCGTGGTGCGCGGCCCCCAGGCTGCCGACATTCAAGGCGTGTCACCGGTCTACCTACCTGGGAGCAACCCATGGCCACCCGTAAGAAGAGCGACAAGGACGCTGGCGCCCACAAGCCCGGCTTCGCCAAGGACCGCGTGGAAGGCGGCCTGGAGGCGGACGACACCAAGCCCCTGTACGGGGACGACGTGAAGCACTCCACCGAGGAGCAGAAGTTCGCCTTCGACAGCGACGCCCCGGTGGGTGGCGACGTGAACAACCCCCAGAGCGTCCTCGACGACGTGGACGCCGAGGAGCGCGAGGAGCGCGGCCGCCTCAAGGCCGAGGCCCGCGACGCCGACAACGAACCCACCCGGGAATGAAGAAGGCCGGAGCCCCGACACGCGTCGGAGCCCCGGCCGGAGCACGCAGCGTCTGGAAGACGCCTACGGGGTCGCGGGAGCCGTGCCCGCGCCCGGCGGCTCCACCAGGGTGAGCTTGCCCAGGTTGAGCGGGGTCACCTGCTCCTGGATGACGAGCGGGTCCCCCACGAGCACCACCTGCATGGCGGCCGGGTCCAGGTAGGCCTCGGCCACGCGCTGCACCTCGGCGGCGCTCGCGTCGCGCAGCCCCTCCACGCTCTTCTTGAACTCGTCCATCGGGCGGCGGTGGAAGTAGAGCTGCGCGGCGCTGCCGCCCAGGCCCTCCACCGTCTCGAAGGCCGCGGGGAACGCGCGGATGAGCCCCTCGCGCGCGGCGGCCAGCTCCTTCTCCGTGATGGGCTTCGTCTTGAGGCCAGACAATTCCTTGATGAACTCGTTGAGCGCGGGGCCCGTCACGTCCTGCCGCACGGCCGCGTACGCGGTGAGCGGACCCACGCCCAGGCGCGTGCCCAGGTGCGCGTTGGCGCCGTAGCTGTAGCCCTTGTCCTCGCGGATGTTCATGTTGAGCCGGCTGCCGAAGAAGCCGCCGAACACCGTGGTGGCCAGCTCCAGCGCGTACTCGTCCGGGTGGCCCGCGGCGAGGCCGGGACGGCCCACCAGCACCACCGTCTGCTCCAGGCCCGGCTTGGGCACCAGGCGCACCTGATCGCGCGGCGGCGCGGGCGGCGCGGGCGGCGGCTTGGGCGCCACGGCCCCGCCCTTCCACCCACCGAAGTACTTCTTCGCCCACTCCACCGCCTGCGGCAGCGTCACGTCACCCGTCATGATGAGCGCGGCGGCGCGGGGGCCGGTGTTCTTCACGTAGAAGTTCTTCGCGTCCGCCAGCGTCAGCGACTGCACCGTCGTGGGCGTGCCCCCGGACGTGTGGCCGTACGGGTGGTCCTTGCCGAAGACGGCCTGGTAGTAGGCCTGCTGCGCGAGGAAGTTCGGGTCGCCCATGCGGCGCACCAGCTCCCCCAACTGCTGCTTCTTGCGCCGGTCGAAGGCCTTGGCGTCGAACGTGGGCCGCAGCACCACGTCCGCCAAGAGGCCCATGGCCGCGTCCACGTTGCGCGTCAGCACGCGCGCGCCCACGAAGGCGCCGTCCGGGTCCACCGACATCGCGGGGGACACGCCCAGGTCTCCGAACGCGTTGTCCAGCGCCACCGTGTCGCGCTTGCCCGCGCCCTCCAGCAGCATCCGGTAGGACAGGTCCGCCACGCCCAGCTTCGCGGGGGGCTCCTGCGACACGCCCGCGGCGAAGGCGATGCCGACGAACACCAGCGGCAGCTCCTTGCGCGTGCTGATGATGACGGTGAGGCCGTTGTCGAGCTGGGCCTTCTCGAACGTGGGCAGCACCAACTCCGGCGGCGCGCCCGGCTTGGGCTGCGTGGCGCGGAACGCCTCCGCGTCCGGCGCGGGGGTGGTGGGCTGCTGCGCCGGAGGCGGCTCGGTGGGAGGAGGCTCCGCGGGCTTCGTGGTGGCGCAGGCGGAGACGGTCAGCGTGAGGAGGGCAGTGAGGATTCGGCGGTGCATGGTCAACGGGCCTCCTTGCCCGAACCGGAAGACGGCGGCGCGGCCTTGGACGACGGCACCGCGTGGAGGGTGACGCGCGCGTCGGGACGCAGCACGTCGGTGGCGAACTGCTTCACCTGCGCGGCCGTCACTTCCTGGTAGCGCGCCAGGTCCTGCGCCACGTAGCTGGGCTCGCCCACGAACTGGTTGTAGCTCTGGAGCGTGTCGGACTTGCTGCCCGGGCCGCCCACGGCCTGCAGGCCCGCGAGGTGGCGCGTGTCGAAGCGGGTGCGCGCGCGGACGATCTCCTCCTGCGTGATGCTGTCCCTGCGGACCTCGTCCAGCACCGCGTCGATCTCCTTCTGCAGCGCGTCCGTGGTGACGCCGGGCCGGGCCACCGCCTCGATGGTGAAGACGGACTGCGCGCCCAGGCTCTGCTGCACGGCATCCACGCTCTGGGCCAGCTGCTTGTCCAGCACCAGCCGCCGGTACAGGCGGCTCGCGCGGCCGGTGCCCAGCGCGGTGGCGAGCACGTCCGCCGTCGCGTCCCCGGGCTTCAGGTACGGCGCGGTGAGCCACGCCATGGACAGCATGGGCAGCGTGGCCACCTTCTCGTCGTGGCGGATGACGACCTCCTTCGTGTGCTTCACGGGGGCCACGTCCGGACGCTTCGGCTTGGGGCCCGAGGGCAGCGTGCCGAAGTACTTCTCCACCAGCGCCTTGGTCTTCGCGACGTCGAAGTCGCCCACGATGGCGAGCGTCGCGTTGGCGGGCGCGTACCAGGTGCGGAAGAACGCCTTCACGTCGTCCACCGTGGTCGCGTTCAGGTCCTTCATGGAGCCGATGACGTTGCCCGAGTACGGGTGCGGCAGTGGGAACAGCGCCTGCCACGCCTTCTCCTGCGCTTCACCGTAGGGCGCGGTCTCCACGCCCTGGCGGCGCTCGTTCTTCACCACCTCCTGCTGCGTCTCCAGCTTCTTCTTCGTGAGCGCGTCCAGCAGGAAGCCCATGCGGTCGCTCTCCAACCACAGCGCGGTCTCCAGCAGGTTGCTGGGCACCGTCTCGTAGTAGTTGGTGCGGTCGAAGCTGGTGGTGCCGTTGAGGTCGCTGGCGCCGGCCTGCTCCAGCAGGCCGATGTGCACGTCGTCCGGCACGTGCTTGGAGCCCTGGAACATCATGTGTTCGAAGAGGTGCGCGAACCCGGTGCGGCCCGGCTGCTCGTCATAGGCGCCCACGTGGTACCAGATGTTGACGGCCACCACGGGCAGCTTGCGGTCCACGGAGAGGATGACCTCCATGCCGTTGGGCAGCGTGTACTTCTCATAGGGGATGGCCAGGTTTTCACGGCCGGGCTCCAACGGCTTCGCCTCGGGCTGCTGGGCGAGCGCCGGAGTCCCCAGCAACAGGGCTGCGGCGGCGAGGGCCTTCAATCGGGACAAGGTTCTCCTCCACGGTTCAGGACAGTGCCTCGCGCGCTTAACACGCGCCCCGGGGCCTGTAAGCCCGAAGGCGACCGGGTGCGCACCGGGGTGCCGGGTGTTGCTCGCCGTGCGACACTGCGGCCATGTCCCTGGAGGTCCCCTCTTCCTCGCTGGCCCGCTGCGCCGTCCACCCGGAGATGCCCGCGGCCGGCACGTGTTCGCGCTGCGGCGGCTTCGTCTGCACGGACTGCCTGAAGGTCATGCCGGGGCTGGCGGGCCGGGTGTTCTGCTCGGCCTGCGCGGCGCGCCCGGAGGTGAACTACCTGGAGGCCTTCCGCCTGGAGTTCTGGGGCCGGCGCGACCGGTGGGCGTGGACGGTGGGGCTCGTGAGCCTGGGGCTCCTGGCGCTGGGGCTCGTCTCCGCCCTGGACCAGCGTGCACCCACCGCCTTGCGACTGTTGTTCACCTTCCTCACCCCGGTCCCGGTGGGTGTGGCCTTCTTCCTGGGACGCTCCTGGGCCCGGCATGCGCTGGTGGCCACGCCGGTGGCCACGCCGGTGGTCATGGCCGTCCTGCTGGAGCCCTCCTCCCGCGAGGAGGTCGCGCTGATGATGGTGTGCGCGGTGCCCGCGTTGATCATCGCCGTCGTCATCCACAGCGACGTGCGCAATCAGCTCTTCTTCCGGCGGCCCGTGACGCCCGGGCAGTTGAAGGCCCTGTGGAACGTGCGCCGCAACAACCCGCTCGCGCGACATGCGCTGAGCTTCGGGTTGAGCGGGGTGCTCCTGCCGGTGTTCGCGCCGCTCGCGGTGCTGTGCGGCGCGGTGGCGCTGAGGCGCGTGGACCCGGAGGCCCACCCGCCCATCGGTCGTGGCGGGCAGGCGCTCGCGGGCCTCATCCTGGGCATCGCGAGCCTGCTGCTGTGGGGCTTCGTCCTCCTGTCCTTCCTCTACCGCTTCCTGTCGGGAGTGGTGATCCACAAGTGAGAGGGGCCCGCGCGGTTCCACGGGCCCCGGACTTCAGAACGAGTGCGCGCTCATTCCGCCGTGGGCGCGGAGGCTGGTTCGCATGCGGTCCCCCGCGCCCTGGCACTCACCGCGGGCCGCGTCCAGGCTCAGCACGGAGTCCGTCAGCGTCAGGTCCCCCTTCTGGAAGCATGACGCCAGGGGCAGGTCCTGGATCCAGGTGTCCTGGCGGAACGTCACCCGCAGGGAGCCGCCCTCCTTCACGGGGAGCCGGGGATTGGTGGACGCGAAGCCCAGGGTCTCGCCGGGAGGCACGGTCAGGTCCATGGACCATTCCTGCCCATCCTTGAAGATGCGCGTCCTGGCCCTGAAGCCATCGCCACCCGACACGATGGGATCGAAGCGGAAGCCGATGCCCTCGTAGAGGCCCGGGGGGATCTCCAGCTCCCCTCCCGAAAGCACCGTCCCATTGACCAGGTCGAACAGGACTGGACCCGCGAAGGTCAGCACGCTGCGTCCACTGTCCGCTGCGTCCTCGCACCCCACGCCCGAGGCCAGGGAGTCCTTCACGTCCGCGCAGGTGCGGTCCGTGCCCAGCGTCAGCCGGATGTCGACGAGCGAGGCGTCGGCCTGATCCAACCGGAAGGAGAGCCCGTCGCTGGAGACGATGTCCGGGAGGCTGGGCTCGGACGTCAACGCCCGGACGCCGGAGGCCTGGACCGAGCTCTTGGAGATCAGCGACGGCTGGAGGGCGAAGACGAGCCGGGTATGGGTTCCGGAATCACCGCAGCCGGAGAGCCCCAGGCAGGCCAATGACAGACATCCAAGACGCGACCACGAAGGAAGGTGCATGGCAGGAGGAAGGGGACAGGGGAGCGCTCCGGCCAGCGGACCCGAGGGCCCGGCGGGGCGCAGCCTACCTGAATGCCGGACGGGCGCGCACCAGGGCCTCCGTCCGAGGGGCCCAATGACGCCGGTGGGGGCGATGCCCAGCCTCAAGGAAGTCCCGAGCGCCTCTTCGCGCCGGAAATCCCTTCCGTGCGACCGGGCACCCAGGCGCTTCGAAGAAGGAGAACCGACATGGCGAAGCAGCGAGTAATGGACGTGATGACCGCGGACGTGGAGGCCCTCGACCCGTCCGACACGTTGAAGGGCGCCGCGGAGATGATGCGGACCCTGAACGTGGGGCCCATGCCGGTGTGTGAGGACGAGCGGCTGGTGGGCATCATCACCGACCGGGACATCGTGGTCCGCGCGGTGGCCCGGGGCCTGGATGTGAACAGCACCCCTGTCTCCCAGGCGATGTCCACCGAACTGCAATGCGTCTACGAGGACGAGGACATCTCCGTGGCGGCCCAGAAGATGAAGGACGAGCGGGTCCGCCGCATCCTGGTGACGAACCGTGACAACAAGCTCGTGGGCATCATCGCCCTGGGGGACATCGCCGAGGCGCTGGGTGCCAGGGAGGGCGGCGAGACGCTGGAGGCCGTCTCCGAGCCCTCCCAGCCTGCCCACTGACACGGCTCACATGCCGCCGAGCTTCGTCTCCAGCTCCGACAGGTCGCGGTGCACGCCCGCGTCCGTCTCCCGCAGGCCTTCCACCTTGCGCACCGCGGAGATGACGGTGGAGTGGTCCTTGTTGAAGCGCGAGGCGATCTCCGGGAACGAGCTCTTCGTCAGCTTGCGGCTCAGGTACATGGCCACCTGGCGCGCGTGCGCCAGGGCCTTGTGGCGCCGGTCCTCCTTCAGCGCCTCCACCGTCACCTTGTAGAAGCGGGCCACCTCGCGCTGGATGGCCTCGATGTCCACGGTGCGCTGCGCGGGCAGGATGTCGCGTAGCACCTGGGCCGCGAACTCCTCCGTCACCGGCTGGCGCGTGAGGCTGTGCATGGCGGACAGCTTCACGAGCGCCCCTTCCAGCTCGCGCACGTTCTTCTGCACGTGCCGCGCGATGAAGTGCGCCACGGGGTCCGGCAGGTTCAATCCCTCCTGTTCGGCCTTCTTCTGGAGGATGGCGACGCGCGTCTCGTAGGTGGGCTCGCGGATGTCCGCCATCAGGCCCATGGCGAAGCGGCTGCGCAGGCGGTCCTCCATGCCAGGGACCTCCGCGGGCACCATGTCGCTGGTCAGCACGATGGCCTTGTTGAGGCCGAAGAGGGTTTCGAAGGTGTAGAAGAACTCCTTCTGCGTCTCCTCGCGCTTGCCCAGGAACTGGATGTCGTCGATGAGCAGCACGTCGCACTCTTCCCGGAACTTCCGCCGGAAGTCCGTCATGCGGTGCTCGCGCACGCTCTCCACGTACTCGTTGGTGAACTGCTCGCTGGAGAGGTAGACAACCCGCTGGGTGGGGTCCTTCTCCCAGATGTGGTTGCCCACGGCCTGGAGCAGGTGGGTCTTGCCCAGGCCCGTGCCGCCGTAGATGTAGAGCGGGTTGTAGTTGTGCCCCGGGCGGTGGGCCACGGCCTGCGCGGCGGCGGCGGGGAGCTGGTTGCTGTCCGCGACCACGTAGGTGTCGAAGGTGAAGCGCGGGTTGAGGCGGGAGGGCCGCGCGGAGTTCACCTTGACGGTGGGCGTGGGCGGCAGGTTCGCGGACGGCGGGGGGCCGGCGACGACCTCGTAGGCGACGCGGCCCAGCGAAGGCTCCAGCCGGGACAGGTGGGTCTCCAGCATGGCGCGGTAGTGATCATCCACCCAGTCCCGGAAGAAGCGGTCGGGGACACCCAGGACGAGGGCGTTCTCGCGCACCTCCAGGGGGGGCATCCGCTCCAGCCA
>NZ_RAWB01000476.1 GCF_003612055.1 Corallococcus llansteffanensis
CGGCAATAGGGCGGGGTGCGTGCGCGTTGCGGTACGGCCTGCGGGCATGATAGGGGGCCACCCGGCAATCAAGATTCGTGGCGGCCCTCCCCGTTTCCGGCCGCCCCCTCCGCAAGGACGCTAGACGCTCATGGAAATCCGCGCCGACGAGATCAGCAGAATCATCCGGGAGCAGATCAAGGACTACGGCAAGAAGGTCACCGTCGCCGAGACCGGCACCGTGCTGTCCGTGGGCGACGGTATCGCCCGCGTGTACGGCCTGGAGGGCGCGCTCGCCGGCGAGCTGGTGGAGTTCTCCAACGGCGTGCAGGGCCTCGTCCTCAACCTGGAAGAGGACAACGTCGGCATCGCCATCATGGGTGACTTCAAGGGCATCCGCGAAGGCGATGTCGTGAAGCGCACCGGGCAGATCGCCTCCGTGCCGGTGGGCAAGGGCCTGCTGGGCCGCGTGGTGAACGCGCTCGGTCAGCCGGTGGACGGCAAGGGCCCCGTCGAGGCCACCGAGCACCGCCGCCTGGAGGTGAAGGCGCCCGGCATCGTGCAGCGCAAGTCCGTGCACGAGCCCCTGCAGACGGGCATCAAGGCGCTGGACGCGCTGGTGCCGGTGGGCCGCGGTCAGCGCGAGCTCATCATCGGTGACCGTCAGACGGGCAAGACGGCCGTCGCCATCGACGCCATCATCAGCCAGAAGGGCCTGGGCGTTTACTGCGTCTACGTGGCCATCGGGCAGAAGCAGTCCACCGTCGCGCAGGTGGTGGAGAAGCTGACCCGCCACGGCGCCATGGAGTACACGACGGTCGTCGCGGCGAACGCGTCCGACCCGGCGCCCATGCAGTACTTCGCCCCGTACGCGGGCGTCGCCATCGGCGAGTACTACCGCGACAACAAGATGCACGGCCTCATCGTGTACGACGACCTCTCCAAGCAGGCCGTGGCGTACCGCCAGCTGTCGCTGCTCTTGCGCCGCCCGCCGGGCCGCGAGGCGTACCCGGGCGACGTGTTCTACATCCACAGCCGCCTGCTGGAGCGCGCCGCCAAGCTGTCCGACGAGGAGGGCGCGGGCTCCCTCACGGCGCTCCCCATCATCGAGACGCAGGCCGGTGACCTGTCCGCCTACATCCCGACGAACGTCATCTCCATCACCGACGGGCAGATCTTCCTGGAGACGGACCTGTTCAACTCCGGCGTCCGCCCGGCCATCAACGTCGGTCTCTCCGTGTCGCGCGTCGGTTCCGCGGCGCAGATCAAGGCGATGAAGCAGGTCGCAGGCTCCATGAAGCTGGAGCTCGCGCAGTACCGCGAGCTGGCGGCGTTCTCCCAGTTCGGCTCCGACCTGGACAAGGCGACGCAGGAGACGCTGGCGCGCGGCGCCCGCATGGTGGAGCTGCTCAAGCAGGGCCAGTACGAGCCCCTGTCCGTCGAGCGCCAGGTCATCCAGATCTACGCGGCGACGAACAAGGACGACGCCAGCAAGCGCGGGTGGATCCGCCAGGTGCCGGTGAGCGACGTGGTCCGCTGGATGAAGGAGATGCTGGAGTTCGTGGACGGCAAGTACCCGAACATCGTCCAGGACCTCGTCACCAAGCGCGAGCTGACGAACGACATCAAGGCCACCCTCAACAAGGCGCTGGCCGAGTTCAACGACGTGTTCCAGGCGACCCCTGGCGCCAAGGTCTAGCCTCAAGCATTTCGCGCCCCACGCGCGGTGCAGTGCGAACGGCCCCGCCCTCCCTTCACCGGGAGGCGGGGCTTTTCGTTTTGCCGGGGGGCCTCAGCGCAGCCGGGGCAGGATGGCGCGCAGGCTGCGATCCACGCCGCCGCGCGCGCCCAGCCGCTCCACCGCCGCGCGCTCGTAGGGCAGCACGTTGGCGCGCTCCACCAGCTGCACGTGCGCGCCCAGCGCGGCGGGCATCGCCAGGTCCAGCTCGTAGATGTCGCCCGCGACGAGCGTGGACTCCGGGCCCGTGTGCGTGGCGTCCCAGATGCGCTTGAGCGCGGAGAAGTAGCGCCCGCGCCGCAGGTACACCGGCCGGCCCAGCACGCCGTCCAGGTGCAGCGCCTCGGGCAGCGCGTCGAAGCGCGCGTCCTTGGGCACCGCGTCCTCCAGCTGGAACTTGCGCGCGTCGCCGTACACCGTCAGCCGCTCGCGGCCGCGCGGGGCCAGCCGGGTGAGCTTCGCCTCCACCAGCTCCGTGTGCGCGTTGGTCACCACCGCCACGGGCAGGCCGGTGGCGAGCAGCGCCTCCAGCACCTCCTTCGCCTCCTCCTTGAAGGCCGTGGCCGAGTGCCGGTACGCGTCCCGGTAGAGCGTCTGCACCGTGTCCGTGCGCGCCGCCTCGTCCTGGCTCCGCCCGAAGCGCTGGAGCAGCCGGTGCGCGGTGCACGTGGCCGTCAGGTACGGATCCGCCGTGGCCGGCGCCACGATGCGCCCCGCCACCTCCCAGCCGTACCGGTCCACACCCGAATGCAGCGCGGCCACCTCTTCATCCCAGGCGGCCGTCGCGTCCTGCCCCAGCACCCGGTACAGCGCCTGCTGGAAGTGCGTCAGGAAGGGTGCGCCCTCCGCCAGCACGTCCGTGAAGGTCCCATCGAAATCCAGCACCACGCACGCGATCGCCATTCCGCCGAATGACGCCCCGTCGGCCGCTCCGAATCAAGCCCCTTCCCCTGCTCCGGGACGGAGGAGCGTGGCAACTCCTGGAAAGCCGGCTCGTACCCGGGTCGGGTGGTCCCGCCTCCCTGGCACCCCCACCCTACAGCCTCCCGCGGGGGAAGGGGGCTCCGCGCCCATGTCCGAGCAGACCGGCACCTTTCTGGGGGAGACCACACCCGTGCGGCACGAGTGGTTGCGCACGGTGCTCCACCTGCTGCCCGTGGCGGTCATCATCGTGGACACCGGCGGTCGCCTGCTCGCGGCCAACGCCGCCGCGGAGGCGCTGTGGGGCTCGCTCGCGCTGGAGCAGATGGGCCTGGAGCGCTACCACCTCTTCGAGGCGTATTGGCCCCGCAGCGGCCGGCGGCTGCACGGCGAGGAGTGGGCCACCGCGCGCACGCTGCGCAGGGGGCAGACCATCTCCAACGAGGAGGTGGACATCGTCGGGCGCGACGGCGCGCGGCGTACCATCCTCAACTCGTCCGCGCCCCTGTACACGGCGGAGGGCGACCTGCTGGGCGCGGTGAACGTCAGCGTGGACATCACCGAGCGCAAGGCCAACGAGCGCGCGGAGTCCTTCGTCAGCGAGGCCAGCCGTCTGCTCGCCGAGTCCCTGGACTGGGAGACGACGCTCAAGGCCGTGGCGAGGCTGGCCACGCGCGAGTGGGCCGACTACTGCATGGTGGACGTGCTGGACACCGACGGCGCCCTGCACCGGCTGGCCGTCACCGCGAAGAACCCGGAGAAGCAGGCGCTGCTCGACCAGACGATGCCCTTCCCACCGTTGCTCGGTGCGGGCACGCCGCTCTCCCGCGTGTTCGCGCAGGGCCGGCCCGTGCTCGTGTCCGACATCTCCGGGGGGTGGCTGGACAGCGTGTCGCGCACGCCCAGGCACCGCCGCCTGCTGGAGGAGCTGGCGCCGCGCTCCTCCATGCTGCTGCCCCTGGCGGTGGGCACGCGCCGCTTCGGCATCATCAACCTGGTCTCCGCGTCCCCCGCGCGCCGCTACACCCGGCGCGACCTGGCGTACGCCACGGAGTTCGCGCGCCGGGCCGCCCTGGCGGTGGAGAGCGCCCGGCTGTACCGCGAGGCGCGCAAGGCCCTGCACGAACGGGACGCGTCCCTGGCCCTGCTGGAGGGGTTCTTCTCCGCCTCGCCGGTGGGCATTGGCTTCGTGGACCGGAACCTGCGCTACATGCGGGTCAACAACGTCATCGCGGAGAACAACGGCATCCCGGTGGAGGCGCACCTGGGCCGCACGCCGCGCGAATTGATGGGCGAAGCGGGCGCGCCCATCGAGGACCTCCTGCGCCGGGTGCTGGAGACGGAAGAGCCCGTAGTGGACGACCCGGTGGAGTACATCATGGGCCCGGAGCCCCGCATCTTCCTGGCCACGTACTTCCCCGTGCGCACCGGTACGGAGGTGCTGGGCGTGGGCGGCGTGGTGCGCGAGGTCACCGAACAGCGCCGCATGGCGGACCACCTGCGCTTCCTGGCGGACGCGACCACGCGGCTGGCCACGTCGCTCGACTGGCGCACCACGGTGCGCAACATGGCGGAGCTGGTGGTGGAGCAGCTCGCGGACTACTGCCTGGTGGACATGCTGTCCGAGGAGGGCGGCCACTTGGAGCGCGTGGAGTGCCAGAGCCAGGACGCCGTCCTCCAGGCCCTGCTGGAGAAGGCGATGCCGTTCGCGCCGCCACACGGGTCGCACACGCTGCTGCGCCGGGTGCTGGAGACGGGCCGGTCGGAGCTGGTGGCGGAGGTGGACGCCGCCGCGATGGAGAGCTTCGTCATCAACGAAGAGCACCGGGGCCTCCTGGAGCAGCTGAACCCGCGCTCGGTGATGGTCGTCCCGCTGATGGCGCGCGGGCGCACGCTGGGGCTCATCAGCGCCGCGTCGTGCTCCCCCACGCGGCGCTTCAACGCGCGAGACCTGTCCGCGCTGGAGGACCTGGCCTGGCGCGCCGCGCTCGCGGTGGACAACGCCCGGCTGTACCGGCAGGCGGAGCACGCCGTCGCCGCGCGCGACGAGTTCGTGGCGGTGGCGACGCACGAGCTGCGCACGCCCCTGTCCGCGCTGCACCTGCAGCTGTCGTCCCTGCAGCGCACCCTGGACAAGCAGCCGTCGGAGGAGGCGGAGCGGCTGGGCCAGGGGCTCGCGGGGGCGCTCAGGCAGGCGGACCGGCTGACGCGGCTGGTGGCGCACCTGTTCGACGTGGCGCGGCTGGGCACCGGGCAGATGGCGCTGGAGCTGGGCGCGGTGGAGCTGTCCGCGCTGGTGCACGCGCTGGTGGCGCGGATGGAGGAGGCGCTGGCCACCGCGGGCTGCGTGGCGGTGGTGCACGCGGACGCGCCGGTGGTGGCGATGGCGGACCGGCCGCGCGTGGAGCAGGTGCTGATGAACCTGCTCACCAACGCGATGAAGTACGCGCCCGGCCTGCCGGTGGAGCTGTACGTGGAGCGCGACGGGGAGCGGGCCGTCGTCGCCGTGCGGGACTGGGGCCCCGGCATCCCCCCGGACGCGCGCGAGCACATCTTCGAGCGCTTCGCCCGGGCCACCGGGCAGCACGCGCGCGCCAGCCTGGGCCTGGGCCTCTACATCTCCCGGCAGCTCGCGCGCGCGCACGGCGGGGACCTGTACGTGGAGCCGCCGCCGGAGGGAGGCCCCGGCTCGCGCTTCGTGCTGCACCTGCCCCGGTGGAAGAAACCGCCCGGGCCATCCCCGCACTGAACGCGCCCGGGCCCGGCAGGCAGGCGCGGGCGGTGTCGCACGGCGCCCACCTTGCCGCCCACCCCGGGGGCGCCGCTACGCTCCCGGGCCATGGACGACGTCCGGACCGAAGCAGCGCAGGGACGCTGGCGGTGGCTGCCCTGGGGGCTGCTGGCCGTCGCGGTGGCGGTGGCCTCCGGAGGCGCGTGGCTGGGCTCGCGCTCGCTCCAGGCGCTGGAGGCCCGGAGCGCGCAACTGGAGCACGAGGCCACCGAGTCCGAGGCCCACGTCGCGCAATTGCAGACACTGCGGCAGGCCATGGAGCGCCGGCTGCGCACGCTGGAGCGCCAGCAGCAGCACGCCGAGTGGGGCAGCGCCGCGGCACAGCTCCAGGCCCGGAGCGCGGAGGAGCAGCACACGCGGCGCGAGGCGGCGCTCGCGACCCTGGGCGCGGCGCTGAAGGACGCGCTCGCCGCCGGGGACGTGTCCCTGGACCTGGAGGACGACGCGCTGCGCATGGAGGTGTCCGAGCGTCTGCTCTTCGCCCCCGCCAGCACGGCGCTCTCGCCCGAAGGGGTCCAGTTGCTCAAGCAGTCCGCGGGCGTGCTCCAGGGCGCCCTCGCCGACCACCGCGTGGCGGTGGAGGCCCACACCGACGAGGTGCTCCCCCCGGCGCCCGGCGCCCCCGCGTCCACCGCGTGGGAGCTGTCCGCCGCGCGGGCCGTGGCGGTGGTGCGCCACCTGGGCGAGCGCGAGCACGTGGCCCCGGAGCGCCTGAGCGCCACGGGCCACGCCGCGTACCGCCCGCGGGTCCCGGGTGACAGCCCGCCCCACCGCGCGCAGAACCGGCGCGTCACGCTGCGGCTGTCCCCCACGCCGGTGACGCCGGAGAGCGTGGCCGTGGCGCGCACCGAACCTCCGCCCCGCCCCGTGAAGCGCACCGCGAAGGCCAAGGCGAAGAAGGTGGCCCGCCGCTGAAAGGGGGAGGCTTTGAATAGGACCGCCCGGCGCCACGTCAGGGGAGCGACGGGTTTCGTCCTTCCCCTGCCCCGGAGCCTCCCGTGTCGTCCTTCCGCCCCGCGCTGTGCGCTGGACTCGTCACCGGCCTGCTGCTCCTCGCTCCCGCCGCCGAGGCTCGCTTCGGCAAGAAGACGGCGGACACCTCCGACAGCAAGGGCGACGCGAAGGTCCACGAGGCCACCCCCATCCAGCCCCGCTCCACGCACGCGGCCTCTTCACCTTCCGACGACGACGACGACGACGACGCGGACGACGACTGCTGCGACACGCCGGGCCCCTCCTACACGGCGCGCCTCTATGGCGACGCGCCCGTCGTCTCCTCCAGTTCCCTGAGCACCAGCGAGGAGCAGGAGCTGGCGGACATGGCGGTCCGGAACCTGGCCCCGCGTCCCCCCGCTCCGCCCATCGACGTGCGCATGGGCCTCAACGTCGGCGCCATGGGTGGCGGCAGCTCAGGGGACGTGTTCCTCGGCATCGAGGGGACCGAGCTGGGCGTCGACTTCCAGGGCACGAAGCTGACCCTGCCCACCGACGACGGCACCCCGGGCACGGACGTCATCCACCTCGTGGGAATGCACGTCACCTGGGCCGCCGTCTCCACGGAGCGGCTGCGGCTGCGCGCGGAGGCGGGCTTCACCATGGCGAGCGCGCCGGACGTCTTCCTCGCGGGGCCCAGCCTCGCCACCTCCCTGGAGGCCTGCGTGGTGGGCCCGCTGGACGTGGAGGTGCGCGTGCAGGGCACGCCCGCCCCCTACCGGCAGCTCGACGCACAGGCCGGAGTGGCGGTGCACCTGGGCGCCCTCATGCTGCGCGCGGGCTGGCGCGGGCTCATCCTGGACGACGCGGGCCAGGTGGACGGCGTCGCGCACGTGGACCGCTTCACCGGCCCCTACGGCGGCGCGGGCTTCGTCTTCTAGGGCGCCTGGGGGCCGGCCGGTGTCCTGGGCCGTACATGCCCCCTTCCGGACAGCCTCCCCCGCCCCGAGGGCCCTGGTGCCACATGGGGTGATGGCGGTTGAATATTCCGGGCGAGCAGGCGTCCAGATGCCGCGGCCCGGCCGGTGGGCCCGTGACGAGGAGGGGTTGCCGTGGGCTTCTGGAAGACGCTGTGTGCCGCGCTCGCTGTCGGTGTCCTGCTGGGGTCGGGCCCCGCCGAGGCCCGCTTCGGCAAGCGCTCGAAGCCGACCGCCGCTGCCCCGAAGCCCTCCCCGAGCCCTTCCGGTGACGACAAGGACTCCCGGGACGACGACAGGTCCACCCACCGGGCCACCCCGGTCGGCCGTCCCGCCGACGCCCCGGTGCGCTCGAGCGT
>NZ_RAWB01000477.1 GCF_003612055.1 Corallococcus llansteffanensis
CGGTGAGGGTGGGCAGGAGCATGCCTGCTTGAGAACACAAGCCCCGCCGCGGCTCAACCGTGGCGCACGGTGTGCGTGCCACCCACGGGCAGCACGTGCACGCGGTCGCGGGGCCAGCCCCGGCGCAGCCACTCCGCGTCCAGGCGCAGGGGCGGCTCGTCCAGGGGCTCGTCGGTGAGCTTGAATGTGCCCCAGTGCATGGCGAGGAAGGCGAGCGCGCCCAGGTCCTCGAAGGCCTGCACCGCCTCCTCCGGGTTCATGTGCTGGAAGCGCATGAACCACGCCGGGTCATAGGCGCCAATGGGCAGCAGCGCCGCGTCCAGGTGGGGGAAGCGCGAGCCAATCTCCTTGAAGCCCTGGAAGTAGGCGGTGTCGCCGGAGTGGTAGATGCGCGCGCTGGAGCCCTCCACCACGAAGCCGCCCCAGAGCATCTGGTTGGCGTCGTTGAGGCCGCGGCGGCTCCAGTGCTGGGCGGGCACGTAGTGCACGCGCACGGGGCCCACCTGCGTGGACTCCCACCAGTCCAGCTCGCTGAAGGGCAGGCCCTCCCCCTGGAAGATGGGCGCGTGGCCCAGGCCCGTGACGACGCGGGCCCCCACCTGCTTGAGCGTGGGCAGGTCCAGGTGGTCGTAGTGGTTGTGGGACACGAGGCTCGCGGTGATGGGCGGCAGCCGCTCCACCGGCACGCCGGGCGGCACGTTGCGGCGGATGACGACGTTGATGGCGTCGCGCAGCACCGGGTCGATGAGCAGCGAGATGCCATCCAGTTGCACGAGCCAGCTCGCGTGGCCCAGCCACGTCAGCCGCGCGCCCTCGCCCGGAGCGGGCGGGTTGGCGAGCACCGCGAGGTCCGGCGCCACATGCGGCACCGGCGCGCGCGCGGGCGACTTGCGGCGCTTGCCGCCCAGCTTGTCCACCACGGCCCACTTGAAGACCGTGTTGAACGGGTGCGGTCCGCTGCCATCCAGGTTCTTGAAGCGCATCGCCATGAGCGGCTCCGGGGACGGTTTTCAGCGGGGGGCGTGCTTCGCGAGCACCTGATCCAACGCCTCCGCCTGCGCCCGGCCTTCCGGGTCCGGGTCCTTCATGGCCCTCGCCACGAAGGTACGCGCCCGCACGGGCTCCGTCTTCGCCAGGGCCATGGCCATGCCCAGGTTCGCCTGGGGGTGATCCGGCGAGGCCGCCAGCACCGGGGCGAGGATTTCCACGGCCCGTGCGTCCTGCTGGTGCTCCAGGTAGAACATCGCCAGGTCGCACGCCGGGCCGGGCGCCGTGGGGTCGCGGGCAATCGCCTCCTCCAGCAGGGCCACCGACTGGGCCCGCTCGCCCTGGGCGTCCAGCACCAGCGCCAGGCCGTGGAGCACGTCCACGGAATCAGGCGCCTGCCTCCTCGCCTCCTGCAGCAGCCGGTGGGCTTCTCCGGTATTGCCTGCGTTCAGCTGCGCGATTCCCTCGCGGTACAGGTCACTTCCCACGGTGTCCTCCAGTGCAACACGCGGCGCGTTGGCTCATTCTCTCGCAACTTTGCACCGGCGCTCCGCAACTTTGGACCGGCGATTTCCGAAAAATCGAGAAGACTTCTCCCCCGGGCCCCCGACCATGATCATCAAGAACGCTCCCATCCGCCGTCCGCAGACCACCGGGACGGAGCCCTCCGCGCGTCCCGCGACGCCTCCCGCGCGCAACCAGGTGAAGGATTCCTTCACCGGCGGCACCACCGCCGCCCAGCGCGCGGCGCCCGTGTCCGGCGCCCCCGCCGGGGACCACGGCAAGCTGATGAGTGACTACCTCACCGGCGCGATTCCTCCGCCGGCGGACTTCGAGAAGGTCATGGGCTACAAGCCCTTCGCCATCCAGACGCCCCACGGGCAGCGCATGCAGGACCCGTTCGGCGCCGCCTCCGTGCCCGGCAAGATTGGCCCGGACATGGAGTTCGACCCGGCGGCCAAGACGCACGACTACGGCTATGACCTGCTGCGTTACTACGACCGCGTGGGGACGCCGCTGAAGCCCGAGGCGCGCAAGGCCGCGGACGCCCAATTCCGCAAGGACATGTTCGACTACGCCAACGACCAGAAGGGCGCGGTGAACCGCTTCAAGTTCCGCGCGTGGGCGCAGATCTACGCCACCGCGGTGGAGCTGAACTCGCGCGTGCAGGGCTACGGCCCTCCGTAGTCGCATGGCTGGCGGGGCGCGGGGGCGTGGTGCTGCCGCCCGCCGCGCGACGCCCTCGTGGCTCCGGCCCCGGGCCCCCTGGGCGCTTCACCGGAGCTTCACCGGAGCTTTCAGGGGCAGGTGGCCGCGTCGTCGTTGCGGTCAATGATGGGCGTGCCCGGGAACACGCTCGCAGCGAGCGCGGTGGCCCGGCACGTGGGCAGCTTCGCGTTGTCCAGCACGGTGAAGTCGTGCGTCACGCGGGCCAGCTCTCCCAGGCCGAAGTTCGTGAGCACCGGGTTGCCCTGGACGTTGAGGAGCTCCAGCTCGCGCAGCGCCGTGAAGTCGCCCAGCGTCGGCAGCTTCGGGTTGCCCAGCACCTCCAGGGTGCCAAGCTGGGGCAGCCTGGCGAAGCCATTCAGCGACGTCAGCGCCCCGTTGACGACGACGGCCACCCCGCCCGCGGTCCGCAGCAGGGGCATGCCGTGCACGCGCTGCAGGGACGCGTTGTACTTCACGGAGAATTCCTCATCCACCGAGTCCAGCACGGGCATGTCCCCCACGCTCACCAGCGCCGCATTGCCCTGGATGTGGATGCGGCCCGCGCGGGTGAGGCTGAGGAGCCCGGACGTGTCCGGCAGCCGGGTGTTGCCAATGAGCTCCAGGGCGCCCAAGGAGGCGAGGCGCTCCAGTGGGGCCAGCGTCTCCAACTGGGCGTTGTTGCGCAGCTCCAGCGTGCCGTCCACGGACACCAGCTGCTCCAGCCCGGAGGGAGCCAGCAACCCGGAGTTGTTCAGGAAGCGCATGTCTCCGTGCACCTGGCTCAGGTTGATGAAGGGGATCCGGTTCAGCCGGAGGTTGTCCTGGAGCGTGAGCGAGCCCGTGAGCGTCACGACGTGGGCCAGCAGGCCGGGAGCCACCATGGCGTTGTTCGAGCGCAGGGTGATGCTGTCGGTGGGCACCACCGCGGCCAGCCCCTCCAGGGAGGAAAGCTTCGCGTTCTCCTCGACGGTGAGGCTGCCCACCACCCGCAGCAGGCGCTGGGACTCATCGCCCAGGACTAGGTCCTCGAGCTGGGCGTTGTCACGCAGCTCCACGTTCCCGCCGACGAAGCGCAGCGAGGTCAGCGCCAGCCGCTTCAGGCTGGAGTTGCCCTGCACGACGAGGGAGCCGTCGATGATGGCCAGGGTGGGGAGGAAGGCCTCGGCGAGGGTGGGCGCCTCGATGCGCAGGTCGCCCCGCAGGCGGTCGACGCCCTCCAGCGCGATGAGGTCCACGGCGCTCGCCACCACGAAGTCTCCGTCGTGGATGCGGGCGGCCTCGCACACGTGGAGGATCGTCATGAAGCCGCCGGGGTCCGGCCCGGTGTCGCCGTTCTTGTCCTCGAAGACGGCCACGCCCGTGCCCCCCGCGGCGCAGTTCATGCCGCCGGGTTCGGGCTGGTAATGCTGGAGGCGCAGGTGGGCCGGCGCCACGTCGCACGCGTAGGCGGTGGCGTCGATCTCCGCCGCGTCGAGGACGCCGTCCAGGTCCAGGTCCGCGCCGGCCTCCACCACCGAACCGCCCCGAGCGCACGGGGCGACGGAGCCGGGCAGCTCGCGCGCGCGTGAGAGCACGGGGGCAGGCTCGTTGCAGACCTGCACCGTGTGGGTGATCTCCTCGTCCTCCAGGAGCTCGTTGCCGTTGGCGTCGTGGCCGGCGTACGTCACCTGCCCGCCCCGGGGACACTGCTCTCCGGACGCCACCGGGCGCACGATCACCAGCACGTTGGCGACCGTGGTGACGCAGACGTACTCGGTGGACTTCACCTCCGAGTCGTCCAACTGCTCGTTGCCGTCGTAGTCCAGTCCGGACTGCACCGCCTGTCCGCCGTGGGTGCAGTTCGTCCCCTTCGGCTCGACCTGCGTGCGGGTGCGCACCTTGGGGATGAGCTCGGTGCAGACGTAGTCGGTGGCGGAGACCTCGAAATCGTCGAGCACCCCGTCGCGGTCCTGGTCCAGGCCCGACAGGAAGGCCTGCCCGCCATGGGCACAGTGCTCGCCCGCGGGCTCCGGGCGGACCCGGGTCCGCGCTTCGCGCTGGGTGATTTCAGTGAGGTCGATGGCGTCACAGCCGCTGACCGTGAGGGCGAGCAGCGACCCCCACGTTACCCATGTGCGTCGCATCCGTTGCCCTCTCCATCCGGTCCCCCCGACTCCGCCTCCCTGTCCATACGGAGGGAGGGGATTTGCCAGGTCGTTTCCCGATGAATTCAGCCGAGGCTTCCCCGCAAGGCTTTGAAACTCCAGGCCCGGCGGCCCCATCACGGGCATCTTCTACCGGAAATCCCCGGCGGGAGACAGGGACGGGGGCCGGTGTTACGCGAGGTGTAAGAGCGCGCCGGGTGCCGCCTTCCCTGGAGTCAGCGAGGACATGTTCAACTGCGCCAACGATCAGGAGGGCACGATGGACCGCTTCAAGCTCCGCGCGTGGGCGCAGGTCCACGCCACCGCGGCGGAGCTGAACTCGCGCGTGCAGGGCGACGGCCCCCGGTGGTCGTATGGACGCTGAAGGGCCAGACGCAGCGCTGCCGCCGGACCGCGAGGACGTGGTGGCGGCGCTCCTGGCCCAGCGGGGCCGCTTCCTCGCCTTCGTGGAGCGGCGCGTGGGCAGTAGCGCCGTCGCGGAGGACCTGCTCCAGACGGCCTTCGCCCGCACTCTGGAGAAGGGTGGGGCGCTGAAGGACGGCGAGGGCGCGGTGGCGTGGTTCTACCGCCTGCTGCGCAACGCCCTCGTGGACCATCACCGCCGGCAGGCCGCGGAGGGACGCGCGCTGGCGGTGGAGGCCCGCGACGCCGACAGCGCCCCGGAGGACCTGGAGCTGAAGGGCGCGGTGTGCGCGTGCCTGGGGGACTTGCTGCCCACGCTCAAGCCGTCGTACGCGGAGCTGGTGCGCCAGGTGGACCTGGAGGGGCGCGCGGTGCCGGACGTGGCGCGCGAGGCGGGCATCACCGCCAACAACGCAGGGGTGCGGCTGCACCGCGCGCGGCTCGCGCTCAAGCGTTCGCTGGAGCGCAGCTGTGGCGCGTGCGCGACGCACGGCTGTCTGGACTGTTCCTGCAAGCCCCGCGGCTGAGCCCCGGGGGAGCTTCACCGGAGCTTCGCCGGAACTTCAGGGGCAGGTGCCCGCGTCGTCGTTGCGGTCGATGGAGGGCGTGCCCTGGAACACGCTCGCCGCGAGCGCGGTGGCCTGACACGTGGGCAGCTTCGTGTTGTCCGACACGATGAAGGTCTGGGTCACGCGTGCCAGCTCCCCCAGGCCGAGCCCCGTGAGCGCCGTGTTGCCCTGGACGTTGAAGAACTCCAGCTCGCGCAGCTTCGCGAAGTCCCCCAGCGTCGGCAGCTTCGCGTTGGCCAGCACTTCCAGGGTGCCGAGCTGGGGCAGCCTGGCGAGGCCGCTCAGCGAGGTCAGCGCCTCGTTGCCGACGACGGACACCGTGCCCGCGGTCCGCAGCAGGGGCAGGCCGTGCACGCGCTGCAGGGACGGGTTGTGCTTCACGAAGAATTCCTCATCCACCGAGGTCAGCAAGGGCATGTCTCCCAGGCTCACCATCGCGGCATTGCCCTGGACGTGGATGCGACCCGCGCGGGTGAGGTTGAGGAGCCCGGACGTGTCCGGCAGCTGGAGGTTGCCCGAGAGTTCCAGGGAGCCGACGGAGGCGAGGTGACCCAGTGGGGCCAGCGTCTCCAGCTGGGGGTTGTCGCGCAGCTCCAGCGTGCCGCCCACGGACTGCAGCTGCTCCAGGCCGAAGGGCCCCTCCATCCCGGGGTTGTTCACGAGGCGCAAGTCTCCGTCCACCCGGAGCAGGTTGACGAAGGGCGTCCCGGTCAGCAGGGGGTTGTCCTGGAGCGTGAGCGAGCCCGTGAGCGTCACGACGTGGGGCATCACTCCCGGGCTCTCCAGCGTGTCGTTCGCGCGCACGGTGATGCTGTCGGTGGGCACCACCGCGACCAGGCTCTTCAGGGAGGAGAACTTCGGGTTCTTCTCGACGGTGAGGCTGCCCGCCACCAGCAGCGGATGCTCCTCATCTCCCAGGGCCATCTCCTCGAGCTGGGCGTTGTCACGGATCTCCGCGTCATCGCCGATGAAGCGCAGCATGCCCAGGTCCAGCCACTTCAGGCTGGAGTTGCCCTGCACGACGAGGGAGCCATCGATGATGGCCAGGGTGGGGAGGATGACCTCGCCGAGCTCGGGCGCCTGGATGCGCAGGTCGCCCCGCAGGCGGTCGACGCCCTCCAGCGCGAAGAGGTCCACGTCGTTGCTCACCACGAAGTCTCCGTCGTACGTGCGGGTGGCCTCGCACACATAGAGGGTCGTCGTGTAACCGCCGGGGTCTGGCAGGGTGTCGCCGTCCAGGTCCTCGAAGGCGTCCACGCGCGTGCCCCTCGCGGCGCAGTCACCGCTCCCGAGTTCGACCTGGCCCTGCTTGAGGTGCAGGTCGGCCGGCTCCACGTCGCACGCGTAGGCGGTGGCGTTGACCTCCGGCAGGTCGAGGAAGCCGTCCAGGTCCAGGTCCATGCCGGCCTGCACCACCGAACCACCCCGGACGCACTTCGGGCTGGTGTCCGCCAGCCTGCGCACGCGGGAGAGCACGGGGATGGGCTCGTTGCAGACCTCCACCTCGCGCGCGACCTCCTCGTCATCCAGGAGCCCGTTGCCGTTGGCGTCGTGGCCGACGCGGGTGACCATCCCGCCCCGGGGACACGTCGCACGGGGCGCCACCGGCTGCGAGGTCATCAGGATGTGGGGGACCGTGGTGGCGCAGACGTACTCGGTGGAGCTCACCTCCGGGTCGTCCAGGTGCCCGTTGCCGTCGGAGTCCAATCCGGAGTGCACCGCCTGTCCGCCGTGGAAGCAGTGAGCTCCTGGGGGCTCGACCTGCGTGCGGGTGCGCACCGTGGGGACGGCGTCGGCGCAGACGTACTGGGTGCTGAGGACCTCGACGTCGTCGAGCACCCCGTTGTGGTCCTGGTCCAGGCCCGTCAGGACGGCCTGGCCTCCGAAGTCGCAGTGCTCGCCCGAGGGCTCCGGGCGGAACCGGGTCAGCGCGTCACGCTGGGTGATCTTCGGGACGTTGATGGCCTCACAGCCGCTGCCCATGAGCGCGAGCACCGCTCCCCACGTTCCCCATGTGCGTCGCATCTGTGCCTTCTCCGTCCGGCAAGCGACCTCTTCTCCCTGTCCCTACGGAGCGAGGCGCTTCGCCAGGTCGTTTTTCGCTGAACCGAGCCGTGGCCCCCCGCAAGGCCTTGAAACTCCAGGCCCGGTGGCCCCGGCACGGGCGCCTTCCTACCGGAAATCCCCGCCGGGAGACAGGGAGGGGGGCCCAGCGTTACGCGAGGTGTAAGAGCGCGCCGGATGCCGCGTTGGCCCGGGGAAAGGAGGCTTCACCATGCCGCATTCCCACCCGCATCCCCCTGCCTCGCCTTCGCCCCGACCGCCGCCCTCCAGGGAAGGCGGCGGTCGGGGCGAAGGCGAGGCAGGGG
>NZ_RAWB01000478.1 GCF_003612055.1 Corallococcus llansteffanensis
CCGTTCCCCGCCGCGCCCGTGGCCGTGCCGTCGCCGCCCGCGGGTTTGCCCGCGGGTCTGGAAGACGACCGCGACCAGCTCATCCCCGGCTCGCGCCTGCTGCTGGTGGTGGAGGACGACCCGCGCTTCGCTGGCGTGCTTCGCGACCTCGCGTGGGAGCTGGGCTTCCAGTGCTTGCTGGCGCACACCGGCACGGACGGGCTCGCGGCCGCCGTCCACCACCAGCCGAGCGCCATCCTCCTGGACATCAACCTGCCGGACCACTCCGGCCTCACGGTGCTGGATCAGCTCAAGCGCAACGCGCGCACGCGCCACATCCCCGTGCACGTGCTGTCCGCGGTGGACCAGGCCCGCGAGGCGCTGGAGCTGGGCGCGGTGGGCTCCGCGCTCAAGCCCGTGCAGCGCGAACAGCTGCTGGACGTCTTCCGCAAGCTGGAGACGAAGTTCACGCCCGGCGTGCGCCGGGTGCTGGTGCTGGAGGACGACCCCCGCCAGCGCGAGAGCATCCAGCAGCTGCTGGCGACCGAGCAGGTCCAGGTGGAGTGCGTGGCCACCGCGCACGAAGCGCTCCAGCAGCTGCGCGAGCACACCTTCGAGTGCATGGTGATGGACTTGCAGCTGCCGGACCTGAGCGGCTACGAGCTGCTGGAGCAGATGGCCGCGCAGGAGGACGTCTCCTTCCCGCCCGTCATCGTCTACACCGGCCACACGCTCAGCCGGGACGAGGAGCAGCGCCTGCGCCGCTTCTCGCGCTCCATCATCATCAAGGGCGTGCGCTCCCCGGAGCGGCTCCTGGACGAGGTGACGCTGTTCCTGCACCAGGTGGAGTCGCACCTGCCGCCGGAGCGCCAGCGCATGCTCCAGGCGGCGCGCGACCGGGAGGCCGCGCTGGACGGCCGGCGCATCCTGGTGGTGGAGGACGACGTGCGGAACATCTTCGCCCTCTCCAGCGTGCTGGAGCCCCGGGGCGCGAAGGTGGAGATCGCGCGCAACGGCAAGGAGGCCCTGGCGCTGCTCACCCGGAGCCTCGCCCAGCCGCAGCTCGCCGTGGACCTGGTGCTGATGGACATCATGATGCCGGAGATGGACGGGCTCACCGCCACACGGGAGATCCGCAAGCACTCCGAGTGGCAGAAGCTGCCCATCATCGCGCTCACCGCGAAGGCCATGCGCGACGACCAGGAGAAGTGCCTCCAGGCGGGCGCCAACGACTACATCGCCAAGCCGCTCGACGTGGAGAAGCTGCTGTCGCTCCTGCGCGTGTGGATGCCCCGGGGATGAGCCCGGGCATGCTCGACGTGGCGTCGAAGGACTTCGACATCGAGCTGCGGCTGCTGCTCGACGCGCTCTATCTCAAGTACCACTACGACTTCCGGGGCTACGCGGTGTCGTCGCTCAAGCGCCGGATGGCCCAGGCCGCGCAGCGCTTCGAGTGCGCCACGCTGTCGCGGCTCCAGGACCGGGTGCTGCACGAGCCCGCCCTCTTCCCCGCCCTGCTCGACTACCTCACCGTGCAGGTGAGCGAGCTGTTCCGGGACCCGTCCTACTTCCGCGCGCTGCGCGAACACGTCGTGCCGGTGCTGCGCACCTACCCGTCCCTCAAGGTGTGGGTCGCCGGGTGCAGCAGCGGCGAGGAGGCGTGGTCGCTCGCCATCCTGCTGCGCGAGGAGGGGCTGCTGGAGCGCACGCTCCTGTACGCCACGGACATCAACCCGCTCGCGCTCCAGCGCGCGGAGGCGGGCGTGTACGCGGTGGAACGCATCGCGGCGTTCACCCAGAACCACCGGCTGTCGGGCGCGCGCACGTCGCTGTCGGACTACTACACGGCCGCGTACGGCAGCGCGGTGTTCGACAAGTCACTCAAGGGCCACCTCGTCTTCTCGGACCACAGCCTGGCCACCGACAGCGTCTTCGCGGAGGTGCAGCTCCTGTCGTGCCGCAATGTGCTCATCTACTTCAACCGCGACCTGCAGGAGCGCTCCCTGGGGCTGTTCAAGGAAGCGCTCTGTCACAAGGGCTTCCTGGGCCTGGGCGCGCGCGAGTCCCTGCGCTTCTCCGCGCACGAAGCGACCTTCGCCCCGGTCGTCCCCGAGGAGCGGCTGTACCAGAAGCGATAGAGGACCCCACCGCCCATGGCTCCCCAAGGCATTCCCCGTCCGACCCGCGCGGACTTCGTGCTCCCTCTTGAACAGATGCCAGAGCGGATGAAGGCGTGGGGAGGCTCCGATGCTGTCTGATTCGCCCATCCCCTACAAGGAGCACCAGGGCGTGTCCCCCCGGGTCAAGTGCCTGCTCGTCGATGACCTGGAGGAGAACCTGCTCGCGTTGAGCGCGCTGCTGCGGCGCGACGACGTGGAGGTGTACTGCGCCCCGTCCGGCGCGCAGGCGCTGGAGCTGCTCCTGCAGCACGAGTTCGCGCTCGCGTTCCTGGACGTGCAGATGCCGGACATGGACGGCTTCGAGCTGGCGGAGCTGATGCGCGGCTCGGAGCGCACCCGCGACGTGCCCATCATCTTCGTCACC
This sequence comes from Corallococcus llansteffanensis, assembly GCF_003612055.1. Classification (GTDB taxonomy): domain Bacteria; phylum Myxococcota; class Myxococcia; order Myxococcales; family Myxococcaceae; genus Corallococcus; species Corallococcus llansteffanensis. Next base: position 2,524 of record NZ_RAWB01000478.1, read on the forward strand.
GCGGGCGCGGGCGACCCCCGCCGCATGTTCAAGGGCTACGACGCGGGCGCGGTGGACTTCCTCTACAAGCCGCTGGACGCATACGTGCTGCGCAGCAAGGCGGAGGTCTTCTTCCAGATCCACCGGCAGAAGCAGCAGCTGGCCCAGCAGCTGGACATCCTCGCGGAGACGCTGCGCCTCAACGAGATGTTCACCGCCGTCCTGGGACACGACCTGCGCAACCCCCTGAGCGCCATCCTCACCGCGGCGGAGCTGCTCCAGCGCCGCACGGAGGACGAGGCCGTGCGCAAGACGGCCGCGCGCATGCTCGCGAGCGGCAAGCGCATGGGCCGCATGATTGAAGACGTGCTGGACCTGGCGCGCGCGCGGCTCGCGGGCGGCATCCCGCTGCGCCGGGGCCAGACGGACTTCGGCCAGCTGGTACAGCGCATGGTGCAGGAGCACCAGACGGCGTGGCCGCGGCACACCATCGAGGTGCAGCAGGACGGCGACCTCGTGGGGGACTGGGACGCGGACCGGCTGGCGCAGGTGGCCTCCAACCTCATCGGCAACGCGCTCCAGCACGGCGACACCGCGGAGCCCGTGCGCATCCGCGTGGACGGCACGCGCGACGACGCGCTGCGCTTCACCATCAGCAACGTGGGCATCATCCCGCCCCGCCTGCTGCCCTTCCTCTTCGACCCGTTCCGGGGCGGCCAGCAGAACCGCGGCCGGGGCGAGGGGCTGGGCCTGGGGCTCTACATCGTCCAGCAGATCATCCAGGCCCACCAGGGCGGCGTGGAGGTGCTCTCCGGCGAGGGCCCCTACACGGAGTTCCGCGTGGAGCTGCCGCGCCGGGGCCAGGACGTCGTCAAGCTGTAGCGCCGGGAGAGTCTTCGCCGGGCCCGTCACCGGATCCGGACTCTCCCCAGGGCGGCAGCGTGTGCAGCCCCCAGCGCTGTCCCGCCTGCCACGCGACAGTGCCCGTCACGCCCCAGCCGGCGCGCTGCGCTTCACGGCCCTCGAACTCCAGCCAGAAGACGGCGGTGTCGGGCCGGGCCGCTTGATCCAGACACGCCACGCGCGACTGCGTGCGCCCCTGCGCCTCCAGCGATACGGCGAAGGGCTTGTGCGAGTGGCCGCAGAGCACCCAGCGCGGGTGCACCGTGTCCACCAGCTTGCGAGTCACCGGGTTGCCGATCCACGGCGAGGGCAGCGGCCGCTCGGGCGCCAACCGCTCCTCGCGGGCCTTCTGCACGATGCCCCGGGGCCACTCGTGCACGAGCAGCAGGTCCACGTCCTTGAGGGCGGCCACCCGCTCCACCTCCGGGGCGCGGAAGTAGCCCGCCTGCTTCGCGGTATCCAACGAGATGGGGCGCTTGAGGGGCTGGTCGATGAAGCGCGGCGCGTGGATGCCGGACAGGTAGGCCACCCGCAGGCCGCCCAGCGTCCGCACGCCCGCGCGGCCCAGGTAGTGGACGTCCGGGGCCAGCTCGCCGCCGTCGGGCAGGTCGTGCAGCGCCTCGAAGTCCTCGTTGTTGCCGCCAATGAAGTACAGCGGCCGCTTCACGCGCTTGAGGCCGTCCGCGTACTCGGCGAACTCCGCGGGCATCGCTCGCTTGGCGGCCTTGCGCCGGTGGTCGTCCGCGTGGCGGAAGGCCTCCACGTCGCCCACCGCCAGCGCGAAGTCCACGCGGCGGCCCCGCGCCTCTTCCAGCGCATCCAGCCACGCCTCCACCCGGTGGAAGCGGCCATGGATGTCACCCAGCGCGGCGACGAGGAGGGAGTCCGGTGGCATGCCCCAACTCAAAGCCTCCCGTCCCGCGCTGTCGAGTCGTCCGCCCCCGACTCTGCCCGATGACGGACGAATGGCCGCCCGGCCTACGGGCAACCCAGCGGATACGTGATCTCCACCAGCGCCCCGGGCCCCGGGGCGCGCAGCCGGTCGAAGACGACGACGTTGCCCGGCGCTTCGTAGGACCACCCCTCCGTCACCGGGACGCCGTCCACCCGGACGGTGATGGCGCCCGGGTCCAGCGGCCTCTCCGACAGGGGGAAGCTGCGGTTGGGGCCGAAGGCACTCTCCGACAGCTTCTCCAGCGACGCGGCCCAGTTGGGCGTGCAGATGCTGTCCACCACGCCCCCCAGCTTCCTGGCCAGCTCCATGTAGCGGCTGCCAGAGCTGCTGGAGGTGGGGCAGGTGTTGAGGTCCAGGGGGCCCACCACCGCGTTGAAGGACACCTTGCCGCGGTCGTTGCCCTTGAGGGCCAGGAAGTACGTCTCGTAGAAGGACACCGGCTGCGAGCTGAAGTCCTCCTCGTCCGACAGCGCGATGATGGCCAGCTTCGCGTCCTCGCGCAGGAAGCCGCCGTTGCCGTCAGCGGGCTGCGGCGTGCGCGGATCATCCAGGTTGTAGAGCAGCGGATCCGACAGCGCGCGCCACGCGGCGTCCAGGCCCTGCTCGTTCCAATGGCACACGCCCACGTGCGTGTTGGTGGCGAAGACGTTGGCAGCGTTGGGCGTCTGGGGCGTGATGATGCGCGGGCTGGAGCCGTCCGCCGGGAACAGGCGCCCGTTCTCCCCGCCGAGCGCGCCGCCGGGGCACTCGGACCAGCCACCGGGCGAAGGGTCCAGGCCGGTGGTCGTCACGCCGATGCGGTAGTCCACGTGCGACGCGGTGGCCGCCGACAGGAAGGCGGCGAAGTTCGAGCCCAGGCTCTGCTGCTCCTCCATCATGGAGCCCGAGTTGTCGACGACGAAGAGCACGTCCACCTTCGCCTCCTCCTCCTGGAAGAAGCGGTCCGTCTGCTCCGTCCTCGACAGGCCGCGCCCCACGAGCCCCGCGTTGTAGACGGCGCCATCCGCCAGCATGAAGCGCACCGTCGCCGTGTCGTCCCCCTCCTCCGCGGGGGTGTACTTCGCGGTGAGCTTCACGCGCGCTCCCGCCGGCAGCGTGGCCGGCAGCGCCCCCGACACCGCGAACTCCGCGCCGGGCTGCACGAGCTTCATCCCGGCCACCGTCACGGGGCCCGGACAGTCGTTGTAGGCCATGAACTCCCGGGTGCGCGGGCCGCACGCCAGCCGGCTGATGCCGAAGTCCACGGTGGTGGGCTGCACGGAGAAGCAGCCCCGCACGCCCCGCCCGGACAGCGTCACCAGCGGATGGCCCAGCGTCGGATGGCTCACCCAGCCCTCCGCGAGCCCCTGGAAGTCCCCCTCCTCCGGCGGCTGGAAGCGCACCACGAGCGTCGCCTTCCGCCCGGGCTCCAGCGCCCCGTTCACCACCGGCTCCGCGCGGAAGGCCCCGTCCGAGCCCGACGCGAGCTGCAGCGCCGACAGGTAGCACGCCTCCGAGCCGGTGTTGCGCAACGTCAACCCCAGCGCCACCTCCGAGCCCACCGGCACCTGGCCGAAGTCCAGCGCCCCGGGCAGCGCGTACACGCACGGCTTGAAGGCCCGGCCCTCACCGGCGAGCACCACGCCCTCCGTGGCGTTCGCGCCGTCGTGGTGGGTGGTGACGGCGAGCTGGCCGCCGCTCACGCCGGTGAAGCCCGCGCGCGGGCTGAACGTCAGGCCCACCTTGAGGAAGCCCCCGGGCGCCACGGTCTGGTTCGCGGGCGGCTGCGCGAGCGTGAAGTAGCCGCCCGCGCGGGTGGTGAGCTGCAGCCCGGTGACGGACGCCTCGTCGCGGCAGCGGTTGTGCACGGTGACGTCGCGCGTGGCCGTCATGCCGAAGGCCACCGGCCCGAAGTCCAGCCGCTCCGGCGACACCTCCACGCACGACGCGCCCCCTTCGCCCACCAGCGACACCTTGGGGCCCGGCGACGTGGTGCCCGGCTTGCGCACGGCCACCTCCACGCGGCCCGTGCGCGCCTTGCCGGAGGCCTTGGGCGTGAAGGCCACGCGCAGCTCCACCACGCCCCCGGCCGGCAGGACGTCGTTGACGAGCGGCGGCGCGCTCACCACCTGGAACACGCCGGACGGATCCTCCAGCAGCGCCGCGCCCGTGTAGCTCAGGGGCTCATTGCCCTGGTTGCGCACGGTGATGCGCTCCTCGGCGGTGGCGCCCACCGCCACCCGGCCGAAGTCCACGCGCAGCGGCGTCACCTCCAACATGCTGGCGACGCCGGTGCCCGTGAGCGTCACCACCGCGGGCTCGCAGCCGTCGCACACCGTGACGTGCAGGGCGGCCTCGGCGGTGCCCAGCCGCACCGGGCTGAAGGCCACCGGCACCTTGCGCGTCTCATGGGGCGCGAGCGACGACGGCAGGCCCGAGCCGGCGGAGAATTGATCCGCGTCCGTGCCCTGCACCGACAGCACCAGCGGGCTCTCCACGTCGGAGGGGTTGCGCACCGTCACCTCGCGCATCTCCACCAGCCCCAGATTCACGTTGCCGAAGTCGAGCGCCGTCTCCGGCACCTCCACCAGCGCCTTCACGCCGCGTCCGGTGACGGGCACCGTCGCCACCGCCTCGCCGCTGGCGTCGGTGAGCACCTCCAGTTGCCCCTGCACCGCGCCCTCCACGTCGGGCGTGAAGCGCACTTCAATCTCCTGCTCCGCGCCGGAAGACAGCGTGAAGGGTTCGAACGGGGGGATGCTGACGTGGGGCAGCGACGAGCGCGCGCCCTCCACGCGGTAGGACGCGCGGCCCTGGTTCGCCAGCCGCAGCTTCATCGTCTTGGTGCGCCCCACCGCGGAGGCGCCGAACTCCAACAGCTCCGGCCGCGCCGCGAACCCCGTGCGCGCCTGGTGCGACGAGGGCCGCTCACACGCCGCCAACGCCACCGCCGCCACCATCACCGCCACCGCCGCCCATCGAGCCTTCGCCATACTAGGGTCCCGTCCTTCCCACACCTGGCACCGGCGTCCCCCCGCACTGCCCTTCGCGTGGATCCGGCCGCCGCGGGGCAGTGCAACCCGGGTGCCCGGTTTCCCCAGCGAGGCGACGTCGCGCCGCTGACACGGCAACCGGGCGGCCACGTTGGGGAAGCACACGGGACGCAAGCGGCCTGACATTTCCCCGTCAGAGCGGGCCACGGAAAAAGCTTCTCGAACGGCCGCTGCCTCACCGACCTCTCGGACCCGGGGGCTGGCCGTCTTCTCGCGGGGCGGGTGATGGCTTGGGAACGGACCGCGCGCCGTCTGGACGCCCGGGGG
>NZ_RAWB01000479.1 GCF_003612055.1 Corallococcus llansteffanensis
CTCCCCACCCCCGCGCCCCTGCCCGACGGCATCACGCGCCTGTCCCTGCGCGAGGGCGCCCTGGAGGTGCTGGGGTTCGCGTCCGGCCGCGCGGGAAGCGACCGCGACCGCTACGCCTTCTACGTCAAGGCCCACGGCCCGCTCCGGCCGCTGCGCGTCGCCTTCCACGGCCCCGACGGCAGCGTGGAGCGGGTGCTGGACCCGGGGGCTTCGCTGCGCGGGCCCTCCGCCCTGATGGGCGCGGAGTGGTTCATCATTCCCGTGGTGGGTCCGCCCCGTGCGCGGGTGACAGGCCTGGAGATTGGCCCCATGGGCCAGCGAATGGCCCTGGCCTCCGAGTAGGTCGCCACCGTGCGGGTGCTCACGATGGCAGGCTGATGCGGGCGCGTCAGCGTCCCTGGAAGCGGGGCGGCCGGCGCTCGGCGAAGGCGGAGAAGGCCTCCGTCAGGTCATGCGACTGGAGGAAGGCCGAGTTCCACACCGCCACGTAGCGCAGCCCATCCGCGATGGACTTGTCCGCGCAGTACTCCATCACCTGCTTGGCGCCCTGGATGACGAGCGGCGGGTTGTCGGCGATGCGCCGCGCCGTCGCCCGCGCCTCCGTGAGCAGGGCCTCGGGCGTGGGGAAGACCTCGTTGACCAGACCCATGCGCAGCGCGCGCGCCGCGTCCACGTCGCCGCCGGTGTAGGCCAGCTCGCGCGTGTTCCCCTCGCCGATGATGCGCGGCAGCCGCTGGAGCGCCCCCAGGTCCGCGACAATGCCGACCTTCACCTCGCGCAGGGAAAACTTCGCTTCCTGCGAGCAGTACCGGAAGTCACACGCGGCGATGAGGTCCATGCCTCCGCCAATGCACCAGCCATGCACCACGGCGATGACGGGCTTCTTGCACCGCGCCACCCCTTCGGTGGCCTGCTGCATCTCACCAATCAACTTGAGCAGCCGGCTGCGCTCCAGCGCCAGGTTGCCCTCGGAGGTGAGCAGCGGCCCGAGGGACTCCATCATCCCCATCAAGTCCAGGCCGTAGGTGAAGTGGTTGCCCTCGCCGCGCACCAACACCACGCGCACGGCGTCGTCGTCGTCCAGCGCGCGGAGCGCCTCGGGCATCTCCCGCCAGAAGTCGGGGCCCATGGCGTTGCCCTTGCCCGGGCCGGTGAGCACCAGCTCGGCGACGCCCTCACCCTTCTCGATGCGCAATGACCTGTACGTGCCGTCCATGCATTCCCTCCCAGGGAAGTGAGCTGGCGGCACTTGACCAGATGCGACGCGGCGGCGTCCACGGAAGTGCCGTGGACGCCGCGCCACTCAGCAGCACCCACCCGCCACGCAGCCCGGCCCCTCGCTGACCGGCGTCAGCGCCGGCACGGTGCGCGGTGACGCCACCCGCCGCCCACCCGCCGGGCGGGCCTCCGGCGCCTCCGGGCAGGGGTTCCGCGAAGCGTCCTCGAGGTGCTCGACATGGGTCAGGTAACCCCCCAACATCAACATTCCCTTGTAGATGCTCATGTCGCGTCTCCTTGCGTGCCTCGTTGAACTCCCCTCAAGGTACGGACATGCTCCCCAGGCGAAAAGCGATGCTTTTGCAACCCTGGTTTGAATTCTGCTCAAGGTGGTGACCTCCCATGCCCCGCCCGTACCTGTACGCCCTGCAGGGCTTCGTCACCGCCGCGCGCCACGGCAACCTGTCGCGCGCAGCGAAGTCACTGCACCTGACGGTCAGCGCGCTGAGCCATCAGATTCGCGGCCTGGAGGAGCAGTTGGATCAGCGCCTCTTCGTGCGCAACGCGCGCGGCGTCGAGTTGACGGCGGACGGCCGCCGACTGTTCGAGCGCGTGGCCGAGCACCTCGACGCGATTGAACACGCGATGCGACCGTACGGCGCGCGGCGTGACGAAGTGCTGACGCTCACGCTGCTGCCGTCGCTCGCGACGAGCTGGCTGGTGCCGCGCCTGCCGCGCTTCGTCGCCCTCCACCCCCAGCTGGAGATCAACCTCCAGTCGAGCACGGAGGTGGTGGACTTCGCGCGGGAGACGGACATCGATGCCGGGCTGCGCTTCGGGACGGGGCCCTGGCCGGGGCTTCGCAGCGTGCACCTGTTCGACGACCCGGTCACCCCGTCGGCGAGCCCGGCACTCCTCGCGCGGATGGGGCGGCCCACCCTGAAGACGCTGGAGCGCTTCCCGCTCTTGGGCAACGCCTCCACCTGGAGCCCCTGGTTCGAGCGCTTCGGCGGCACCCCGCCCCGGCGCTTCGTGGCCAACTTCGACGACACGGAGACGATGAACCGCGCCGCGGTGGAGGGGCTCGGCATTGGCCTGGGACGGCTGACCCTCATCCGCCCGCTGGTGGCGGCGGGCCTGCTCGTGCCCCTCTTCTCCGAGTGTCTCAAGACGGACCGCGCGCACCACCTCGTGTATCCCCCGCGTTCGGATGACCACACGGGGCTCGCCGCGTTCCGCGAGTGGCTGCTCGCCGAGGCCCGCGACTACGCCGCGCAGGACGCGAAGCCCCCGCCGCCGGTGGAGGCTCGCGCTCCCGGGGAGAAGCCCGGCGCCCGGCGGAAGGCGGCCCGCGAGTAGAGGCGTTCCGCCGGTGGATGGAGACGCGCACGCCGGAGGTCGCGGCGTGAGCGGCACGAGTCATTGCATTTCTTCACCACCACTACATCTCGCAGATGGCCAGCGGCGCCGACAACCAGGAAGAGCGGAAGCGCACGTATACGAAATGAACGGCCACCTCGATAGCGGCGTCGCCACTCCGATGTAGCTGAAGTGAGGTAGCGACGTCAGTCGAGGTTCGTTGGACAGTGGGTATCAAGCAGCCCGGCGTTGAGCGGCCGGCCGTATTGCCGCGAGCGCCGCCCCCAAAACCAAAGGTGACAGACAGTGTCGTCTCGACGCGTAATCATGGCAGCGGCGCTGCTGGCCGCAATCCCGAGTCTTGCATTCGCCCAGAGCTTCCAGTTCCAACAGTTGGACAGCTATTACTCTGGGACGTATCCGTATTACACGGCGGATGTGACCAAGCATGCACTCCTCTCCAGACCGGGCCTGTCGTTCAAAGATGACCGGTTCGACGTGACGTATGGCAAATCCGAGTCGGTGACGACGTGCGAAGCCGGATCATGCCACTCGGGGTCGACCAGCGGCTTCATCCAGCTCAGCAAGCCCTTGTCGGGAGGAGCGGCGTCCACGACGGTGGTCGACGCCCTTGGCAGCGCTCCTCTCACTGCCTTCACGGATGCCGGCTTCCGGAATGTCTTCCATGTCCGCTACGCAAGCCCCGTCCTCGGGTTCCCGAAAATCAACCAGCTATGGCAGGCCTGGCAGGCCCCCAACTCCAGCACCTGGAATCACCTGCTCGTCGACGGAACCACTGGAGGGGGCGCCTCCATATTTGGATCCACCGCCGCGATGCAGGCGGTCCGCTATGGCGGAACGAATCACGTCTTCTACATCGAGGCCGGCCTCTTGCGCCTCCGGCATGTCTGGCGAGACCCCAACACCAGCACCTGGCTGTACGAGGTGCTTGACGGGGATGGGGGCCCGAATGGCCGGCTGGATGTCAATCTCAGCGGAGCTGCACAGGCGCTCTCCGTGCTCGTCGACGGCAATCAACTCCACGTCTTCTACGTCGATGAGACCAACGGGGACGTGCGGCGGGCCTTCTACGATGGCTCCAACTGGTCATTCCATTTCCACTCGGGAATCCTGCGCAGGCTCGGCGCTCCCATTTCCGCAGTGATGTTCCAGGGAACCCCCCATGTGTTCTACCGCGATCTGGACAGTCTCGACCTGCTATACAACTCGGTGAGTGGGCCGGAGCAATTCCTGGACGGTGTGGGTGGGTCCGTCGCGAGCCGTGCCCTGAGCGCCATTGCTTTCGATGGCAAGATGCATGTCTTCTATGACGATGCCAACGGGAGATATCTGCGGCATGCCGAGGTGCTGTATTTCAATCACACCTTCAGCACCCTGTCAGACTTTTCTGCCAGTGCGACGCTCGCCGGTATCGACACAGGCATCGACTACCAAGGCCATCTCAACCTGGTATACACCGTGAACTCCATGGACACGTATTCGAGCAACTATTTCACCAGACTGATCCACGGTCGGCGTTGCCACAGCGGCGTGCCGTGCCCATTCTGAGCTGAACCCATCCACCAGCGCCCCGCCCCCACCCCTCCTCATACAGCACCTGACGTAAGGCCGGGCTGGGGGCGCGAGCCTGGCTGGCTCCGCGCCTGCTCCACGGATGCGGGGAGACTGTGCCATTCTCCAAGGCATGAGCGCATTGACACCCAGGGCGGGAAGAATCCTTGCCCTCATCCTCGCGGCAGGGGCGGTCGTGGGTGCGGCAGCGACCACCCTCCTCATGGGAGAGTCGAGGCCCACGTCAAGCCAGGCGCCCGAGGCCAGCGCCATCGGTGAACCTGTGCCTGGCTCCAAGGCATTGGAGGAGAAGGTCGGCTCCGACTGGTGGCGCGCCAACCTCCATTCCGCCTTCCCCGTCGTGGAACCCGCGAATCTGCTCCTCCAGGGCCTGGTGGCGAGCAAGGTGGCACCAGAAGAAGACGGCTCTCCCGGCGACCGGAAAGCGCTCCGAGCGATAGAACGAGCATGGGTCGACGCGAAGATGATCGACAAACCCTTTACGCAGCAGGACTACTCGCACTTCTACAAGCCGCTCAGCGAGTTCGAGTTGTTCGGCCGGAAGGTGCTTGCCGTTGAATATGAGTACCTGGAGGAGTGGATCGGCTGCTGCGTCAACAACGGGTTTTCGGTGCTGCTGTCGAATACGGCGGGCGACGATGTCTCTCTCCACCGCTTTGCCCGCGAGAACAACTGCAGGGTACGTGTTGGCAAAGACGTGTGCTGCACTCCGCTTGAGTGGGAAGCCCAGGAGAAGGCAGGCAAATTCATCCGGCTGTCGTGCAGGGAGTCGGACTCCTACGCCGACGAAGCAAGCGAGGAATGAGTCGGGTCCAGCCCTGGCCCATCAACGAACTCCCCGTGCGCCTTGCGTGATGCGGGGACGCACCGCGTTCCCTCCGCACGCGGGCCAGGGCGGTGGGCGTGCCTCCCCGGAGGGTGGTTCCGAGCGGCATGGGCGTTGCTCTACGCTCGCCACCACCTCCACTCCCGCACGGCCGAGAACCTCCATGAGCCCTGACTCGCCGCGTCCCGACACCTCCCGTCAGTACGGTCCGCTGGGGCCCCTGGCGCTGTCCCTGTCCGGCGGTGGCTACCGCGCGGCGACGTTCCACCTGGGAACGCTGCGGTTCCTGCACGGCATGGGGCTGCTGCCGGACGTCGTGGGGCTGTCCACCGTGTCGGGAGGCACCCTCACGGGGCTGGCCTGGGTGGTGAGCCAGCTCGACGGCAAGCCCTTCACGGAGTTCCACGATACCTACGCGGGCTGGCTGAAGGGCACCAACGTCATCGCGGAGGCGCTGACCGGGTTGACCTCGGACCGGGAGCACCAAAGCCACACCTGGGCCAGCCTCATCCGCTCCGCCGCGGACGTCTACTCCCGGCGCTCCTTCCTCGACGACCGGCGCTTCGGTGAGGTCCTGGACGCAAGCGGCCTCCAGTTCCAGGAGCTCATCTTCAACGCCACGGAGTTCCACACCGGATCCGACTTCCGCTTCCGGCGCAGCGACAGGCCGGACGTGAGGCCAGGCAACAAGAACACCCCGCTGCCGCGCTCCGTGGCCCGGCACGTCCGGCTGGCGGACGTGGCCGCCGCGTCGTCGTGCTTCCCGGGCGGCTTCGAACCGCTCGTCTTCCCCCAGCAGTTCCACTGGCCCCGGGAGTTCCCGCTCGACGCCGCGCTCCAGGAGCTGGGGCCGGAGTTCACCCAGGGGCTGCCGCTGATGGACGGCGGCATCTACGACAACCAGGGGGTGGACAGCCTGCTGCTGGCGTTCGACGACGCGCGGCTCGCCCCCACCCTGGTCATCTCCGACGTCAGCACGAAGGAGAAGCGGATCTACGACGTCCCTCCGAATCCGACGAAGCGCGGCTGGGTGACCCTCAACGGCGTCTCCTGGATGGCGTGGGGGCTGTTCTTCCTGACCCTGGCATCCGCGCTCTGCCTGGGGTGGCGCGCGGTCGACGACGCGCTCGACGGCGGCTGGGAGCTGGGAGACGCCTTCGTGTACATCGTCCCCGGCCTCCTGAGCGCGGCGGTGGCGGTGGCGCTGGTGTGGGCCCGCCTCCGGCTGCAGGACGTCAACGCCCTGCTCCGCAAGCAGGTGGACATCGACGCCTGGCCGTCGTTCCGGAAGCTCACGGTGCTGGAGTTCGCGCAGATGCTGGTGCTGCGCGTCACCTCGTCGCTGGCGCTCACCTCCAGCATCTTCATGAAGCGGGTGCGTGGGCTCATCTACGACAGCGTGTCCCAGGACCCCGACTTCCAGGGCCGCCAGGTGCCGACCCTCATCTACACGCTCACGGAGGACCACGCCCCGCTGTACTCGAAGCACCCGTGGATGAAGCCCGGGCCGCGCCTCGTGGCCCTGGCCGGGCAGGCCTGTCAGATGCCCACCACGCTGTGGTTCACGAACGAGACGCAGTTCACCACGCTGGAGTCCGCGGGAGAGGCCACCCTCTGCTTCGTGCTGCTGAGGCACCTCCTCCAGCTCCCCCCGGACCAGTACGAGAAGGAGGGGCAGCCGCTGCACGACCTCTTCCAGCGGCTGCGCGCGGCGTGGGCGGGCTTCAACCCGGAAGCCCTCCCCGCCCGGGCCCAGCACCCCGTGGCGGCCTGAAACCGTCCTGCTTGGGCACCTAGAAGAGCTTGTCCCAGCCGGTCTTGACCCAGTTCTTCGCTGCGTCGACCTTGTCGCCCCAGCTGTTGCCGTGGGGCCCGGCGATGTCCACCACGCCGTTGACGCCGCGCGCGCGCAGGTCCTCGCCGGCCTTCACCGGGTCCTTTGATTCGCCCCACACGGAGACGGTGCCCGCGGGGAGGAAGGTCTGGATGGCGCCGTCGGTCAGCAGGTCGTGACGCACCACGAAGGTGGCCGGCCCGCCCAGCTCCTTCGCCAACGCCACCATCTTCGCCGCGTCGCCGGCCTTCACGGGCCCGTCCGTGGGCGGTGGATTGATGGCGAGGATGGCGTTGGGGAAGCGCTCGCGGATCTCCGGGCCCCACTTCTTCATGTCCTCGAAGCCCAGGTTGAGCATCAGCCGGTCCTCGCGGATGCCCACCTTCTCCAGCTCGGCGAGGACGGCCGGCATCTGGTCGCCCTCCTTGATGTCCAGCTTCAGGCCGCGCCCGGACGCCTTGCCCATCGTCAGCCACTCGTGGAGGGTGAGGTTGTCCCCGTCCTCGTGGCCCGTGTCGTGGCGCATCTCCGGCGAGTTCCGGTTGAGCTCCTTGCGAACGTCGCCCTCGAACCAGTTGGCGTCGCTGTCCAGCGCCGCCTGGAACTGCTCCTTCGTGTTGGTGCGGTGCGCGTTGCGCGCCTGGGAGAGCGGCTGGTCGCCGCTCCAGGTGTTCTTCGTCGGCGCGGACGGCGCGGCGGCCTGGAAGCTGTCCGCCCTGGAGTGGCCGGTGGACGCGGGCTTCGCGACGGGCTTCGCGGCGGGCTCCGGCCGCCGGG
>NZ_RAWB01000047.1 GCF_003612055.1 Corallococcus llansteffanensis
GGGCTCGGCGGGCGTGTCGGACCCGCCGCCGAAGAGGGTATCTTCGTCGGGCCGGTCGCCCGCACCGGTGGAGGCCGGAGCCTGGGCGAGCACGGGCGCGCCGACGAGGGCCGCGGACAGCGCCGCGGCCACGGTGATGTGACGGGGGTTCATCGGCTCTTGCTCTCGAGCCACGCCTTGGTGAAGAGGTTGGCTTCCAGCGAACGCAGGTCGATGGACTTGATGAGGATGACGGTGGAGTTGGCCTTCTCCACCTCGTCGTAGATGCGGATCTCCTCCGGGAACCAGACGTCCGCGCCCTTGGACTCGCTGAAGAGCTTCTTCCAGCGGGGGTAGAGCAGCGTGCGCATCTTCCGGCCGGACAGCGCGTACTCCTCGCGCTTGAGGACGTTGGTGGACTCCTTGTCCACCCACAGCTTGATGACGGGGTAGGCCACGTCCACGCCCTGCTTCGCCTTGAGGGTCAGCATGTTCGCCGTGTACTTGCCCAGCTTCCCCTCGCCCTCGAAGGACGGCTCGTACTCCTCGGCCAGGCGGGACTCGTCGAAGTCGGCGCGGCGGCTGTCGGTGCCGGCGATGCGCTCGCGCTCTGTGCGCCGCTCCCACTTGCCCACGTTGGGGTCATAGCTCCAGAGGTTCTTGTCCAACCGCAGGTAGCCCTTGCCGGCCTCCGTCTTGGGACGGCTGAAGAGGATCATCAGCTTGTCGTCCGCGTCGCGCCGGTAGACGAACGCCTCGCGCACGGCGTCTGTCTTGTCCTTCTCCTTCTGCTCCAGGTAGACGAGCGCCTTGTAGTCGCCGCCATTGCGCTGCCGGTCGTCGATGGTGGAGAGCAGCTTCACCATCTCCGCCGGCTCCAGCGCCAGCGCCACCGGGGCGGACAGCAGGGCCACGGTGAGCACCGCGGCGGACAGCAGGTTCTTGAGCGTCATGGAGGATTCACCCGATGTGGTGCATCGCCGTGACCGGCTTGAGCCGCGCGGCGAGGAAGGAAGGAATGAGCGAGATCGCCGTGGTGCAGGCGGTGATGAAGAGGACGGCGCCCACCACCGAGCCGGGGTTGACCGCCAGGTGCAGCTTCTCCGACATGATGAACACCGCCACCACTTCCGGAACGGCGATGTCCGCGGCGTTGACGGACAGGCACACCGCCAGCCCCAGCAGGGCCCCCGCGACGGTCCCCAGCAGGCCCAGCGTCAGCGCCTCGAAGACGAACATCGCCAGCACCCGCGTGCGCTGCATGCCAATGGCGCGCAGCGTGCCAATCTCCCGCGTGCGCTCCCGGATGGCGATCCACAGCGTGTTCATGATGCCCACGCAGATGATGACCAGCAGGACGAAGATGAGGACGCCCGTGAGGCCGTTGAGCGCCGTGAGCGTCCAGTTGATGAACGAGATCTCGTCCTCCCAGTTGGTGATGTCCAGCTTCTGGCCCGTCCACCCCTCGCGGTTGACGACCTCGAACTTCATCCAGAAGGCGCGCGGATCATTGTCCATCAGCTCGTAACCGGAGGCCGCCAGTGTCTGGCGCAGCCGCGCCTGCACCGTCTGCACCTGCTTGATGTCCTTCAGGTACAGGTGGATGGCGCCGGTGGTGTCGTCCTTGAGCTGGTAGAGCGCGCGCAGCGTGCGCGAGGGGACGAAGACGTTGAAGTCGCTCATCAGCCCCACGTTGGCGGCGACGGCGGCCACCCGCACGTCCACCGTGTTGTTGGTGCCGCGCATGGTGGGCGCCGAGAGCGTCACGGTGTCGCCCACCTTGACCTCCAGGCGCTTCGCCTGCTTCTCGAAGAGCAGCACGGTGTCGGGTTCGGCCAGCCCGTCCAGGGAGCCCTCCTTCAGCTGGAGGACGTTGCGGATGCCCGGCTCGGCCTGCACGTCGATGCCGCCCAGGCCCACCTGCAGGGAGCCCGTCTCGCTGACCATCTTCACCCAGCCGCGGCCGCGGTGGACGATGTAGTCCAGCTCCGGCACGTCCTTGCGGACCTGCTCGATGATCTTCGGGTAGCCCGTCACCACCGGCGCGGACTGGCCGGCGGTGACCTTGTAGAAGCCGGCCACGTTGACGTGGCCGGTGGAGAGGGTGGTGGCGGAGCGCAGCATCGTGGCCGCCATGCCGTTGGACAGCCCGTTCAGGATGACGAGCAGCGCGGTGACACCCGCGATGGCCCCGCCCAGCAGCAGCGTGCGGCGGTGGTGGGTGCCGAGGTTTCGGAATGCGATGAGGAAGAGCTGGAGCATGGGCTTACTCGTCCGTCTGCATCGCCTGGAGCGGCGAGACGCGCGTCGCCAGGAACGCCGGGTAGAGGGTGGAGATGGCGGAGACCACCATCACGATGATGAACGCCGCGATCAGGTTGCCCGCGCTGAGGCTGGGGTACAGCCTGGGCCCGGAGAAGAAGAAGTACAGCGCCTCGTTGCCCGCGGGGATGCCCACGCTGCCCAGGGCGGCCATGATGCCGCTGCCCACCAGCGCGCCGCCGGCGCCGAACACCAGGCCCAGCAGCAGCGTCTCCACCAGCACCATGCCGAGCACGAAGGAGCGCTGCGCGCCAATGGCCCGCATGGTGCCCACCTCGCGCACGCGCTGGAGCGTGGCCATCATCATCGCGTTGTTGATGATGACCAGCACCACCACGAAGATGATGAAGACGGCGGCGTAGAGCACCAGCTTCGCCATCATCACGAACTGGCCAATGAGGCCCGCCGCCTGCTGCCAGGACACCACCCGCAGCTTCAGCCCGGCGTCCTGCGCCGACTGCTTCAGCTCCGCCATCGTCTGCTGGAGCTTCTCCGGGTCCTTCAGGATGACGGCCGAGCTGAGCACCACGCCCTGTTCGATCTCGGCCTGGGAGTAGACGCGCTTCGTCAGGTCGTCCCGGCGCAGCGAATCCATGGCCCCGCTGAGCGAGTCCTGGTCGTTGATCAGGCCGGGGGTGGCGTCCGCCACCAGGTTGTTGCCGCTCTCCTCGCCGAAGAGGGCCTCCTCCGCGTTCTCCCGCGCCACGGCCTTCACGCCGCTCTGCTTCTGCAGTTCGATGAGCTCCGCCTTCTTGTCGGCGGTGAGGTAGCCGTACAGGTCCCGGAAGGACATCAGGTCCATCAGGTTGAGAGCGCCGGCCAGTGCGGACTTCTCCAGCCCCTTGAACTGGTAGGTGCCGTAGACCTTCACGTTGACGCTCTGCACGTAGCCGCTGCGCGTGAAGGCGCTGATGGTGAGGCTGTCGCCCAGGCGCAGGCGGTAGAGCTCCAGCAGCGGCGCCAGCTCCGCGTAGAACTGCGCGTAGCGCGTGCTGAAGTTGGCGTCGTCCGTGGTGAAGAAGGAGGACAGGAGCTTGTCCAGCTTCGGCTCCTGGCTGCCCAGGAGCTTCTGCAGGCGCTCCACCGCGAGGCGCGTCTTGATGGGATCCAGCTGGTAGACGATCTCACGCGTCTGCGTCTGGTTCTCCTTCACCCAGCGCTGCAGCTGGGGGTCGGTGGCGATCGTCTTCTTGTTGAGGTCGCGCTCCTGCTGGATGAGATCCAACCGGCGCGCGGTCTTCAGCTTGAGGTACTCCTCGTAGAAGAACTTGGAGAGCAGCATGCCGCGCTGGCCGTGGGGCACCGGCTGCCCGTCCACCACCTCCATGCGGTCGAAGGTGTTCTGGAAGGTGTCCAGGTCCGTCCCCGCGTAGCGGATGTAGAGCATGTCGCCGTCCGGAATCTGCGGGGCGATGCGGTTCTCCAGGAACTCCAGCGAGCCGAACGGGTCCTGCTCGAAGCCGTTCCAGAACGCCTCCGAGCGGGCGCGGGCAATCGCCTCGTGCTCCTCCGGCGTGCGGGCGGAGTCGCTCAGCAGCTCGCGGCTCTTGGCCAGCTCCTCCTCCATGAGCGCGACCATCTGGCGCACGTGCGCCTTGAGGCTGTCGATGTTCTCCCGGACGGCGGGCGTCTCACCGCCCTCCGCGCGCTTCTTGTAGAGGTCCCGGAGGCGGGCGAGCGTCAGGTCCACCGTGTTGCCGGAGGTGATGAGCGCGCCATTGGTGCCCATGGGCACCACCGTCTTCACGTTGGGGTGCTTCTCCAGCACCGGCTTGATGCGGCTGAAGTCGTCCACCGCCGCCAGGTCCGGCTCGCCGCCCATGTTGCCGAACAGGCCCAGCTCGTCCTTGGACTCGTCCGAGTAGACCTGGAGGTGACCGGCCACGCTGCCGATGATGCTGCGGCTCATGGCGCTGTCCATGCTGTCCAGGAGCGCGCCGCCCACCACGACGAGCAGCGTGCCCAGGAAGATGATGCCGCCGATGAGCAGGTTGATCTTGCTGGTGAACAGGTTGCGGAACGCGACCTGCAACAGCAGACGGAAGTGCCCGCCCATGTCAGTGACTCCCCGTGGCCAGGGCCTGCTGCGCCTCGGCGGCGCTGAGCCGGTCCAAAATCTTTCCGTCCGCCAGGCGCCACACGGCATTGGCGTGGCTCATCACCTTGGCGTCGTGGGTGGAGAAGATGAAGGTGGTGCCCTCCTTCTGGTTGAGCTCCTTCATCAGGTCGATGATGTGCTGGCCCGTCACCGAGTCGAGGTTGGCGGTGGGCTCGTCCGCCAGCACCAGCTGGGGCCGGGTGACGAGCGCGCGCGCCACCGCCACGCGCTGGCGCTGGCCGCCGGACAGCTCGTTGGGGCGGTGCTTCGCGTGGTTGGCCAGGCCCACCTGCTCCAAGAGCTGCATCACCCGCTCCTTGCGCTGCGCCTTGTCCAGCTTGCGCTGGAGGAGCAGCGGGAACTCCACGTTCTGGAAGACGGTGAGCACCGACACCAGGTTGAAGCTCTGGAAGATGAAGCCGATGGTGTGCAGGCGCAGGTCCGTGAGCTGGCGCTCGCTGAGCTTCTGGGTGTCCTGCCCGGCCACGCTGACCACGCCGGTGGTGGAGGTGTCCACGCAGCCAATCAGGTTGAGCAGCGTCGTCTTGCCGCTGCCGGACGGGCCGGCGATGGAGATGAACTCACCCGAGTGGACCTGGAGGTCCACGCCCCGGAGCGCCGGAACAACGACCTTGCCCAGGGTGTAGTCCTTGGTCACGTTCGTGATGGAAACGATGGGGGACTTCGCTGCGGCGTTCATGCGGTGCGTCCTTTTGAAAGTCTTGGAGGTGCGGCCGGAATGAGCGGATGCGGGGGACGCGGAGGCTGCGCTCACCTTGAGCTGTCTGGCGATGCGCCTGCGGCGTCCCACTCCGTCATGCCTGGCCCCCGTGCCTTCCACCCGGTCCGCGCGGTGGACGCGGACGGAACCCCGGAAGGCGTACCGGCACGTAGTGTGTTCAGTGCATCCGGTCAAGACGGACCGCACTGAATCCCGTGGACGCGGAAGTGTCGCGCCTGCCTGGACAATGGGAGAGACATGCGGCGGATGTGCGTATGCTGGCGGTACCGTGTCCCGCGCTGAACGCCTGCTTGACCTGCTCCAGATCCTCCGCCGGCAGCGGACGCCTGTGAGCGGCGCGACGCTCTCCACGGAGCTGGGCATCAGCCTCCGCACGCTCTACCGCGACATCGCCAGCCTCCAGGCGCAGGGCGCGTGCATCGAAGGGGAGCCGGGGTTCGGATACGTCCTGCGCCCGGGCTTCACGCTTCCCCCGTTGATGTTCTCCGAGGACGAGCTGGAGGCGCTGGTGCTCGGCTCGCGGTGGGTGGCGCACCGGGCGGATGACCGGCTCGGGCTCGCCGCGCGCGATGCGCTCGCCAAGATTGCCGCCGTGCTTCCGGCCGACCTGCGCGACGACCTGGATTCGATGACGCTGCTCGTCGGTCCCGGGGAGCCCATCATCACCGGGAGCCTGGACCTGGGCGCCGTCCGGCAGGCCATCCGCTCGGAGCGCAAGCTGGTCATCACCTACCGGGACCTCAAGGACGCCCAGAGCACGCGCACCATCTGGCCCTTCGCGCTCGGCTTCTTCGACCGCGTGCGTGTCGTCGTCGCGTGGTGCGAGCTGCGTCAGGGCTTCCGGCACTTTCGCGCGGACCGCATCACCGCGCTGACGCCGTCGGAGGAGGGCTTCCCGCGTCGGCGCCAGGTGCTCCTGCGCGAGTGGCGGGAGGCCGAGCGCATCGCCCCGCAGTAGCCCCGTGCTCGCTGCTGACAGAATCTGACAGGGGCTGACCCTATGACGGGTCTCGCCGGGCAGGTCGCCCTGCCCGGCGCCCATCCCTCTTGGAGAACCGTCATGGCCGACCCCAACTTCGTCCTGCTCTACGTCGACAGCCCGCCCGCGAGCGCCACCTTCTACGCAGGCCTGCTGGGAAAGCCGCCCGTCGAGGCGTCGCCGACCTTCGCCATGTTCGCCCTGTCGTCGGGAGTCATGCTCGGCCTCTGGTCGAAGCACACGGTGGAGCCCGCCGCCAAGGCCACGGGCGGGGGCGCCGAGCTGGCCTTCACCGTGGCGGACGCGGGCGCTGTCCGCGCCATGCACGCGGACTGGAGCGGACGGGGGCTCCCCATCGCCCAGGCGCCCACGGACCTGGACTTCGGCCACACCTTCGTCGCGCTGGACCCCGACGGCCACCGCCTCCGCGTCTTCGCTCCCAGCGCGGCCTGAGGCAGCGCAGGCCCTGTGGGATCATTCCCGTGGGCTCCCCACTCCGGGAACCGCGAGGGCAGTTCCAAGGGTGAGCTTCGTCACGCCTCCCAGCGTGACCCTCTCTCCCTCGCGGCTCCTCTCCAACTCGACGAGCAGCTCCGCCTCCCATGCGCGCTGCCGCGGCTCTGGCAGCTCGCCCACGAGCTTCATCACGGGCCCGCCCAGCTGCCGGATCCAGGTCACGATCTCGCTCGCATCGCGTGCCTCCACGATGGGGACCTCCAGCTCCTCGGAAGCCTCCACCGAGAAGCCGTTCCTCTCGAGGGCTGCCCCCAGACGGGCCGGGTCCGCGTGACGGAACACCCCGGGCTCATCAGCGCTGGGAAGGGGAGGGACCTCGCGATAGCGCTCGAGGATCCGGCGGGCGAGTGAAGCCCAGGGAACTCGCGCCGGCTCGGCCCACGAGGCGATGACGAGCGCGCCCCCGGGCTTCAGTGCGCGGTGGAGGGACGCGAGGGCCCGCTCGGGCTCTCGCATGTACATCAAGCCCCAGCGCACCGTGGCCACGTCGAAGGTCCGCGCTCCGACCTCCAGCGCCTCGGCGTCGGCCACCTGGAGCGTGATGTTCTCCAGGCCCTCTCGCCGCGCCCGCTCCCGGGCGATTTGAAGCACCCCGTCCACCAGGTCGATTCCAAGCACCAGGCCTTCGGGGCCCACTCGATGGGCCGCGGGCACGGCGGGCTCACCTCGGCCACAGGCGACATCCAGGACGTGCATTCGCGGTGAGACACCCGCCAGGTCGAGCATGCGCTCGGTCAGGGGCCGCGAAAGCCGCGCCTCCATCGCATCGTAGGAGCGCCAGAACTCGACCATCCGGGCCCGGGTTGCCTCCTGCTGCTCACGTGGGGTGTCACTCATGTCCGCAAGCCTCGAATCGCAAGGGCCCCGCCGGGAAGTCACCGCGACGGGGCGCCAAGCACACTGCCGATTCCCGAGGCCTCTGGCTACAGCCCCACGGAGCCCACGCCCGCGTGCGTGAGCGTCTCCCAGGACATCTGCAGGTCCGTGAAAGAACCGCCCGCGCGTACGCGGGGGAGGAGCGCTCCCGTCGAGGGCATGGAGCGGCCTTTGCGCGTCACGTAGTGGTTGAAGAGGATCTCCCACGTCGGGAGGATCTGCATCTCCATGGTGTTGTTCGGCACGGGCTGGCCGTTCTTCGTCACGAACTCGCTCCTGCGCGCGCACAGCCAGGAGTCGACGGGGAGGGTGAGCTGGCCGTTGTTGTCCGGGGCATGGGGAACCAGGAACCGGGCCATGAATTCGGCGCTCGCGATGAGCCGCGCCTCCTGCTCGGAGAAGAGGTCCACTCCCTGGATGAGCGCTGTCTCCGCCGCCTGCGAGATGGAGGCAATCGACATCGTCGCATGGCCGAAGTCCCGGCACGCCTCCATGGAAATGCCATTCACGCGCGCCGTGCCGAACTCCGTCTGTCCGCGCCAGCTGCTGAGCAGCACGCCACTCTTCCAGGTTCCGTCCGCGTTGCGCTGGTCCGGAGCTGACACGGGCACCGCACCGTCGCTCGTCAGGTAGTACGTCTCCCGCACATGCTGGCGCCACATGCCAAGCGACTTCTCGAAGAGCGCCTTGTCATCCGTGTAGACGGCGATGTTCATCACACCGTTCGTCATGGAGTTGTTCCAGTTGGAGCCTCCACCCGCCCAGCCGTTGGTGATCCGCGGCAGCACCGCGCGCTTCAGCATGTCGCCGAACCGGACAGCCTTTTCCTCGGTCCAGCCCGAGCCGCTGTAGCGGAGGATCTCCGCCGAGCGCGGGAACAGCTCCGCGAGCCAGGCCGCCTGGAGCGGACCGTTGTACGTGCTGTTGTCACCATTGACGAAGAGGATGGTCTGGAGCGTGTCGGCGTACGCGTCGAGGATCCGGATGGCGGCATCCGCATAGCGCTGCTCACGCGTGTGGTACCAGAGGAGCGCGAGCGTATAGGCGTGCAGGGCGTCCTGCCGGGAGTTGTAGCAACCGATGTCCACCGTGCTGCCGCCGTTGCCACACTGCATGGTGGGGACGGGCTTCGGCGTCCAGGCCGTGTTCGCGTAGGAGCCACTGACCGCCTTGTTGAACTGGGCAAGCCACGGCTGCGCACCGGCTCCAATCTTCGCCCGGACGAAGTCGAGCTGGGCCTTGGAGACGTGGAGCCCCGGGTGGACGAAGCCGGGCGTGTAGGTGACGGTCAGCTGCGGCCGCTGCGCGAGGGTGGTTGTCTCCGAGGACGCAAGGTCCAGCCCGTCCATGTTCGTGTTGGCATCCAGCACGAAGCCACGGTTGCTCGCGGGATTGTCCACCCACGCCTGGACCGCGGCGATGCCCGCCGCGCCCAACGTCACGGTGTAGGGGCCCGTGACGGCGGGCAGGAGCGTTCCCAGCACGCTCGAGCCCCGGTCCGCCGAGCCGCGAGCGCCCGCCGCGCTCCAGGTGCTGGTCGAGGTCGCCCGGGCCCAGGTGGCCTGCGCCTCGTTCCAGTCGCGTCCCGCGGCGTAGAGGAAGAAGCCCTCTCCGCTCGTGCGGTTCGTCACGTTGACGGTCAGCTTGACGGACCGCACCGTCGCGCCCGCGGGGAGGGTGCTCAGGTCGAAGCGCAGCAGGGCGTTGGCGCTCTGCCCGCTGGCCGACGGGTAGTCACGGTCCATCCGCAGCAGGGTGTCCACGCCCGCGTTGGTGGACGGCAGGCCCTCCTGGAGCCACGTGTCGGAGACGCCCGCGTAGGTCGAAGACGGTGACACGCCCCGCTGGAAGGACACCGTCACATCCGCGGCCAGGGCACCGTGGGCCTCATGGACAGCGTCGAGGGCCTCCGCGTCCGGAAGCTCGGAGCCGCCACATGCGACGAGGGTGCCAGGAACAAGAACAAGCGCCAGACGGCGCAGCCACATCGAAATTCTCACGCTCACTCCGTAATCTGAAAAAATGGAAATCCATGTCGCAGGCGGAGTTATCGCGCGTCGCGTTGCACAGTTGCGTCCGCGCGTCACATCCGCGGCCAGGGCACTTTCCTTCAATACTCACGGGGCGCCGCTCCCTAGCGTCGGTCCGCATGAACGTCGCTCTTTCCATGGCAGCCTTTGCACTGGCCGCATCCATCACTCCCGGCCCCGTGAACCTCGTGACCTTGAGCACCGGCGCCCGGTTCGGCTTGCGCGCGGCCCTGCGCTACGTGACGGGAGCCACGGTGGGCTTCACGCTGCTGCTGGTGCTGCTGGGCCTGGGGCTGTACGAGGTCCTGGAGCACTGGCCGTTCTTGACGGAAGCCCTCCGCCTGGCCGGAGTCGCGTTCATCCTCTTCATGGCCTGGCGGCTGGCGGTGGGTGACGGCACGCTCAGCGATGCAAAGACGGACATCGCCCCCACCTTCCTCCAGGGCGCGACGCTCCAATGGCTCAACCCCAAGGCCTGGCTGGCTTCGGTGGCGGGGATGGGGGCCTTCGCGGCGAACGGTGAGCCGGAGCGGGTCTGGCGGTTCGCGGCGGTGTACTTCGGGGTCTGCCTGGGCTCCATGGCGTGCTGGGCCTGGGCGGGGACCGTCCTGCGCGGCGCTCTGGGCAACCCCTCGCGGGTGCGCCTGTTCAACCGGGGCATGGCCGCGCTGCTTCTCGGCTGTGCCATCTCCTTGCTCCTGTCCTAGCGAGCGCCCCGGTATTGCCCTGGCGTGGTGGCCAGCAACTGTTTGAACGCACGCTGAAGGTGGGCCTGGTCCGCGAAGCCCGCCTCGTGGGCCACGTCGGCAATCCCATGGCCCCGCTTGAGCTGGGCCCGGGCGAACTGGACGCGGCGGTTGACCAGGTAGGCATGGGGCGTCAGGCCGTAGCGCTTCTTGAACGCACGGATGAGGTAGGACGCGGACAGCTCCGCCGCCTGGCAGATGTCCTCCAGCTTGAGGGGCTGCGTGCAGTTGTCGCTGATGAAGTCCGCGGCCCGTTCGATGCGGGGGTTCGCCTGCCGTGGCGCGGCGGCCGAGGGATTCAGGCGCTGCTGCAGCTGCGCGAAGAAGGTGACGGCGGCCCCTTGCTTCCGCAGGGGCTCGGGCTCGCGGTCGGTCAACACGTCGTAGAACCGGTTGAACGCCGCGTAGAGCCCGGGCTCTGTCGTCAGGAGGGTGGCGAAGGGATGGAAGCCCTGGTTGGCGTTGAGCCCCAGCTCGTGCTGGAGGCGGGTCAACCAACGCGTATCCACATACAGCATCCGGTACGACCAGGGCTGGTCATGGATGGGATTGCAGGCGTGCACCTCGCCCGGATTCATCACCACCAGGGCCCCGGTGCCCACCGGCCTGCGGACGGCCTGATTCAGGTAGGTGCTCTGCCCGCCGGAGATCACGCCGACGGAGAAGGTCTCGTGGAAATGCCTCGCGTAGCAGACCTTGCGTCCGTCCTGGACCTCGCGCGCCTCGATGAAGGGCAGCCGCTCATCGCGCCAGAAGCGGGAGACGGCCGCCGTCCTCGACTCCGGGCTGCCACGGCTGCCCTCGTTCATCCGGTCCCGCTCCTGGCTGGGTGATGCGTCGCTCCGGAATACCAGGGCGGGCCGTGCCGCGTCAGCAGCGGATGCCGTCCGACGCGGCTCAGAGCGCGACGCGAAGGATGGACGTCGTGCTGCTCCCATCCTCGCGTGCGCGGGTGACGTCCAGATAGAGCGTGGGAGGGTGGTCGCGCATGATGCCGGTGGCGGCGGGCGTCCCCTCCAGCAGGCCCAGGTCGACCCGCCTCGTCCGGTCCCACGTCCACAGGTGGCCCTCGGCCGTCCCGTCCGGTCGCGACACCGGCTGGTGGTACACCACGCGCTCCGCGTCCGGGACGAACAGGATGGGGACGGTGGGGTAGGGGGCGTCCAGGTTCAGCTTCGAAACCTGGGAGTCGCGCTCCCACTCCAGCCAATGGAGCTGCCCCTGCGTGCCCTTGAGCTGCACCGAGTTCGTGAAGCCCTGGCTGAAGATGGGTCCAATCCGGGTATCCCGCGCGGATTCACTGAAGAGAAAGCCGCCCTGGCTGTCCCGGTAATGGCCGTACACGTCGCACCGGATGAAGGGGCACGGATCCGGCCGGCACGCTATCGCAGGCTGTCTCCATTGCCGGGTGCTCTCGCAGGAATTGCCACTGGACACCTGCCCGCATGCCTGGCCCGTACAGGCCTCGAGGGTGTGGCCGAGGGGGACTCCCACGGGAGCTCCTCTCCACTGGCCCTCGGTGCTCACGAAGACCTTCTCCTCGCTCAGCATGAAGGCGGAGAGGGGCTTCCACTCCGGATACTCGGCGTCGTTGCGCCAAACCTGGTCCCACAGCGGGGCGCCCGTGGAGGTGTCGAACAGCATGACGTGGGCACCCACGACCCAGCCATGGCGCGTTCCCCCCGGCGACATGAAGGACGGCCCCGGCGGCACGCCCAGGTCCATGACCGCGCCCGAGGGCACATCGATGAGCCAGCGCTGCGGGCCGTTGGCGAGGAGCAGGGTGTTCCCACCGTTCTGGAGCGTGGGCGTCCCGGTCTGGACCTGGACCGGCGTCATGAGCACGCAGTCGCCGGGCAGGCAGGTGGCCGTCTTCGCCACGCGAACGAAGGTGGTCCCCGCCTCGTCGCGTTCGAAGAAGGCCACGTAGCTCAGGGCCGCGTCATGGAACACCGGCCCCCGGGCCTTCGCGGTGATGGCGAAGGCCTCCGGGGTGCCGGGCCGCCAGAGCCAGAGGGTCCGCACTCCGTCCGCCTCCGCGCTCCACAGCACCGCGGCGTGGCTGTCGCTCGGGACGAAGACAGCCTCCGCCACCCCTGCGATGCGGGAGGGGTCGCCCGTGGGCAGCCCCTGCGTGTAGGTCCCATCCTCCCGAACCGAGAAGAGGACGGTCTGCTTTTCATCCACCTGGAGCAGGCGGGCTTCGCGGGCCACCGTTGGGAAGGGGCTTCCCGCGTCCACACCCGCGTCCGCGCCAGCATCCGCGCCGGCGTCCGCGCCTCCCGGCTCTGAGTGGCAGTGGGACAGTCCCATCCCCAGCAACAACAGGCCCAGGAGCCTCCACGCGCGATGCGGGAGGGCGCTGCTTGTTGAAAGGTTCATTCTAGAGCCGGATCCGGAGGATGTTGGAGTACGGGGACTCCGCCGCGACGTTCACGTACAGCGAGAGCGGGGAGTCGCGTACCGTAAGGGAGTAGAAGACGTCGTAGCCGGGCTTGCCGGGCAGGGCCAACAGGTCGGTCAGTTGCGCCCCGTCCCAGGCCGCCAGTCGGAACTCGGCCTCGCCATCCGATCGCGTCAGCTGCTGGGCGAACACCACGCGCTGCGAGCCCGGCAGGAAGGTGAACAGTCCCGTCTGCAGCCTGCCTGGCGGCTCCACGCCGCGGACTGCGCCGGGCCCCAGCCACTCGAGCGTCTCGGCGGACATCTCGCCGAACTCCATTTGCACCTGCTGCGACAGGTCCTCGTTGAAGATCGGATCGACGTGAACGGAGCGGGTGCTGGCGCCCGACGTGACGTTCGCGAGCAGCTGCATCCGGGCATCGAAGTAGGTGCCGGTGTAGCGATACCGGCAGTACGACGGGCTGCACCCCCGGTCCTGGAGGCAGCGCAAGAGATCCGTACGGCCCGGCGAGTACCAGCAGTTGCCCTCGCCTCCCGGGAGGATCCTGCATCCCGTCGCATCGCAGGTGACGGTGTCCCGGTCGGTGGGGAATCGAGGGGGCGGAGGGGGAGGCTCACGGATGTTGAAGACGAGGCTCCCCGCGTCGGTGAGCAAGCCCGAGAGGACCACCCAGTCCTTGCGAGACGCCTCGTCGGCCCAGGGCCGCTCCCACTGGAGGGTGCGCGTGGCGGAGTCGAACACCTGGAGCTTTCCCCCCGCGCTGAACAGGACGTAGCGGGCGCCGTCCGGGGAGAACGCGGGCGGCCCCGCCACCGGGCCCAGCGCCGTGACGGCTCCGGAGGGCACGTCGATGAGCCAGGCCTGGGTCGCGTCCGTGGCGAGCACGTGCGCTCCTCCTGCCTGGAGGCCCAGGGTGGCCCCGGGCACCTGGAGCAGCGTCCGGGAGGCACAGGCCTCCGGGGTGCAGGTGGCCGCGTCCATCACGCGCACGGCGGACGTCGCCGCACCCGCGTCGTACTCAGCGTAGGCCACGTAGGACAGCGAACGGTCGCGGACGATGTCCCCCTGGGCCCGCGTGGTGATGGGGATGCCCGCGTCACTCCCGGGCCGCCAGAGCCACAGGACCCGGGTCTTCGCCACGTCCTGCGGGCTCCAGAGCAGCACCGCGCTGCCGTCCTCCGCGAGGAAGGCGCCTTCGGCCGGATCCGAGAGGCGCGTCTCCTCGCCCCCGGGCAGCGTCTTGGCGAACGTGCCGAAGACGGTCTGGGCCGTGAACACGAGGAAGCGCTGCTGCGCGTCCACCCCGAGCAACCGCGCCTCCTGCCTCAGCACGTCGACCCGCGGGACCACTTCCTCCTCGGGCGGAGGCTCTATCGGTTCCTTCGTCTCGCAGGAGGCCGCTCCCAGCCCTACGAACAGCAGCGCCAGGGCCCCCAAGGCCTTCCCACGCCCATTGCCTGTCATCTGGATTTCCCCTCATCCGAGGATGCCGCCGGCCCGGCACCTCGTCCGGCAATGCCTATCACAGACGCGCCTCGCGATGGCAGGGTCTTGAAGGGCCTGGTTCCTCGCCGCCCGATAGCCTGGAATTCCAGGTGGGCCCGGGCCTCCTGCCTCGCGCGGGGCTCAAGGCGGGCGTGGTGACGCCCGTCGCAGCGGCTATACTCCGCCGCCGATGGCGAGCATTGGACACGTAGCAGTCGGCATGGCCGCGGCGAGGGCCTGGGTAGGAAACGACGCGTCGCGCGCGAGGCTGGTGCGCGTGATGCTCGCGTTCTCGGCGTTGTCGATGTTGCCGGACGCGGACGTCATCGCCTTCCCGCTCGGCATTCCGTACTCGGCGCCCTGGGGCCACCGCGGCGCGACGCACTCGTTCGTCTTCGCGCTGTGGCTCACCGCCGTCATCGTGGCCATCGCCCGGCGCGCGGGGGCACCGCCCCTTCGCACCTTCGTCTGCGTCGCGCTCGTCGCGGTGAGCCACGGGCTGCTGGACATCCTGACGGACGGCGGGCTCGGCTGCGCGCTGCTCTGGCCGTTCTCGAATGCGCGCATCTTCGCGCCGGTGACGCCCATCCCGGTCGCGCCCATCGGGGCGTACATGTTCTCGGGACGCGGGCTCTACGTGGTGATGTTCGAGCTGCTCTTCTTCGCGCCGTTCTTCCTCTACGCGACGTTCCCCAGGAAGAAGCGCCTGGTCGAGAGCACCCGGTAGACGTGGCCTCGCTGTTCACCCATGCCGCCTGGACGGCGCTCGTCGTTCGCGCACGGCCCGGAGCGGCCCTTTCGCGACGGCTCCTGGTCGCGGCGGGGCTCTGCGCATGCGTGCCGGACCTCGACTTCGCGCTGGCGCCGCTCAGTCAGCAACCGGGCGACCTCTGGGCGCACCGGGGACTCCTCCATTCGCCGCTGTTCCTGCTCGCGCTCGCCGTCGTGGGCGCGGCGCTGGTGACGCCACCAGGTGAGTGGCGCCGCAGCCTTCCGCGTCACATGTTCGTGCTGTGGCTCGCGGGCTGCGGGCACGTGCTGCTGGATCTCCTCACCTGGGGCGGGCCGGGCACGGCGCTCCTCGCCCCCTTCTCCGAGGCGCGGTTCCAGCTGCCACGTCCGCTGCGGCTCGTCCCCGTCGTCCCGGTGGGGATGGACGAGTGGCTGGGGCGGCTCGGCGTGCAGGTGCTCGCGGTCGAGGCGCTCTTCATCCTCCTCCCGACGCTGCTCCTGCTGCGCGGCGCCGCGCTGACCCCAGGCCCCTCCGCGCGTACCAGGTGGGGCGTCCTCTTCGGTGCGTGGGCGTTGCTGGCGGCGGCCTTGCGCATGTTCGGGCCCACGGGCTTCTCGCTCCCCCCGGAGCGCGTCATCTCCGCCTTGCCGTCGGATCCGGAGGAGCGGCCCGAGGTGCTTCCGGGCCCCGCGCTCATCACCCGGTTCGACGCGCTCCAGGCGCGCGGGCTGTTCAACCGCCCGCTCGTCCCGGGGCGGGTGCCGTGGTCCTCCGAGTTCTATCCATACTGGTTCGGAGGCCAGGCCGGGCGCTGGCGGGACCCCGTGCCGAGCCTGATTGGCCGGACGCTTTTCGGCGCGGCGCCGCCTTCCGCCCCGGTCCCGGGGGACGGGCTCTTCTCGCTGTCGCCCACGGAGAAGTACGACCTCGCCTCGGGGGCCGCGGGCTTCCCCGCGACGAGCGCGGCGCTCGCGGAGACGCACAACCGCCGGCCCCGTCCGAGGTTCTGGTTCGGGCTCTGCAACGGCGCGGCGGCGGCGGCGCTCGCGGTGGAGGAGCCCTTCCGCACGGTCGATGTCGTGGCCCGCGATGGGCGTCGGATCCGCTTTCATCCCAACGACGTGAAGGCGTTGCTCGCGGCCGCGTACTACCAGCCGGCGGAGGTCCACACGCTCAGCGACCTCTGCGCCAGGACGGGCTTCGACGTGGGCGCGCGTTGCAGCGTCCACCCCGCGGCCTTCGCGCTGGCCGTGTTGAACCGCCTCGGGGTGAGCGGTCAGTCCTTCCTCGTCGAGGTCCATCCCACAGCGCAATCGCAGTACTACGCGGTCGCCGGTGCCACGGTGCGGTTGACGCGCGAGCCGTACGCACCGTCCGGGGAGCCCCTGGAGTCCGGCCTCGCTCCCCGGGTGGCGAAGCTCGTGGATGTGGACATCGAGCTGCGGCTCAGCTCCACGCTGCTCCCGGCCCGGGCCACGGACGTCCTCGATCCGAAGTGGGCCGAGGGCAGCGGGTACGAGAAGGTCGGCGCCATTGCCGTCGTGCAGCACTACCCGCTGACGCTGGCGCTGGATGC
The DNA here is from genome assembly GCF_003612055.1 of Corallococcus llansteffanensis. GTDB lineage: Bacteria > Myxococcota > Myxococcia > Myxococcales > Myxococcaceae > Corallococcus > Corallococcus llansteffanensis. Next base: position 16,487 of record NZ_RAWB01000047.1, read on the forward strand.
CTCCGGAGAGATCATCGGCGGGCGCTACACCGGCGACCCGGCGGACGGGCCGGACCAGCTCGGGGTCACCAGCGCCATGCCCGCGCTGCGTGCGGAGGGAACCGTCGAGGCATCCCCACCGCTGCGCTGGCGGCCCATCGAGGCGCTCGCGCGGGCCAGCGTGAGCATCGATCCGCAGCCACCCACCGTGGACGCGAAGGTGTTCGACGCCAGCCCCTGAACGACCCTGGCCCTCCGCTCGTCTCGGGCGCAGCGCCGCTCTACACTGCCTCCCTCCTGGAGGCTGGATGCACTCGAAGAGACTTCACTGGTTGTCCACGGCCGCGGCGCTCTCTCTGTCCGTGGGGGGCGCGCTCATCTTCGGCGCGGGCTGTGGCGATGATGAGCCGGGCGTGGACGTGCCCAACCCCCTGACCAACCCCAAGGACGGCCCGCCCGCCGGCAATCCGAATGCGGAGGCCACGTGCAGCGTGCCCGCCGAGGCAGGTCTCGCGGACGTCTCCAGGCCCACCACCGTCGTCGGAACCGGAACGCCCGCGAGCTGCACCAGTACGGCCTTCGTCGAGGCCGTGGCCCGGGGCGGCGTCATCACCTTCGACTGCGGGCCGGAGCCGGTGACGATCACGCTCGACCGGACCGCGAAGGTCTTCAACGACAAGGGGCCGGACATCGTCATCGATGGCAAGGGGCTGGTGACGCTCAGCGGCGCGGGCAAGCACCGCATCCTGTACATGAACACCTGCGACCAGAAGCAGGTGTGGACGACCTCTCACTGCCAGGACCAGGACCACCCCCGGCTGACGCTCCAGAACCTCACGTTCGTGGACGCCAGCTCCAAGAGCGAGACGGAGTTCGACGGAGGCGGGGCGGTCTGGGTGCGCGGTGGGCGGGTGAAGGTCCTCAACTCCCGCTTCTTCAACAACGCGTGCGCCGATGTCGGGCCGGACGTGGGCGGTGGCGCCCTGCGGGTGTTCAGTCAGTACGACGGGCTGCCTGTCTACGTGGTGAACACGACCTTCGGCGGCAAGCAGGGCTACGGCGGCGTCTGCTCCAACGGCGGCGGCATCAGCAGCATCGGTGTGTCGTGGACCGTCATCAACAGCCTGTTCTCCCACAACCGGGCCATCGGCAACGGCGCGAATCCCGCCAGTCCAGGCACCCCGGGCGGGGGCAGCGGCGGGGCCATCTACAACGATGGCAACACGATGACGCTGTCCCTGTGCGGCACGCGAATCGAGCACAACGAAGTCAACGCCCACGGCAGCGCCATCTTCTTCGTCAGCAACGACCACTCGGGCGACATCCGCATCGACCGCTCCGTCATCCAGAACAACCAGGGAGGCTCCTGGTACGCGACGTATCCGCAGATCTCCAATCACGCGGATACGCCCATCAAGGTCACGAACTCCACGATCGAGTGACGCGCCCGGCATGGGCGCGTCGTTCGCCTTCCTACAGCGTGCAGAGCGACTGACGCGGGCTGAACGGGCCTGCCCACCAGGAGACGCAGGCCTCGATGTTGCCGGTCGGAGCGGGCTTGGGCGCGAAGACGTTGCCGTACACGTCGGTCCGGTTGACGAAGTGCGTGTTGGACTCGGAGACGGGGGTGGCATTGTGCGTCACATGAACCCCCATCAAGGGCCACGACCCGTTGGGATTGGGCCCGCCCGCGACGACGGCCTGGGCGAAGTAGACCGTCGGGGCGCCTACGGCGCCGGGCGTGCAGACCGCCGAGTACAGATTGACGCAGACGGCGCCAGCGCTCTGGCACTTGTTCTTGAGCAGCGTGACGTTGCTGCACACGCCCAGGGGCTGCGTGGGCGGATTGGCGGGGCAGAAGGCCGGCCGGTTGGTGGTACCCAGCAACGCGCAGATGTCCTCGCCCGGCTGGGCGGAGGCTTCGGCGTAGAGCGGGTGCAGCTCCGAGAGGTGGACCTTGTGATCCCCGCTGTTACGGGTAGCGCGCACGACGAACGTCTGGGCGGTGATGGGGGTGATGAATCCCAGCGTCGCGAACCTGAAGTCCTGGACATAGTCGAACGTCGCTGGCGAGCGCGCGTCCACGACCACATACTTGTACGTGCTGGTCGCTGCATCGAGGTATTGGACCTCCCAGCTGTTGTCCCAGGGCGTGGAGTTGCTGGGGGCCGCGCCCCCTGCGATGCCGGCGAACCCCGTCAGCTTGACCGGGGTGGGGAACGTGAACTTGATGTCCAGGGGCGAGCCTGAATAGTCGATGACCGTGAACTGGCCCGGTACGCAGTCGAGCAATCCGATGGTGTTGTAGAGGCCATTGGGCGGCGGAGAGATGGTGATGCTGCTTGGCGCCTTCCCCGTGGGCACGGGCGGACAGACACTCTGGGCCCAGGCCCCGCTCGCCGTCAGCATGAGGGACAGGAACACGGTCGCCAGACGGTGAAGCCCTGCGTTGCGCATGCGGAAACCCCTAGGAGATGTTTCACGCAGGGTGAACCCATACGCAGTCATGAGTCAAATCCATGCCAGGACTCCGCTCCCTCCAGAATAATACACCCCGTGCGCGGCGCCTGCGTCCGCATGAAGGCCTGCTCAAAACGTGCTAAAATGGCTTAAGCCGTACCCGCTCAATCCGCAACCCGGAGGCCATGATGAAGCACTCGAGCCCGTGGATGGTGGTCTGTGCCGTCAGTCTGATGTGGGGATGCGGAGGGCCGCCCGAAGACTTGCCGTCGGATGTTCCCGGAGGGGAGGAGGACGGGCTCATCTCACAGACCCTCATCCGTGCGCTGCCGGATGGGACGATGTCCCAGGAGACGACGTTCATCACCCGGTCGGAGCAGCGGGCCCAGCTCGAAGCGCGCGAGGCGCTCTTCCGGCACCAGGGCGGAGGCGTCACCCAGCAGGACCTGGACGACCTGGCCATCGACGGAGGGTGTGCTGGCTCCAGCCTCTGGCTCTTTGATCAGGCGGCGCGCCAGGGCAACCAGCTCTGCCTCTACAAGCAGGCGGGGGCGCCTCAGGGCTGGCTGAACCTGGGAACGGTCATCAGGCGCTGGGACGGCACCCGGTTCCTGACCTGGTCGGGCGCTGTCCGCAGTCTCTGGTCGGGCGTCCACCCAGGCAGCCTGCAGTATTGCACCGCCACCCTCTGCTACACCTCGCCCTATCAGAACTTCAATGCCAATCAGCCTTTGGACACCATCACTGCCTCGGCGTCGAAGCTGAACTGGGCCTACCTGTACGACCCGTGACCGCGGGAGGACCCGGTGGTGCACCACCGGGTCCTTGGTCCCTTCCGTAGCAGCGCCGACGTCGCGGCCCTACTTCAGTGCGCCCGCCGGGATCTCGACCACGTACGCATCGACGTCCGTGGCGCTGCCACTGCCCCAGTTGGAGTTGAAGGCCACCCGCGTGAAGTCGAGGTTGACGCTGGCGTGCGGCTCGCTCCAGTAGCCATTCGAGGCGACGCGGTGGTGGGCCAGCGTGTAGACGGTCGGGCTGGCCTTCAACTGCACGGCCATCAGCGTGCGGTGCAGCCACTGCTGGGCGCCGCCGTAGTCAGCATAGGTGCTGATCAGCACCCAGCCGGGCCGGGCAAACGCCTTGCCGGAGACGTGCAGTGCCGTCGCGGTGCCGGCCACGTACGTCGGGAACAGCGTCGTGCGCACGCCTGTGCGCAGGTTCACCATGAACACGTCGCCCCCGTTGGACTGGTAGTCCACGGCCACATAGGTGTCGTCGCCGTTGGCGTCCAGGGCGAGGTCCGAGTGCTCGGACTTCGAGTGCAGCTGGACCTTCTTGCTGAAGTCCCGCGAGAACGCCGCCGTGCCCAGGGCCCCATCGCTGGACACCACGCAGGAGGTGCCGCTGGGGGACATGCTCACGTGGTCAGGCCGCTCGCCGTGGGTGTCGTACGTGCCCAGGACGGTGTCCGTGTCCCGGTCCCAGGTGAACACGCCCACGCTGCCCCAGTTGGCGTCGTCGACCATGAAGCACCAGTAGCGCCGGTCCGCCGAGGGAGAGCCCTCCGAGCGCGTCCAGGCCGCCATCGCGGTCGGCCACCGGGCCTTCAGCCGTGCGCCAAAGTCGCCCACGACGCGCGAGGCCCCCGTCGAGACGTTCAGCTCGTGGAGCCGCATCCCGACGCCATTGGTGGGCAGGTAGTAGAGCAGGTCCGGATTCGTCGGGTGCCACTGCGGCTCCGCGTCCGCGGCCGGGCCCGACAGCCGCTTCAGGTACGCGCGCGTGTTGGCGTCATACACATGCCAGGCTCCGTCGAGCGCGTAGATCAGCTGCTTCGTGTTGTTCGCATTGAAGCCCTGACGGCGGGAATAGTCATTTCGAGCAAAGCCCGAGACGCCATCGGCCGTGTGGTCGGTGGCACGCACGACACAGGTCTTGTACGTGGGCTCCGAGACCGCCACGCCCTTGGAGGGCTTCGCCAGTGCGGGAATGGGGTACGCCTGGCGGGCGCTGGAGAGCGCGAAGTCCGGGGGATAGAACGTGGCACAGGCAGGGCTGAGTTCCCCGCTCACCGGGCCCGCTGACGTGCTCTTCTGACACGTCTTGAACAGGCCCGGCGCGGGGTCCGGATTGAAGAAGCAATATACGCGCCCCGCCGGCATCTCCCGGGTGACCCACTGGTCGCCCACGCCGAAGCGGACCGTCGAAGGCTTGTCCAGCGTGAAGGACTGATACTGGTTCGCCACGGTCTCCCAGCCCGCCGGGGCGAGCGCGGACTCGGCCGACTCGGAGTCGGGCATGCCTTCGCCCGTCTCGCCGCCACAGCCCAGCAGGGCGAGTGACATCAACGCAGCCCTCCACACCACCACGTCGCGCTTCAAGTCACGCTTCATATCAAGCACTCCTCGTTGTTGGCCGACCGCAGGGTCTTGACAAGGTAAACAGGTAGTGCTTGATTTACAAGTTTTGATATGACATTGTGATAAGAATGTTTAATCATCCGGTGAGAAGAGTGGGGTCTCTGCTCTACATCCGGTGTCCGTGCTCAGGCCCCGCTGCCCTGATAGAAACCGCGGATGGACTGGCCGCTTCTGATCGAATTCGTCCGCCAGCGTGACCCGGCGTTCCTGGTGCAACTCAAGGGTGTGCCGGATGCCGCCATCGCGGCCCTGGCGGCCGACCGCGGCGCGGTGCTGCCCGCCTCCTATGTGGAGTTCTTGCGACGCATGGGCAGCCACAGCAATGGCTGGGCTCCGTTTGGCGCCACGTGCGAACACCATTTCGCCGCCATCGTCGAGCGCCTCGACGAACACGATGAAGACGCCCCGCCGTCCGACCGCTTCTTTCCCGTGGCCATCGAAACGGACGAATCACTGGTGGCCTTGTACGACCACTACCTCGATCTCCAGCGTGTCGAAGGGGACGATGCTCCGCTCGTGATGTTGGAGGCCGGCGTTCCCTATCAAGTGCAAACGCCAGTCGAGACCCACGAAACCTTCAACGAGCGGGTCACCCACGGTCTGTTCCACCGCTTCCAGTTGCGGCACTGCGCCGAACGCGACGTGGTGGCCCTGGGCGGCACCCGGCGGGCCGGTGAAGGCCGCGCCGGGTTGCAGCAGGTCCTGGTGCTGCTGCAACGCGCCGGGTTCGAGCCAGCCCTCCCGCCGCTGGGCCGGGTGGCGTGCTTGCGGGCGGGATCCCTCAGCGTCCTTGCTCGCGTGAACGAAGACTACGAGCTGCTGACGCTGCTGCTCGGCGGCGACAACCGGCTGGCCTTGAAGGCGCTGGCTGATCAGCTGCTCGCGGGCCTGCCCGGTGCCAGGCGGCCAGCGGGTCCGCGCGAAGGCTGAAGCAGGATCCTGCCGGGCTCAGTCCTGTTTCAGGGTGCGGAACACGGCGGGCAGCTCCTGCTCACCCAGGCCCGCGCTGAGGGCTCGCTTGTAGTTCTCGAGCAGCTCCTTGGGGAAGCGTGCGCTGATGCGGGCGTCCATGCTCAGCCGGACGATGTGCTCGATGGCCGCGACATGGGTATTGAGGCTGCACTGGTCGCCCGAGAAGTCGTTGCTCTCGATCATTCCCTGCGCGGCGTCAGCAGTGACGGAGATCAGGCCGAGGAAGGAGTTCTTCTGGGCGAAGAAGACCTTCGGGTCGAGCCCTTCGGCCTTGCACATCGCCGCGGCGTGGAGGACCGCCAGGGTGCCTCCGTAGTAGGCCTCGAGGATCGCGCAGTCGAGCGTCGCGGCGGAGCCGATCTTCTCGTCGACGTAGACGGAGTTCTTCGCAATCGCCTGGAGGGTCTCGTGGTGCCGGTCGTAGATCGCCCGCGACCCGGCGTAGAAGACCGTCGCGTAGTCGGTGGCCACAAAAGCGGGATAGGCGAGGATCGCGGCATCCAGGTAGGCCACGCCGTGGGCCCGCGCCCACTCCAGCCCGCCACGCGCGTCCGCGGGTGAGCCGCTGGTGAGCTGGACGAGCGTCTTCCCGGCGAGCGCCGACGCGACGGCCTCCGAAGCGAACAGCTCGGAGCAGGCGGCGTAGTTGGACAGCGAGACCACCACGAGCTCGCGTCCGGCCACGGCCTCGACCAGGTTCTCGAACGCGAGGGTGCCACCGCCCACGGCCCTGGCCTTGCTGGCGGTCCTGTTCCAGGCCGCGACGTCATGCCCCGCCGCGGCGAAGGCTCGCGCCAGCGCGGTTCCCATGAGCCCACTGCCAATCACCACCATCTTCGTCGAACGGCTAGAAGTCATCTTCAATCCTCTGTGGTTTCGAGCAAGCACTGGTTCCGGAATGGGTCCATGCCCCAACGGCAGATACCTGGCAAGCGGGCTCCTCCGCCACGCCGGGCTTGCGATTCGAGCGCATGCGACCCAATAACAGCGACATGACGAACCCCTCTGTGGAAGCGGGCTGGCGCGGATGGACTGGCGGGTGCCAGTGCGGCGCCGTGCGCTACAGAATCCATGCGAAGCCTCACGTCAGCGTCTGCCATTGTCGCATGTGTCAGAAGGCGGTCGGCGGGCCCTTCGCCGTGCTGGCGGCGGTGGACGGCCCGGCGGTGACCTGGACCCGTGGCACGCCGGCCCGCTTCCGCAGCTCCGACAGTGCAGAGCGCTGGTTCTGCTCGGCCTGCGGAACTCCGCTCGCCTTCGCGGATCTGGAGGACGGTGGCATCGAGCTGACGGTGGGCAGCCTGGATGCGCCCGCCGAGGCGCCGCCCGTCTCCGCGGCGGGCATGGAGGCCCAGCTGTCCTGGGTGGATGGGGTGCCCGGCCTGCCGGGCCGGAGCACCGAGGCGACCGTGGCCTCCGCCGGCCGACGCCAGCCGGTATCGTACCAGCACCCTGATCACGACACGCCGGAGGGCTGGTCGGCCGGAGCCTCGTCCACGGGAAGCTCACCGAAGCGGCCCGCCTCGAAGTCGTGAAGGGCCTGGAGGATCAACGTCTGGCCGGACGAGGACTGCCACCTCCTCCTCCGCCGCCTCCGCCCACCACCGTGCCCGCGGCTCCGGACGTGGCGTTGGCCCCATTGCCGCCCTGGCGCGGATCAAGCCTGTCGACTCGAAGAACGGCGACCGGGGATTCTGGCTCAATCACATGCAACCCGACAAGGCGTCACGCTCCGCTCGTGCTCCTCAGCGGCTCCTTCCCGCGGCGGGCTCCTCCAGCTCCCGCAGCTTCTTGAGGACCTCGAGCCCGATGAACGTGGTGAAGGCGTCCGGATTGAGGGAGGAGTTGGCGAGGACGACGACGCCGTGCTGGCGCTCGCGGTCGAACCCGATGAACGCGGTGAAGCCGATGTTCCCCCCGTTCTTGAACACGATGGGCGCACCGTCCTGCACGTCCAGGTTCCACCCCAGGCCCACGCCGTCGACCTGGAAATACACCGTGTCGAACGAGCCGAAGGTCTGCTCCTGGGTGAGCCGCATCGCATCCTCCAGCGGTGAGGGGCCCACGCCCATGGCGGCGTCGAGGAACGTCAGCATGTCGTCCAGGTCGGACTTCAGGGCGCCTCCGCCCTGGGTGATGCCCTCCATGCGCAGCGGCTCCACGGCGCGGTTGCCGTGGTAGCCCTGGGCGAGGCGGGCGCGCTGCGCCTCGGTGAGCGTCACGGACGTGTGCGTCAGCCCCAGCGGGTCGAGGACGCGCGCTCGCAGGGCCGTCTCGAAGTCCGTGCCGTGGCGCGCACCGAGCGCGTAGCCGAGCAGCCCGTAGCCCGCATTCGAGTACTCGAACTCGCGCCCCGGCTCGCGCGGCAGCGCGTACCCGCCCAGGAACCCGAACATCCGCTCCTCGGTGTAGCCGGCATACGGGTCGTCCCGGTCGGTGTCCATGTTCGTCGGCTGTCGCGGCAGTCCTGACGTGTGGTTCGCCAGGTGGCGGAGGGTGATGACGCCCTCGCCGCGCGTGGGCACGCGCACGCCCGGCGGCAGGAAGTCCTGGAGCGGATCATCGAGTCCCAGCTCACCCCGGAGGTGCATCTGGGCGAGCGCGACCGCGGTGAAGGCCTTGGTGACGGAGCCGATCTCGAAGATGGTGTCGGCGGTGAGGGGCTCCCCGGTACCCAGCCGGCGCTCGCCGTAGCTGAAGGTGCTCCGCTGGCCCGCCTGGCTCACCCCCACCACGATGCCCACGTTCGCGCCCAGCGCGACGTGCGGGGCGACGATGTCGTCCACCGCCTCCGCGAGCGTCGTGGGCGCGGGCCTCCCGCCGTCACAGCCGAGCAGGGCGGCGACGGCGACCCACGCCGCGAAGGTCCGCAGTCCCGGCCTCATCGGCGCACCCCCAGCTCCCGGTCCACGCTCAAGCGGAGGCCTGGAAACACGTAGTTGCGCACGCCCAGGGTGGGGTTCGTTCGTACCAGCGAGCCGAGCCCGGCCGACACGAACAGCTGCGCGTTGACGGAGTACGCCGCGAACAGCCGGCACCGGACGCCTACCGCCACGGGCACGCCCCAGGCCACCCGGTCCACGGAGTCGGAGAGATCGGTCGACGTGCCTCCCGTGGACCTGAGTTGTCGGCGCACCGCGTAGCCGACCTCCAGGCCCGCCTGCACGTTGAACATCAGCCGGTTCGAGGAGGAGGTGTTGAAGCCGAGCCACAGCGGCACCTCCAGGTAGTCCAGGTCCACCTGTCGCGAGGCGAAGCCGCCGCCCTTGCGCGAGTAGAGCAGGTCCGCCCCCAGGCTCCAGTGCTCCCACGGGTGGTAGAGCACGCCCAGCCCCTGGGCCGTGCGCAGCCGCGTGTCATGGGGCGCGACCTTGAGGAAGTCGAGCAGGGGATAGCCGGTGTCGTACAGGAGGCTCGTGGACTGGGGGACGAACCGCACTCCGAGCTGCACACCCTCCCGCGCGCTGGCGGGCACGGCGGCCAGCAGCAGGAACGCTCCAAGAAGCATCTTCATGGCCGGCGAAGGTACCGATGCGCCCGGTCCTCGCGCATGTGCCATTGGTCATGCCTGCTTCAGATCATCCCCAGCTCCAGCGCCCGCAGCACGGCCCGGGTCCTGTCCCTCACGCCGAGCTTCGCGAAGATGCTCGACGCGTGGTTCTTCGCGGTGCCCTCGCGGGTGCCGAGCGCGTCAGCAATCTCCTTGTTGCTGAACCCGCCCGCCATGAGCCGCAGCACCTCGCGCTCGCGCGGGGTGAGCGCCTCCGGCTGCTCGCTCCGCTCGAAGCTCATCGGCAGCGCTTCGAGGTTGCGCGACGCGGCCTCCGTCACGGTGGGCCGCAGGAGCGTCTCTCCCCGGGCGATGCGGCGGATGGCCTCGCACAGGTCCTCGAAGGAGACATCCTTGAGGAGGAACCCACGGGCCCCCGCGCGCATCCCGCGGAGGAGGGCCCCCTCGTCGTCGAAGGTGGTGAGCAGGAGCGTCGGGGGCGCGTGTCCGCCCAGCGCTTCGAGCACGCCAGGCCCGTCCAGCCGGGGCATCCGCACGTCGAGCAGGACCACGTCCGGCGTGAGCGCGCGGATGAGGCCCACGGCCTCCTGACCGTCGGTGGCCTCCCCGACCACGAGGATGTCCGTTGCCAGCTCCAGCAGGCTGCGCAGGCCCTTGCGCAGGAGCGTCTGGTCGTCCACCAGCACCACGCGAATCATGTCGGCACCTCGCGAGGCAGCCGGGCTTCAACCCGGAAGCCTCCGTGCTCCTGCGAGACGATGCTCAGGGTGCCGCCCAGCGCTTCAAGCCGCTCCCTCATCCCCCGCAGGCCGTGGCCCTCCCGCACGATGTGCTGTCCCTGGCCGTCGTCGTGAGCGGACAGCACGAGCGTGGATTCCTCCTCCCGGACCGCGAGCCACACGTTGCCCGCGCCCGCATGGCGAAGCGCGTTCGTGAGCGCCTCCTGGGCACAGCGGAAGAGCGCGTGGGCCTGGCCGGCGTGGCGGATCTGGAGGCGTTCGTCGAAGGCGACGTGGACCCGGGGCGCTCCGGTGCCGTGCGCGAGCGTCAGCAGGGCGGTGCGCAGGTCGATGACGGCGGCGTTTCGCAGGTGGCCCACCGCGCTCCGGACCTCCCCGAGGAGCCGCTTCCCGATGCCGCGTGCCTCCTCCAGTGCGCTGCGCGTGGCCCCCTCCGAGAGCTGCACGGCTCGCTCGAGTTGCAGGTGCAGCACCGTCAGGTGGTGGCCGAGCGTGTCGTGCAGCTCGCGCGAGAGCTCGACACGGTCCGCGAGCCGCACGCCGTCCGCGAGGAGCCCCTGCGTCGCGACGAGCTCGCGGTTGAGCCACTGGCTCTCATGGCGCTGGCGTCGCTCCGTGGCCGCGATGAGCCCGATGACGAACGCGAAGGCCTGCCAGCCCAGGTGCGCGCCCACCGTGGCAAGGAGGACGCCTCCGCCGGGGATCCACGCGGGCATGCCCGCGGCTCCCGGGTCGCGGAGGAGGACGTAGACGAGCCACGGCACGCCGAGCACGTTGCACGCCGCCAGCCACCGGAGCGCGCGTCGGGGTTCGAGCAGGAAGGGGAGGGTGGCCGCGACGATGTAGTGCAGGTTGGGGAAGAGGAAGGTGCCGATGAGTGACAAGAGGACGAGCAGCGTGGTCCTCATCTGTCGCCGGGATGAGACGAGCCCGGGACCCAGCAGCCACCAGAGCGCGGGAAGGTAGAGGGCGAGGGGGGCGAAGCGCACCACCAGGTCGCTCGCGCTGCCCGGCCGGGCCGCGGCCTCGACGGCTTCCTCCAGCACGGTGAGGGTCCACGCGACGAAGCCCGCGAAGCGCAAGAGTCGCTCCGAGGGAAGCCGCGCGCCGCTCGCATCGTCCGCCGCGGGGTCGAGCCAGCTTCCCGCTTCCGCGCGGGGGGCACGCTCCATCCCGGCGGGCGGCGCCCCGCTTCCGGAGGGCTCAGGGG
>NZ_RAWB01000480.1 GCF_003612055.1 Corallococcus llansteffanensis
GGGCTGGGGGTGGGCGCCGCCATCGCCAGCCTGTCGCTCGCGCTGAGCCTGATGAACCGGGGCGTTCCACCGCCGCCCAGCCCGCCGGTGTGGATGGTGGGGATGCGCACCCTCAGGGAGGTGGGCTACCTGTTCATGGGCATGGGCTACGCGGCGGCCTTCGCGCTGCTCTTCCAGAGGGAGCGCTGGAGCAAGGCGCTGGGCGTGCTCGCGCCCGCGGGCCGCATGGCCCTGTCGCTGTACCTGATGCAGACGGTGGTGAGCCTGTGGCTGTACGACGGCTGGGGCCTGGGGCTCGTGGGCCACCTGCCGTCGTCGCGCGTCGCGCTGCTGGTGCTGGGCGTCTTCGCGGTGCAGGTGGGCTTGAGCCACCTGTGGCTTTCGCGCTTCCGCTTCGGCCCGGCGGAGTGGCTGTGGCGCTCGCTCACCTACGGCCGCGCCCAGCCCATGCGCCTGGCGTCCGCGAGTCCGGCGCGCGCGGCGCCCTGAGCCGCCCAAAAAGAAACCCCGGGTCCCGCGAGGAAGCGGGAGCCCGGGGCTTGAAGGCGAGGGGCGCGGCGTCGAGCCGCGCCCCCTGCTTTCGGGAACTACAGCGTCTTGTAGGACGCCGCGAACGCGGTCTTGATGTAGCCGTCCACTTCGCGGTCCACCAGGCTCGGCACGCCGAAGATGGTGATGTAGTACTTGCCGGCCGGCACGTTGCGCAGGATGCAGCTCTCCGTCGCGCTCTCCTTCACGCCACGGCACAGGTAGCTGAACTGCGTGGGGGCGGAGGCGGCCTGCACGTAGATGTCCGCGTTGCCCTCACCCTCGCCAATCGCGACGGACAGGGTGTTGATGCCGGAGTCCTTCTTGAACTCGGGCATGTCGATGATGAAGGTCTGGCTGGAGCCCGGCACGCCCGAGAGGTCCTCGATGCGCGTCTCGTTGCCAATCTTCACGAAGCCACCCTTCCAGGTCACGGACAGCGACGTGCCCGTGTAGGAGGTGAAGCCCTTGATCATCACGTACCAGATGGCCTCGGTGCCGGAGGTCGGGAAGGCGCAGACCTCGTTGTTGCCGGACTTGTACGGACGGCAGTCGTACAGCGAATCCGTGGGGGCGTTGGCGCGACGGACGTAGAGGTCCGCGTCACCCGTGCCACCGGACAGCGTGAAGGTCACGTCCGTGGCGCCCTCGGGGATCGTCACCGAGTAGAACTGCTTGCTGCCGGAGGAGCCGTTGATGCCCGTGACGGGCACGCCCTTCTCGATCGGGGTGGTGACCGGGGGAGGAACCGGCACGCCGACGCCGACGGCCTTCCACGCGTTGCCCACCGAGGCGATCTCCGCCGGGGTGAAGCCCAGCTGGGTCGCGGCCTGCTCCGAGAGGGTCTTCGCCGCCTCGAAGTTGGAGCTGGCATTCATGAGGTCGACGTTGATCTTGTAGAAGACCTTCGCGGCCTTCTCGAAGCCGATGCCCGCGACGACCTGGGTCGTCTTGGCGCGCGGGTGCGTGCCACCCTGCGACATCAGGTAGAACGCCAGGTTGGAGATACCCGAGCTGTAGTGCACGTCCACGCCGGAGGAGTAGTCCGGGTAGTAGTCGAGCGAGTCCCCGTCCAGCGTGGGGCTGTTCATGTAGCGCAGGCCGTCACCCGGGATGCTGGGCGTCCAGACGTCGTCGCCGACGATCCAGGTGTTCGCGTCGATGACCTTGCCCTTGCCGTACCACTCGCACACCGCTCCGAAGATGTCGGAGAGGGACTCGTTGAGGCCACCGGACTCACCGGAGTAGGTGAGGTTGGACTCGGACGAGGTCACCGCGTGCGTCAGCTCGTGCGCCGTCACGTCCAGCGAGTTCGCCAGGTTGGACGCGTTCACGCCGTCGCCGTCGCCGTACACCATCTGGGTGCCGTCCCAGTAGGCGTTGACGTAGTTGTTGCTGTAGTGGACGTAGCTCTTCAGCGTCGCGCCCAGGTTGTTGTACGAGTCGCGGCCGAACAGGCTGTTGTAGCAGTTGTAGACGGTCCCGAGGTGGTCGTAGTTGTTGTTGACCACGGGGTCGGCGTGGACCGGATCACCCTCGAAGCGCGCACGGACGGCCGTGGGCAGCGACGTGCGGTGCTGCAGGTCACGCACTTCGCGGTTGAGCGCGGAGTGGATGTTCGGGCGGATCTCGAAGACCTCGCCCGTCTTCGCGTTCACCAGCACGGTGTTGTCCACCGGCGTCGTGTCCGCCAGCTGACCCGTGACGCGAACTTCGTACGTCAGGACCAGCTCGTTGCCCGAGCGGTGGTACACGAGCTGGGGCTCGCCCTCGGAGGAGGCGCGCTCCGGGGCGCTGCGGTCGCCCGTCGCCGCGGCGATGGCCGCCTCGGGGGCGATGGAGGCCTTGGCCTCACCCTTCAGGTCGCCACGGGCGTTCGTGTTCACCGCGAACACGGAGCCGTTGCGGGCGTGCAGGCGGACTTCCGCGTCGCGCACCAGGATGCCGTTGTGGCTCACGCCGTAACGGAAGTGGGTGTCGCCGTCGAAGCCGACGTAGGCCTTCTTCAGGAACAGGTCGTTCGGGTCCAGGCGGAACATCGGCGCCACGCCCGCGAGCACCGGGGCCAGCTGCTGCGGCGCAGCGATGCCCTGGATGGCCGACGGCGCGGGAACGGAACCAAAGGAACCGGTGACGAAGGTGGGGACCGCGTCCGTGTCGGCCGCGATCACCTGCTGACCCGCCGACAGATTGGCGGAAGCCTTCTGGAGGTTGGTCTCCTCCTTGTTCGCAGCAGGAGCGCCATCGGTGCAGGCGCCAACCATCAGGGACAGGGCTGCGGCACCCAGAGCGCCGCGTACTCGCTTCTCGTACATGTAATCCTCCTAAGTGGAAAGATTCGAGAACACTGTGTCACAGGAGAGGCGCGTATTTCAAGTACAGGCGAGAATTTTACGAATACAGTGATTCTCAAGAATCGAGACTTCTCGCAACTGCTTGAAATGACGGGAGGAACCCACGCAGACCGGGAAAACGGGGCAATGCTTCAAACGGGTAAGACGGGGCCTTCGTGTTTGAAGCACCTGTCGGCGGATGCGTGCAATGATTGAACGCCGGGGAGAATTTGCCGTCTCATTTATTCCCGACCCGGGTGGGTCCCGGTCCACTGCCGGCTGGCACGAAGGGTGAACGGAGGGCCAGCGGCGGGGGTCGCGCTGGGCTATCAGTGAGGAAGACTCCCCCTGGCGCGATGCCGCGCGACGGGCGCCGAAGGAACTCCTCGTGAAGAAGCAGCCCACTGCCCCTCCGCCACGCCCCCACGAGGAAGGCGCCGGTGCGAAGACGTTCCTGGAGCGCTTCCCGGTGGTGGGAATCGGGGCCTCCGCAGGCGGCCTTCCGGCCATCCTGGCCCTGCTGGAGCACCTGCCCGCGCGGACGGGGATGGCGTTCGTGTTCGTGCAGCACCTGTCCCCCGAGCACGAGAGCGCCCTGCCGGAGCTGCTGGGCCGGGGGACGGCGATGCCGGTGGTGGAGGCCTCCGAGGGCCTCACGCTCACGCCGGATCACCTCTACGTCAACCCGCCGGGCGTCAGCCTGACGCTGGAGCACGGGGCGCTGCACCTGGGGCCGCCGCGGAGCTCTCCGCAGGGGCTGAGGCTCATCGACGACTTCCTTATATCGCTCGCGGAGCAGGCGCCGGGCCGGGCCATCGGCGTCATCCTCTCCGGCACGGGCTCCGACGGCACCCGGGGGCTGCAGGCCGTGCGCGAGGCGGGCGGCACCACCCTGGCCCAGGAGCCGACGTCCGCCCACTTCGACGGCATGCCCCGGAGCGCCATCGCGGCGGGCTGCGTGGATCACATCCTGCCTCCCGAGGGCATGGCGGTGACCCTCGCGCAGCTCGCCAACCTGGGCACGCTCGCGCCCCAGGCCCACGCGGCGCCGGACGCGGCCGCGTCCCCGGCGCTCCCGGAGGAGGGGCTGCAGCGGGTCTTCCGGTTGCTGCGCGAAGCGGTGGGCGTGGACTTCACGCACTACAAGCCCAGCACCATCCACCGACGGCTGGAGCGACGGATGCTCCTGTGCAAGGTGGAGGACCTGGACACCTATGTCCGCTACCTGGAGGCGCACCCGGAGGAGCTGGACCTGCTCCACCAGGACCTGCTCATCCATGTCACCAGCTTCTTCCGGGACGCCACCACCTTCGAAGCGCTCCAGCAGAAGGTCTTTCCGGAGCTCTTCCAGGGCCGCCCGCACGACCTGCCCTTCCGCATCTGGGTCCCCGGCTGCTCCACGGGCGAGGAGGTCTACTCGCTCGTCATGTGCCTGATGGAGTACCTGGGCGCGGCGGCCACGGGCCACTCCCTCCAGGTGTTCGCGACGGACGTGAGCGCGACGGCCATCGAGCAGGCCCGCGCCGCCGTCTACCCGGAGGCCAGCGTCTCCGGCCTGTCGCCCGAGCGCCTGCGCCGCTTCTTCGTGAAGACGGAGGGCGGCTATCAGATCCACAAGTCGCTGCGGAACGTCTGCGTCTTCGCGCAGCAGAACCTGGTGAGCGATCCGCCCTTCTCGCGGATGGACCTCATCAGCTGCCGCAACGTCCTCATCTACCTGGGCCCGGTGCTGCAGAAGAAGATCCTGCCCGTCTTCCACTACGCCCTGCGCCCGGGTGGGTTCCTGATGCTGGGCACGTCGGAGACGGTGGGCGCTTCCGCGGACCTCTTCTCCCTGGTGGACAAGCGCAACAAGCTCTACCGGAAGAAGAACACCTCGCCCCCGCCGAACCTCACCTTCACCTATCGGGAGTCCCCGGCGGAGCGGCCCTCCAGCGCGCGGCGCAAGCTGGAGCCCGGGGCCGCGGACCTGGATGCGCAGCAGGAAGCGGACCGGCTGGTGCTCGCCCGCTACGGGCCCCCGGGCGTCATCGTCAACGAGGACCTGGAGATCCTCCACTTCCGGGGCCACACCGGGCCCTACCTCGAACCGCTCCCGGGGGTCGCGAGCCTCAACCTCATCAGGATGGCGCGCGAGGGGCTGTCGCTGGAGCTGAGAGCGGCCCTGCACCGGGCGAAGAAGGGCGACAGCCGGGTGCGCAAGGAGGGGCTGACGCTGTCGGAGGGGGCCCGGCAGCGCAAGGTCAACCTGGAGGTGCACCCGCTGCGCGCCGCGCATGCGGGGAAGGAGCACTGCTTCCTCGTGCTCTTCGAGGAGGCGCATGATGCCGCCCCGGCCCCGGAGCGCGAGGGCCGCGCCTCCGCGCCCGACGGACGCGAGGGCGAGCACAGGCGCGAGGCGGAGTGGCTGCGCGAGGAGCTGCTCATGACGCAGGAGCACCTGCAGACGGTCACGGAGGAGCAGGAGGCCACGTATGAGGAGCTGCGCTCCGCCACCGAGGAGCTCCAGTCCAGCAACGAGGAGCTGCAGTCCACCAACGAGGAGCTGGAGACCGCCAAGGAGGAGTTGCAGTCCACCAACGAGGAGCTGACCACCGTCAACGAGGAGTTGCAGAACCGCAACCTGGAGCTCAGCCAGCTCAACAGCGACCTGAGCAACCTGATTGGCAGCACCCATATCGCCACCGTGATGCTGGGCAACGACCACCGCATCCGCCGCTTCACCCCCATGGCGGAGGAGGTGCTGAAGCTGTCCACCTCGGACATCGGCCGCCCCCTGCGCGACGTGAAGCTGGCCATTGCGCTGCCGGACCTGGATGCCGCCGTGACCGAGGTCACCGAACGGCTGAGCATCATCGAGCAGGAGGTGCGCGACGGCACCGGGCACTGGTATTCGCTGCGCCTGCGCCCCTACAAGTCATTGGACAACAAGATTGAAGGCGCGGTGATGACGCTCCTGGACATCGACCGGCTCAAGGCCAGCCTCGATGAGTCCCGAAGGTCCCGCGAGTACGCCAAGGCCATCGTGGAGACGATGCGCGAGCCCTTCCTGGTGCTGGACGCGGGCCTGCGCGTCATCAACGTCAACCCCGCCTTCTACGCCACCTTCCAGGTGAGCGAGGAGCAGACCCTGGGGCACCCGCTCTACACGCTCGGCAATGGCCAGTGGAACATCCCCCAGCTGCGCCACCTGCTGGAGGAGATCCTGCCCTTGAACAAACACTTGCGGGACTTCGTGATGGAGCACGATTTCGACACCATCGGGCACCGGCGCATGCTGCTCAATGCTCGCCAGCTCTCCAGCGAGACGGCGGGTGTGCCGTACATGCTTCTTTCCATTGACGATATAACCCGAAGGACCTGAGCACCTGGGAGGGCCCCCCGCTGGAGGGTTCCCCGCCCGGAAGGCCTCCAGGTGGGTCTGCTTGGAGTGGGGGAGTCCATGGATGGGCGGCGTAGCGGGATGACACGGGCGGACCTCACACAAGCGATACAGGCATTGGAGAACAACCCCAGCGCTCCGGACGAGCTGCGCGGCCTGCTGCGGGAGCTGCAGCGCCACCAGTTGGAGCTGGAGATGCAGAACCGCGAGCTGCAGGAGGCCCAGCAGGCATTGGAGGAATCCCGCAACCGCTACATGGAGCTGTACGACTTCGCGCCCATGGCCTGCGTGAGCCTGGATGCGAAGGCCTGCATCCAGGATCTCAACCTCACGGGCGCGGGCCTGCTGGGACAGGACCGCACGCACCTCCAGGGGATGCCGTTCACGCCCTTCGTGGACCCGGCCGACCTGGGCCGTTTCTTCGCCCATGTGCGCCAGTGCATCGATGGGGAGACGGTGAGCACGGAGTTGCGGCTGCGCATCGCGCGGAGGCGGATTGAAGTCCGGCTCCACAGCGCGCCGCTCGAGGACGGGAGGCTCCCGGGGCGCATGTGCCGGACCGCCATCATCGACATCACCGAGCTGCGGCAGATGCAGGTGCGCCTGAGCATGTCCGAGCGCCTGGCGGTGGTCGGCACGCTCGCGGCGGGGATCGCCCACGAGGTCAACAACCCGCTGGCCTTCCTCATGGGCAGCCTGAGCCTGGCCTCGCACGCGCTGCGGGCCCCGGCACCGGCGACGGTGGATACGGAGCTGCTCGCCCTCACGCGCCACCACACCGGCGCGACGCAGGCGCTCGAAGCCCTGTCCCATGCGCAGGCCGGCGCCGAGCGCATCCAGGACATCGTCAAGGACCTGGGCACCTTCGCGCGCCCCAGCACCTCGCAGGGCCACGGCGTCGACGTGGAGCAGGTGCTGGAGCTGGCCCTGAAGATGGCCACGGTGGAGATCCGCCACCGGGCCCACGTCGTGCGGGACTACGAGCAGGTGCCTGAGGTCGTCGCCGACAGCGTCCGGCTGGGCCAGGTCTTCCTCAACCTGCTGGTGAACGCGGCCCAGGCCATTCCGGAGGGGATGGCCTCCCGCCATGAGATCCGCGTGCGCCTCCGGAACTCCGACGAGGGCGTGCTCGTGCAGTTCCAGGACACGGGCGAGGGCATCGCGCCGGACGTCCTGGAGCACATCTTCGACCCCTTCTTCACCACGAAGCGGCTGGGCCAGGGCCTGGGGCTGGGGCTCGCCATCAGCCACAGCCTGGTCGCCCAGATGAATGGGAGCATCAGCGTGGAGAGCACGCCCGGCCGGGGCAGCACCTTCACCGTCCAGCTCCCGGCGTCCTCCGCACCGCGAGAGGCC
>NZ_RAWB01000481.1 GCF_003612055.1 Corallococcus llansteffanensis
CCCCAGACGCCTGCACCCTCGGCCAGCACGCCGAAGCGGGACGCATCCGGGAAGGCCGACACGCGGGCCCCGGCGAGCATGCGGAACGTGGAGGGCCGCAGGCGCAGCTGGGGCTCCACGAAGGGTGACACGATGAGTGTGGGGCCGGGCACATCCAGGGGCGGTGTGGCCCACGGATGGATGGGCCAGGAGAGCACCCAGTGCGCGCCGTCACCCCACTCGCGCCGGAGGTCCGGGACGAGCGGCTCCAGGAAGCACAGCGTGTAGAGACACAGCGTGCGCTTCCAGGAGACCAGGGCCGGGGCGCGCTCGTCGTCCAGCGCTTCCACCGGCGGTGCGGCCAGGAAGCACAGCAGGCTTCCGGCCGCGACCGCGTGCTTCACGTCACTTGCCCTGGAACGCGGCGGGACGCTTGGCGAGGAAAGCCGCCATGCCCTCGCGCTGATCCTCCGAACCGAAGAGGACCGCGAAGCCCTGCCGCTCCAGCTCGTTGGCGGAGCGCAGGTCCTGATCCGCGCCGTACTCCACCACGCGCTTGGCCTGGGCCACCGCGAGCGGACCATTCTTGAGGATCTTCGCGGCCACCGCGCGGCAGTGCTCCATCAGCTTGTCCGCGGGCACCACGTCCAGCACCAGGCCGATCTCCTTGGCCCGGGCCGCGTCGATGCGGTCCGCGGTGAAGAGCATTTCCTTCGCGCGGGAGCGGCCGACGAGCCGGGTGAGGCGCTGCGTGCCGCCGAAGCCCGGGATGACGCCCAGGGTGACTTCCGGCAGGCCCAGCTTGGCCTTCTCCGACGCGTAGATGAGGTCGCAGCCCAGCGCCAGCTCCAGGCCGCCGCCGAGCGCGAAGCCGTTCACCGCGGCGATGGTGGGGATGGGCAGGTTCTCCAGCGACTGGAAGACGTGGTGTCCCAGCGCGGAGAACTCGCGGGCCTGGGCGGCGGTGATGGTGACCATCTCCGCGATGTCCGCGCCGGCGACGAACGCCTTGTCCCCGCCGCCCGTGACGATGAGGGCGCGCGTGTCCTCCTTCAGCGAGCGGAGCGCGTGGTCCATCTCGTGGAAGGTGGCGCTGTTGAGCGCGTTGAGCGCCTTGGGGCGGTCCACCGTGAGGACGGCGATGGGGCCGTCCTTCTCGAGCTTGATGTTCTGGTAGTCCATGTGCGTCGAGGCTCCTGTGTCGCGTGGGGACGGCTAGTACTTGTAGAAGCCGCGGCCGCTCTTCTTGCCGTACCAGCCGGCGTCCACGTACTGACGCAGCAGGGGGCACGGGCGGTACTTGGAGTCACCCAGGCCCTTGTGCAGGACCTCGGCGATGTAGAGCACCGTGTCCAGGCCGATGAAGTCCGCGAGCTGCAGCGGGCCCATGGGCTGGTTGGTGCCCAGCTTCATCGCGGTGTCGATGTCCTCCGCGGTGCCCAGGCCCTCCATCAGCGCGAAGCAGGCCTCGTTGAGCATCGGGATGAGGATGCGGTTGACGATGAAGCCCGGGTAGTCCTTGGACACCACCGTCGTCTTGCCCATGCGCTCGGCCATGGCGCGGATGGTGGCGTACGTCTCGTCGCTGGTGGCGGCGCCGCGGATCAGCTCCACGAGCTGCATCACCGGCACCGGGTTCATGAAGTGCATCCCGATGACGGACTCGGGGCGCTTCGTCGCCGCGGCGATGCGGGTGATGGGGATGGACGACGTATTGGTGGCGAGGATGCCGCCGGGCCGCACGACCTCGTCCAGCTCCAGGAAGATGCGGCGCTTGAGCTCCTCGTTCTCCGTCACCGCCTCGATGGCGACGTCCACGTCCTTGGCGTCGCGCGCGCTGGTGAAGGTGGCGAGGTTGCCTTCCGCGGCCTGCTGCTTCGCCGCGTCCAGCTTGCCCTTCTCCACCAGCTTCTTGAGGCCCGCCTTGATGCGGTCCGCGCCCTTCGCGAGGCCGTCCTTGTTGACGTCCACCAGCGACACGCGCAGGCCCGCCTGGAGCGCCACCTGCGCGATGCCCGCGCCCATCTGCCCTGCACCGACGACGACGATGTGTTCCGTTGCCATGGCGACTTCTCCTGTGCCGGCGGCCATAACGCACGCCCCCAGGAGGGTCAACGACTGCTGGCGGGCAGACGCAGCTGGCGGACGATGGCCTCACCCTCGCCCACCGACAGCCGCTCCTCCAGGCGCACCCGCTGTTCACGGCCCTGCACCTTCAGGAACACGAGCGTGCGGAAGGTTCCCTGCGGCAGGGGCATCTTGAACGTGACCTCCGGGGGCGGCCCGTTCGCGAAGAAGCGCTCCTCGCGCTTGAGGATGTGCTCCTCCGGGTCCAGGACCTGGAGGTCCATCGCGCGCACGTCGCTCCAGCCTGCGCCGTCGAGCTGGAGGATGAGCTGGCGCTCGGGCACGTCCGTCGCCTTCCACAGCCACAGGCCCACCGCGACGATGGCGATGAGCGCCAGGCGCTTGGGCAACGGATGCGTGCGCCAGCCTTCACGCGGCTTCGCGCCCTGGGGCGCAGCCGCCGGGGCGGGCTGTTCGGGGGCTTCCGCCACGCCGTCAGTCCCGCTTCGTGCGCTTGGAGGCGGGCCGGCGCGCGTTCAGTTCGGTGATGGTCACCCGCGCGGAGGGCGGCGGCTCCGCGGCCTTCTTCCCCTTGGTGGGGGGCTCCGGCGGTGGGGCCGCTTCTTCCTTCTCCGCCTTCTCCGACGGCACCAGGCGGATCTGCGCCTTGACCTCCACCGTCATGCCGGAGAGCAGCTTGAGGAACTCGTCGCGCAGCTTCTCCGACTGCATGAAGCGGCGCATCTCCTCCGTGACGACGCGGGAGATGTCGTCCTTCGTCTTCTCCGCCTGGGAGAGGATGAAGCCCAGGGCCTCCTTGGGCAGCTTGAGCTGCCCCGCGAGCGCGCGGATGCCCTCCTCCGTCATGAAGACCGCGCCCATGCCGGCCACCGCCATGCGCCGCACGAAGTCCGGCACGAAGCCACCCGTGCGGCTCTCGCGGCCGGGATGCTGCTCCGCGTCTTCGTCGAACAGCGGATCAGGCGGGAAGTCGTCGTTGCCGGCCGGGGCCATGAAGTCTCCTTACGGGTTGGACGCTACCGGGCCTGCATCACCGGCAGCGGCACGCTCTTCATCGTCTGCGCGGACACGCGTCCGGCCACATTCCGGGCGACGTCCTGGAAGGCCTTCGCCTCCGGGCTGTCCTTGGCCCCCACCACCACGGGCACGCCCAAGTCTCCGGACTCGCGCACCTTCAGGTCCAGGGGGATCTCCCCGAGGAATGGAATGCCGAACATCTCCGCCGCCTTGCGCCCGCCGCCGTGGTTGAAGATGTGGGTCGCCTTGGAGCAGTGCGGGCAGATGAACTGGCTCATGTTCTCCACGATGCCGAGCACCGGGATGTGAACCTTGTCGAACATCTGCTTGGCGCGCACCACGTCCGCCAGCGCCACGTCCTGCGGCGTCGTCACCAGCACCGCGCCCGCCGCGCGCACCGACTGCGACAGCGTCAGCGCCACGTCGCCCGTGCCCGGGGGCAGGTCCAGGATGAGGTAGTCCAGCTCGCCCCAGTTCACGTCACGCACCAACTGCATCAGCGCGCCGTGCAGCATGGGGCCGCGCCAGATGAGCGCCTGATCCGCCTCCACGAGGAAGCCGATGGACATGACCTTCAGGCCATGGGCCACGAGCGGATCCAACGTCTTGCCGTTGGGGCTCACCGGGCGCTTGTCCGCCAGGCCCGTCATCAGCGGCACCGAGGGGCCGTAGAAGTCCGCGTCCAGCAGGCCCACCTTGGCGCCGTGCTGCGCGAGCGACGCGGCCAGGTTCACCGCCACCGTGCTCTTGCCCACGCCGCCCTTGCCGGCGCCCACGAGCAGGATGTTCTTCACGCCGGGCAGCAGCGCCGTACCTCCACCGGAACCGCCGGCGACGCCACGCACCTGGGCGCCCCACTCGATGTCGAAGGTCTTCAGGCCCGGCACGGCCTTGAGCGCGGCTTCCGCGTCCGCCTGGATCTTCCCCTTCATGGGACACGCGGGCGTGGTCAGCTCGATCTTCAGCTTCACCGTGTCGCCCGTGACACGGACGTCCTTCACCATCCCGGCCTTCACGAGGTCGATGTGCAGCTCGGGATCGATCACCTTCGACATGGCCGTCATCACATCGGCCTGGGAAACGCTCATCGGGACACCTGAAACCTTTTGAAAACGGGCGTTTGCACGCTTGAAGGGGGGCGGAGATTGCCAGCACTCCGGGGGCTGTCAACGTCGTTTAACGCGAGGGGGCGGAGGGTGCACCGGCCATCGCTCCGTCTGGGGGCGCGCTGCTTCTCGGCCTCATTCGATGGCCGCCACGCGGTACTCCCCGTCCTCGAGCACCAGGCGCACGGCGCGCTCCTCCCCCAGGGGGAACAGGGCCTCGCCCGCCGCCACGCGCACATGCGTGTTGAGGGAGAGGCGCGCGCGGCGCAGGCGCTCCTTCGCCAAAGGTTCGCGCTCGAAGTCCTCGCGCAGGCGCTCCGGGGTGTAGCGGGCCCTGAGGGGCGAGGCGAGCAGGCCCCAGGCGCCCTTCCAGTCGCGCGACTCCACCTCGTCGAGGAACTTCCGGAGCGCCGCCCGGGGCACGTCCGCGGGGCGGGACTCCACCACGCGCCAGTCCTCACCCTGACGGGCCAGCGTCACGGAAGGGGCCCGGGCCTCCAGCACGGCCGTGCCGGTGCGCACGGCGGCGGCGCGCTCGCGGCGGGCCTTCTCGTCGGAGTACTCGTCCAGGAAGGCGACCTCTCCCTCCGGCCCGCCCGTCGTCAGGCGGTAGGCATCCGACAGCCGGTTCTCCTCCAGCGCCTTCGCGTACGCCTCCGCCACGGACGCGGGCTCACGCGACGCGGTGGCGCAGGCGGTGCCCAGGAGCAGGAGGCATAAGGGAGCGAGGCGCGGCATGACTGGCGCGGCAGGGTAGACCCCGTGCCCGGGGGGAGCAATCTCCGGGCGCTCGCGTGCGTCGCAATGACACCCTGCCCTCCCCTGCGCGGCCGGTCAGGTAGGAGGCGCCTAGTGGTGGCGCAGGAGCTGGACGAACCAGCGCACCAGGTCCGCCAGTTCGATGCCGTCGTCCACGTCGAGGCTCGGCGCGGCTCCCGGGTTGCCGTGCTTGGGCAGGCTCGCGCCCGACACGGCGCCCTTCGGT
Organism: Corallococcus llansteffanensis; assembly: GCF_003612055.1. Lineage (GTDB taxonomy): Bacteria > Myxococcota > Myxococcia > Myxococcales > Myxococcaceae > Corallococcus > Corallococcus llansteffanensis. The sequence continues at coordinate 5,176 of NZ_RAWB01000481.1, forward strand.
CGGTGGTTGCCGCAGTAGAGGTCACCGTTCCAGGCCCAGGCATGGACCACCGACACCTGGAGGCCGCACTGGACGCAGGCCAGCGGTGAGCGCAGGCCGTAGCCGCCCGAGGGTGAATGGGACGGCGGCAGCGGGGCCGTGGCGCCCGGGGCGTTCCAGGGGTCGGCGCCGCCATCCGTCGCGGGGGCGACCTCCCAGCCCTCCGCGGCCTTGGACGCGGACGTCTGGGGCGGCGGCGTCACGGTGGCGTTCTCGAGCGCTTCGAACTTGCCCGCGTCCAGCCACGTGCCCCCGCACTGCGTGCACAGGTCCACCGTGCACACGCGCGCGGACACCAGCGCCAGCCGCGCGCCGCAGCCCGGACAGCCGAGGGGCTCACTGCGACAGGTGGCACAGCTCGCGAGGGCGCGCGGCACGAGGTGTCCCCCCTTGCGGCAGCGCGACGGGGCCTGCCTCGCCGAGGCCTGCAGGGGCTTGAGCGAGGGGCGGTCCGGGAAGCGCTCCAGCTCTCCCCGGTCGAAGTACAGGCCATGGCAGCGCGGACAGAGGTCCACCTCCACGTCCGAGGCCTGGACGGCGTTCAACGGCTGGCTGGGGCACACCGGGCAGGAGCGAGCCATGGCTCCATGTTAGTCGATGGCGCCCGAAGTCCCGAAGCCTCCGAGGCTCCACGCCGTCGGGCAGAAGGCGTAGGACGTCGGGTGCGCGGCTGCCGCCAGCAGCTTGAGCAGCGACAGCCGCGAGCGGGCATCCCGGGCGTAGCGGTGGAGCTCGAAGTCCTCCGAGGACACGCGCGCCTCGTCCATCGCGTGGCGGCAGACCTCCTCGAAGCCGCCGATGCGGTCCACCAGCCCCGCGTCCTTCGCGCGCAGCCCCGAGTACACCCGGCCCTCCGCGAGCTGGTGGATCTCCTCCTTCGTCCTGCCGCGCGCCTGCGCCACCAGCTCCAGGAACGTCTGGTAGCCCTCCTCCACCTCGCGCTCCAGCGCGGCGCGCTCGTGCGGCGTGAAGCCCCGCGACCCGGAACCGAACGCCGCGTTCTCGCCCCGCGTCACCGTGGTGCTCCGCACGCCCAGCCTCTCCAGCAGGTCGCCGTACTCGAACTTGCCCTGGAAGATGCCGATGGAGCCCACCACGGCGTGCGGCGCGGACCAGATCTCCTTCGCGCCGATGGCCGCCATGTACCCGCCGCTCGCGCAGACCCTGTCCACGTAGGCGATGACGGGCTTCTGCTTCGCCACCCGCTTCACCGCCTCCAGCATCTGCTCCGACGCGAGCGCCGAGCCGCCCGGGCTGCTCACCGCGAGCACCACCGCCTTCGCCCTCGGGTCGCGCGCCGCCTGCCGGAGGGCCTTCACCACCGTGTCCGCCGCCGCGAACCGGCCCGCGCCGCCGCTGCCCGGGACGATGATGCCCGCCACGTCCACCACCGCCAGCCGGGGCTTGCGCCGCAGCCTCTTCCAGCGCACCGGAGGGATGGCGAGCGTCGCCAGGTACGCCGCGAAGGTCGGCACCGGAGCCTCTTCGTCCTTCTTCACCTCCAGGCCCAGGTGCGCGCGCAGGTCCGCCTCGTGGACCAGCCCGTCCACCAGCCCCGCCTCCAGCGCCCGCTTCGCGCTGTAGGGCCCCGCGTCGATGAGCGCCCTCGCCTCCTCCGGCGTCCGGCCCCGGTCCCGGGAGAGGGCGTCCACGAGCACGGCGTAGCGCTCGTCCAGGAACGTCTCCAGCGTCTGACGCTGCACGTCGGACACCGTGCCGTCCGTGAAGAGCTCCGGCGCCGTCTTGTAGTCACCCCGCCGGGCGAAGTGGGCGTGGATGCCCACCCGTCCGAAGGCCTCGCCCAGGACGGTGGCCTCCGCGGCGAAGCCCACCAGGTCCACGCGGCCCATGGGAGCGAGCAGCACCTCGTCCGCCGCGCCGAGCACGGGGTATGCGGAGGTGTCCACCATCACCGACCAGGACACCACCCGCTTGCCGGCGGCCTGGAAGTCGGAGAGCAGCGTCAACAAGGCATCACGCCGGGCGTCCGCCAGGGCCAGCCCCTCCAGCTCCAGGAGGATGCCCTCCACCTTCGGGTCGGCGGCCAGCAGCTTCAGCGCCCGGCCGAAGTCCTCCAGCGACGTCACCGTGGCGGGCTCCACCGGGGGGCCGCCCAGGCGGAAGCGGGGCCCGGGGCGTCGCCGGTACGGCAGGTTCCCCACGAGCCGGAACCGGACCCACGCGGGCCTTTGACGCACCGCCATCAGACGAAAGGGCAGGCCCAGGAGCAGGCGCAACCCGATCAACAGGTTGGCCAGGAGGACGAAGGGAAGCCGGAGCATGGGGCGCGGGTAACGTCCCGGGGTGTGCGAAGCAACCCCTGTTCTTCGCGCCGGGAGGCTCTGTTAGGCTCATGAGCCATGTCCCCTCCCTCCCTCTC
>NZ_RAWB01000482.1 GCF_003612055.1 Corallococcus llansteffanensis
CTGCTACAAGGGCGCGCGTTACCCCCCGAGGCGCCCGTGCCTCCGTCCCCCGAGGCCCCGATGGACTTCTCCGCGCTCGCGCTGTCACCCCCGCTGCTCCAGGTGCTGGAGGAGCTGGAGTTCCGCACCGCCACTCCCATCCAGGCGCAGACCATCCCGGTGCTGTTGCAGGGGAAGGACCTCGTGGGGCAGGCCCGCACGGGCAGCGGGAAGACGGCGGCGTTCGCGCTGCCCATCCTCCAGAAGATCCAGCTCACCCAGGACCGGCGGCTCCAGGCGCTGGTGCTCTGTCCGACGCGTGAGCTGTGCGCGCAGGTGGCCGGAGAGATCCGCCGGCTGGCGCGGCGCCTGAATGGCGTCCAGGTGCTGGCGCTCGCGGGCGGGTCGCCCATCAAGCCCCAGGTGGAGGCGCTGGAGAAGGGCGTGCACATCGCCGTGGGGACGCCCGGGCGCATCCTCGACCTGCTGGACCGCGAGGTGCTGGACACGCGCTCGCTGGCCACGGTGGTGCTGGATGAAGCGGACCGGATGCTGGACATGGGCTTTCGCGAGGATATGGAGCGCGTGCTGAGCACGACGCCCGCGAAGCGGCAGACGGTGCTCTTCTCCGCGACGTTCCCGGACGACATCGAGAAGCTGAGCCGCGCGTTCCAGAAGGACCCCGTGCGGGTGTCACTGGCGCAGGAAGAGGCCGCGCCGGACATCCAGCAGGTGGCGTACGCGTGCCAGCCGGAGGAGAAGCTGGGCGTGTTGTTGCGCCTCCTGAAGCAGCACCAGCCGGCGTCCGCCATCGTGTTCTGCAACTTCAAGGCGGTGGTGGTGGAGCTGACGCGCGAATTGGTGAAGGCGGGCGTGAGCGCGGACGGGTTGCAGGGGGACCTGGAGCAGTTCGACCGGGACCGGGGGATGGCGAAGTTCCGCAATCACAGCACGCGCGTGCTGGTGGCCACGGACGTGGCGGGCCGGGGCATCGACGTGGAGGCGCTGGACGCGGTGGTGAACTACGAGATGCCGCAGCAGCCGGAGGCCTATGTGCACCGCATCGGGCGCACGGGCCGCGCGGGGCTGCGCGGGCTGGCCCTCTCCCTGGTGACGCGCTCGGACAGCCGCAAGGTGGAGGACATCGAGGGCACCACGGGCGTGAAGCTGGAGAAGGGGGACGTGGACGCGCTGGTGCCGGAGAACATGCCGGGCGTGTCGCTCATCTCCGGCTGGGAGACGCTGTCCATCTCCGCCGGGCGCAAGGACAAGATGCGGCCCGGAGACATCCTGGGCGCGCTCACGGGCGAGGCCGGCGGGCTGGCCGCGACGGACGTGGGCAAGATCGAGATCCACGACCACCACGCCTTCGTCGCCGTCTCCAAGCGCGTGGTGAAGGTGGCGTTCCAGCGCCTGAGCGAAGGACGCATCAAGGGCCGCAAGCACCGCATCGAGCGGGTGAAGTAGCGAGGCCCGTCAGCCCGGTGCGCTCTTGCGCTCGGTCCATGACGAGGGTGGCGCTTCCGCGTGCTTCGCCAGCGCTTCGGCGATCTGCGCTTCCTTCCAGCCTGGATCCAACACGGGGCAGAAGTAGCCCGGCCCCGCGCGCTCGCGCACCGCCCAGGCGAAGAAGTCCTGCGCCAGGGTGTGCACCTCCTCGGGAAGGAAGAGGGCCGCGACGTCGTACTCGGTGAAGCGCAGCAGCCCCGGCACTCGCCACTCGCGCTCCCAGTCGAAGCGGTAGCTGTAGGGCGCGTTGTGCGCGTCCCCCTGGATGTCCACGAAGGGCGTCACCGCCCACACCGGCTCCTTGTGCGGCTCCTTCGCTGCCAGCGCCTGGTCCAACTGGTGCTTCATCGCCAGGTGCGCCGGGGAGCCGTATTGCACGTACCAGACGGGCCCTCCGCCTTGCGACAGGATGAAGCTCTTGCGGAAGGCGATGCCGTACAGGCTCCTGCGCTGCACCAGCCTGCCGAGCTGATCGATGGGGATCTCGCTGAAGCACACCGAACGGCTCCGGTCCGCCACCTTCGCCTCCCGCCGCGCGATGCCAAAACCCTCCGCGCCCGGGATGAGCGTGCGCGCTCCCAGGATGCTCATCATGTTCTGGTAGGCGTCGTGGTACGGGGGCCCGGGCTTCGTGAAGTGCACCACGAAGTCAGACATGTCCCGCCACTGCGCATTCGCCTGATACCCGAGCATCGACCCGAAGACCCCCGCCGGAGTCTTCCTGCTCGGTCACCCGCGTGCAACACAACGTGATGGGTTGTCTTCGTGCCTGCCCGCACTGCGGACAGGCAGGCGCTGTCAGGGTAGGGGACCGGGCACGGGAGCCCTCGGCCGCGACAGCTGCATGAGCGCGAGCCCTGCGAGCACCGCCAGGGAGGCGACCGCCGCCTCGCGTGCGCTCGCGCCGAAGGCCACCAGCGTCAGGCCCAGCACCAGGGTGGGCACCGCGAGCAAGGCATGCGCCGGCCGCAGGTTCCGCTCCCGCCGCAGGGACAGCACCGTGAGCGCGGCGGCCGTGACACCGAACTGCATCAGCACCGCGATGGCGGAGAGCGCGAAGAGCTCCGACAGGTCCCCCAGGTTCACGAACCCCATCACCAGCGTCCACGTCACCGCGAGCGCCCGCGTCGGCACGCCCGACGCCGACATCCGCTCCAGCCCGAACAGCGAGCGCTCCCCGGATGCCAGCGCGGACAGGTAGCGCGGCGTCGTCACCATCATCCCCAGGCAGATGCCCAGCGCGGACACGCTGGTGCCCGCGGCCACCAGCCGCTCCAGCCCCACGCCGCCCCAGACGCTCGCCGCCTGCACCAGGGGCGCCTTCGCCTCCGCCAGCGCCGGCAGCGCCGCCACGCACGCCCACGTCAGGCCCACGTACAGCAGCGCCGCCACCAGCAGCGAACCCACCGTGGCCATGGGCACCGTGCGCTCCGCCGAGCGCACCTGCCCCGCGATGACCGGGACGATCTCGAACCCCTGGTACGCGAACATCACCGCCAGCCCCGCCTTCAGCCAGGACCCTCCCGTGGCGGGCAGCGGGGGCGGCACCTCTCCGGCCGCCGGCAGGAAGAGGAAGGCCCCCAACAGCGCGGCCAGGGGCACCAGCTTGAGCACCGTGAGCGCCGTCCACGTCCGCGCCGACACGCGGATGCCGGAGGCCACCAGCGCCGTGAGCGACGTCACCAGCGCGGAGGCCAGCAGCCGCTCGCCCACGGGCCCCGCCAGCCCCACCGACGGCGCCAGCGCCCGCGCCAGGCCCGCCATCACCGCGGACGCGCTCAGGAAGGCGCTGACGTAGGCCACCCACCCGACGAGGAAGGACGCTCGCTCGCCAAACGCCGCGCGCGCGAAGACGACGGGCCCACCGTCCGCGTCGAACCGCCGCCCGAGCACCGCGAACGCGAGCGCCACCGGCACCAGCGCGAGCCCTGTCAGCGCGAAGGCCCACACCGCGGCCATCCCGGGGGCCTGGGCGGCGATCTCCGCCGGCGCGAAGAAGATGCCGACGCCGACGATGCCGTTGACGCCCAGCGCCAGCAGTTGGAAGGGACCGATGGTGCGTTTGGGAACGGCGTCAGCAGGGTGGGTGGACACGGGGTGTCAGTTCACTACAGCAGGGGCCCCGGCGCCATGGCCCGGCGCCCAATGACTGCTCAGGGATGGGCGAGGATCAGGCTGAGCGCCGCCATCCGGCCGGACGCGGAGCCCTGCCCCAGCGCCTCCGGGATGGCGACCTTCACGTTGTCCTCGCGCTGATCTCCACAGGCGCGCGTGCCGCGGTAGTGCTTGCGGTCGCGGTCGACGATGAGGTTGTAGCCGCACGGCCCCACCGAGCCCGCCAGCTCGTCCGGGCTGAGCGTCAGGGAGGAGGGCTGGCCCGCGAAATTCCCCGACATCTCCACCACCTCCGGGCGCTCCCTCACGGAGAGGTCCACCGGCTGCTGCCCCACGGTGCCCTGGATGCGCTGGTCCGACAGCTTCAGGTCCACGGGGCGCTGGAAGGCCTGTCCGCGCAGCGCATCGTCCGTCAGCTGGAGCCGCAGGTCCGGCCCCTGGAGGCCCTGCGCGGTGACGCTCGCGCGCACGGTCGTCCGGGGCGTCTCGAGTGACACGGTGTCGCTCTTCTTGGCGAGGGCAGGTCCGCCCACGAGCAGGGCGGCGGCGGTGAGGAGGCGCGCGGTCTTCATGCTCCAAAGCTGGGGCCCGGGGGCACGCGTCACCAGGGGCGCGCCCCGGCCGCTCGGAGGGCCGCGCTCGGGAGGGCGCATGCCTCCGTGATATCCGTGCCATGTGTCCCGCACGCGCCTGCTGGCCCTCCTCGTCACACTCGTCGCCCTCCTGGTCGCCGTCTGGCAACGGACGCGGGCGGTGGAGCGGCTGTCCCAGGACTACGACGAGGCGACCTATCTGCCCATCGCCTACAGCTATGCCCAGATGCTCGACCAGGGCCGCTGGGGGGACGTGGGCGCCCTCCGGGAGAACTTCGAACACCCGCCGCTGGTGAAGCTGCTCTTCGCGGAGGCGGTGCGCGTGACAGGGGCTCCCGAGCCGGAGTGGGACAACGTGCCCATGGGCCAACCCCTGCCGGAAGCCGCGCGGCCCGCGTTCCGTGCGACGCGGCGCCTGTCGGCGGTGGCCGGGGTGCTCCAGGTGGGGCTGGTCGCCACCGTGGATCCGCTGGGCGCGCTGCTGCTCGCGTGGGACCCGTACCACACGAAGTACACCTCGCAGGCGTACCTGGAGGCGGTGCCCGGGCTCCTCGCGGTGCTCGCGCTGCTGGCCTTCGAGCGCGCGCGACGGGGGGCGAGGGACTTCGCGCCCGGGTGGCTCGCGGTGTCCGGGGCGCTGCTCGGGCTCGCGGCGGCGGGGAAGTATCCGTATGGCCTGGTGGGCGGGCTCACGATGCTGCCCTTCCTGGTGACGGGAGCGCGGACGCGGTGGCGGGCGTGGGCCGCGTTCGTCGTGCCCACGGCGGCGGTGTTCTTCCTCGCGAACCCCGCGCTGTGGTCCTCGCCGTTCGCGTCGCTGTGGGAGTCCGTCACGTTCCACTGGGACTACTCGCACAGCGAGCACGTGCGGCGCAGCGCGCTGCCCTGGTACCAGCCGCTCGCGTTCCTCGTGGATCCGTGGCTGTCCCGGTCGCAGGAGGGCATCTACCTCACGGGCTTCAACGCGTGGGCGCTGCTGCCGCTGGCGGTGGTGGGCGCGCCCCGGACCTGGCGCGAGCGGCCCGTGTGGGCGGTGGGCGCTGGCGTGGGGCTGGTGTTCCTCCTGCTGTGGAGCACCAAGTGGCCGCAGTACCTGCTGCTCGTGCTGCCCGCGCTGTGCATCTGCGCGGGCGGGGGCGCGCGCACCGTGTTCGGCTGGGGCGCGCAACTGGTGCACAAGGTCCGCGCCCGGGGACGCTTCAGCGCAGGTGCGTGAACACCTGGGGCGAGGCGGGAAGCTCCACGCCGGAGGTGGGCACCAGGCACGTCAGCTTCGCGCCCCCGGGCAGGGGCAGCCACCCCGCACGCCACAGGAGTGAGGCCGGGAGACAGGGGTTGCGCAGCATTCCGGCGCACGCCACGCCCCGGCGCTCCATGTCCTGCATGGCGACCTGGAGCAGGCGCTGCCGGTCGGCGGTGGACACGGCGTCGTCGAAGGCCATCAGGTCCACGACCTCCGCGGTGATCTCCCCCACGCCTGTCATCAGGAGGCTGTAGCTGTTCACCAGCCCCCGGACCTCCCCGTCCTGCTCCAGCACGAAGGTGCGCGGCACATCCTTGTACTGGAGTTGGTGCGCCAGCCGCTCCGTCGTGTAGGCGTACCCCAGCGTCACCGGCCGCATCATCCGCTGGACCAGGGCCATGCAGCGGGACAGGTCGCTGGGACGATAGGGCCGGATTCCCCCGGTGGCCGCCTTGCGGAAGCCCTGCCTCAGGAAGGGCCGCGCCAGGGCGAACAGCCGCCGCTGGGAATCGGTGAACGACCAGCGCGCCAGGGCCCGCGCGTCAAAGACATACAGCCACAGCCCCAGTCCGTGGAGGGGATGCGCGCTCCGCGCCCGCCGCCAGAAGCCCGGCTCGTGAGGCCCTGTCGCCACACAGCCCAGGGTGAGCCAGGCACCGCGATCGCGGTGACGCCGGAACAGCTCCCGCGTCAGCCTGCCGCCGATTCCCTCCCGGCGATGGGAATGGGTGACGGTCGCGCGGCCCCCATAGGTGCCATTCACCTCCCGGGTGCCGATCCGGATCTGGGCGGGCTCCGCGAACAGGGTCCCCACCAGCCTCCCCTTGTCATACGCCGCGACCAGGTAGTCGCGCGGGGCCTGTCCGTCCCGGAAGAGCAGCCAGTCGATGAGGCGTTCATTCCAGACGGGCAGCGGCGACGTCCTGCCGTAGCTCGATTGCCAGACGCGGTTGATGAACCAGGACGCCTCCGCAGCGTCACCTTCGAACGTGCGCACCTCAACCATGGCGCGCTCCGGGGAAGGTGCTCCAGATGCTTCGCCACGGCATTGCCATCATGGCGGAGAACTTAAGGAGGGGAGGCGTGCGGGAAACCGGTCCCCGGGTGCACCCAGGTCAGGGGTTGCGGCGACCGGTTTCGTTCATTGCGTCAGGGCGTCGGTTCGACGAGGAAGTCCGCGTACACGGCGCAGTGGTCGGAGCCGCCGTAGCCGTTGCCCTCGCGGGCCACGCGGAAGGAGCCCGGGACGTAGGTGCCCCCCGCGGGCGCGGGCGCGAGGAAGAGGTGGTCGATGGCCTGACGTTGACCTGAATAGACATACGTCCAGGTCTCGCTGGCCGGCCGGTCGCTCGCGACGCGCAGCAGGGCTCCGTCCCGTTCCAGCGCGTTGAGGGCCTCCGAGCCGGGGACGTCGTTGAGGTCTCCACCGAACACCACCAGGGCCCCGGGGGAGGTCTTCGCCACGCCCGCGACGATGTCCCGCGACGCGTTGGCCTCGGCGATGCGGCGGCCTGGATCGTCGTCCACCTTGGAGCGGAAGTGCGCCGCGAAGACGATGGTGTCCGCGCCGTCCACGTCCACGTGCACCTCCAGCAGCTCGCGCGAGAAGCGCGTCGACGAGCCGTCCGGGCGATAGATGATCTGGTCGCGGTGGCGGCGCACGTCGGTGATGGGATGGCGGGAGAGGACCGCCACGTCCACCGACGCCGCGCCGCCAATCTCCCCGAGCTGCGCGAAGCCGAACGCCGGCATGCGGCGCTGGAGCTCGTCCAGGGACGTCTGCGTTTCGATCTCCTCCAGCAGCACCACGTCCGCGTCGAGCGCGGTGATGGCCCGGGAGAGCCGCTCCGCCTGCTGCGCGAACTCCGACACCGTGGGCAGCTCCTCGTAGTTGGTGCCTCCGCAGGAGCCTGAATCACACACGGTGTCGAAGAGGCGGTGCACGTTGAAGGCCGCGATGCGCACGCGGTTGCCGGACCCGATGGGCGTGCCGCTGTCGGGCGTGGTGCAGGTGCCGGTGACACAGGCTCCGCCATCCGGTGGGGGCAGGGTCTGCGGGTCGCGGCCCTCACAGCCCGCGAAGGCGAGGAGGAGGCCGCACAGGGCGAGCTTCGAATGGGGGCGGAAGGAGCGCAGGGGGG
>NZ_RAWB01000483.1 GCF_003612055.1 Corallococcus llansteffanensis
ACCACCCCCACCACGCGAACATGGTGCCGTTCCATCACCTTCAGGGCACCCAGGAGGGTATCTGTGGGAAAAACTGTGGCAATGAAGGATGACAATACTTCTTTGAAACCCCGGCCCTGCCGCATTTCCGTGACCTCCAAGAGAACGTATCCCACACCCCTGCAACTGCCCTGCCGTCCCATGAAAGTCCCTGTGCGACACGGCGGCATTGGCCGGGGGTCGGGCGTAGACTGAGAAGCGTGACACCACGACAGGCTGCGGCACCCCGGTTGAGCCGGATGGCGGACCTCTTCACGCGAGCAGTCGAGCGCGGCAAGGAGGGGTTGCTGACGCTGAGCTTCAAGCCGGATGAGCTCTACAGGGTCCCCACGGACGACGGGGCGGCCATCGCGCTGGGGCGGTACCACCCGCGCGGCGAGCGCCGGTACGCGGAGCCGGTGATCCTGTGCCACGGGCTGGGAGCCAACCGCTTCCACATGGACTTCAACGAGCAGTACAGCCTGGCGCGCTACCTGGCCCGGGCCGGGTTCGAGACCTGGGTCATCGAGCTGCGCGGCCGGGGGCTGGCCGGAGCCGCGGCTGACTGGAATTTTGATGATCAGGCGGAACACGATGTGAGAACAGCTTTGCGCACGGTGTTGTCCACCGGTGCCCAACAGGTCCTCTGGGTGGGCCACTCGAAGGGCGGGCTGATGCTGTACGCCCACCTGGCGAAGAACCCCCAGGCGCCGGTGAAGGCGGCGGTGTCGCTGGGCGCGCCGTTCACCTTCGCGGTGCAGCCGGGGCTGCGCGCCTTCGTGCAGCGGGTGGAGCCCCTGCTCAAGCTGAAGGTCATCCCCACGCGCCGGGTCACCAGCATCGCCTTCTTCGGGGCGCCGCCGGGGCCGCTGACCCGCTACATGATGCTGGCGGAGAACATGGATCCGCAGGTGGTGCGCTGGGCGCTGGCCAACGTGCCGGCGGACATCGCCGGGGGCGTGGGGCGGCAGTTCGCCCGGTGGATCATCTCCAGCAAGTTCACCTCCTATGACGGCGAGTTCGACTACCGCGAGCCGCTCGCCGGGGTGCGCATCCCCTTCCTGCTCATCGCCGGCAGCCGGGACCTGCTCGCGCCGCCGCTGGCGGTGGCCCGGGCGAAGGAGCACCTGGGTGGGCCGGTGAAGATGCTGGTCGCCGGGCGCGGCCATGGCTTCGCGGAGGACTACGGCCACGCGGACCTGATTCTGGGCCGCAAGGCGCCGGATGAAATCTTCCCCCAGGTGGAGGCCTTCCTGACCTCCAACGCCACGAAGCTCTGAGGCAACGCCACGAAGCTCTAGCAACCGCGAGGGGCTCGGTGGCCGGCGGGTTGTCGGGGCCCCGACGCCGTGCTACCCGGAGGGCCGTCCCATGGGTCCATCCGTTCGCTTCCCATCCCGGCCGTGACGTCCCGCTTGAAAGCCCCGCGGCCCGGCACCACCGTGGAAGGTCCCCCGCTGTCCCCCCCGAGGCCTTCGCGCATGCGTCCTGCTTCCCTCCGCGCCTCCCTGCTGTCGTGGTCCACCGTCCTGCTGCTGGGCGTGGGCCTGGGCGGCTGCCGTGCGCCCACCCAGGAGGGGCCGGACCCCGCGGTGGTCGCCACCGTGAACGGCGAGTCGCTGAGCCGCACCGACTTCGAGCAGGAATTGGGCCGGGAGCTGGCCACCACGGAAGGGCCCGAGCCCACGCCGGAGGAGGTGGAGCCCTTCAAGCGGGCGCTCGTGGACACGCTGGTGAAGCGGATGCTGCTGTTGCAGGCAGCCAAGCAGAACAACATCGCGGTGACGCCCGAAGAGGTGGACCGGGGCGTGCTGCGGCTGTCGGGCGACTACCCTGCGGGCAACTTCAACGAGGTGCTCGCCCAGGGGCAGCTTTCCATGGCGGAGCTGCGCGCGCGCGAGGCGAGCCGGCTCACCATCGAGAAGCTCTTCACGCACCACGTCTATTCGCGCGTGGCGGTGACGGAGGAGGAGCTGCGCGCGTACTACGCGGCGCACGAGGCGGACTACCAGGAGCCGGAGGAGGTCCACGCGGCGCAGATGGTGGTGAAGGGGCTGGACGAGGCGCGCCGGCTCCAGGCGCAGCTCAAGGCGGGCAAGAAGTTCTCCGACCTGGCGCGGCGCTATTCGCTCAGCGCGGACGCCAAGGTGGGAGGGGACCTGGGCTTCTTCCCCCGGGGACAGATGCCGCCGGCCTTCGACGAGGTGGTATTCAAGCTGGGGGTCGGGCAGGTTTCGGATGTGGTGTCCACGGAGTACGGCTACCACCTGTTCAAGGTGCTGGACCGCAGGTCGGCGAGGAAGCGGGAGCTGGCGGAGGTGCGCTCGAAGGTGGAGGGGCGGCTCCTGGAGACCAAGCGGGCGCAGGCGCAGGAGGCCTTCGAGAAGGAGCTGCGCGACAAGGCCCAGGTGGTGGTGAACGAGGCCACGCTGCAGACCATCCGCGGGCGGCCCGTGCCGCAGGCGGCGAAGTGAAGGACTTTTCCGGGGGCCTCGCGGTTGGCCGGCCCGGGGTTTCGTGGAGAGGGTCGTTGCGATGAAGAACCTGGTGGCGTTCCTGGCGGCGGTGATGCTCCTGACGGGCGGCACGCGCGCGCACGCGGAGCTGGTGGACAAGGTGGCGGCGGTGGTGAACCGCGACGTCATCGCGATGTCGGAGGTGCAACAGCGCGCCGCGCCGGAGATGCAGCGCCTCAACTCGGAGCCCGACCCGCGCAAGCGCGCGGACGAGCGCGCGCAGCTCCTGAAGACCGCGCTGGACACGCTCATCGGCGAGAAGCTGATGGAGGCGGAGGTGCAGCAGCTGGGCATCACCACCACGGAAGCGGAGGTGGATGACCTGGTGCAGGACGTGCTCAAGCAGAACAACGTCCCCGACATGAAGCAGTTCGAGCAGCTGCTCGTGAACGAGGGCTACACGCTCGCCAGCTATCGGGAGATGCTCCGCAAGCGCGTCGTGCGCGACAAGCTGCTGCGCATGAAGGTGGGCCCCAAGGTGAAGGTGACCGAGGAGGACCTCAAGGCCGCCTATACGCAGTACACGCGCCTGGAGGGCGAGGACGTGGAGGTGCACGCGCGCCACATCCTGGTGCAGGTGGACGCCAAGGCCACGCCGGAGCAGGTGGCCGCCGCGAAGCAGAAGGCGGAGGGCATCGCGAAGGAGGCCCGCCGGCCGGGCATGGACTTCTCCGCCCTGGCGCGCGCCCGCAGCGAGGGCCCCAGCGCCGCGGACGGTGGTGACCTGGGCTACTTCAAGCGCGGCGTGATGGTGCCCGCGTTCGAGAAGGCCGCCTTCAACCTCAAGCAGGGCGAGGTGAGCGAGCCCATCCGCACCAACTTCGGCTGGCACATCCTGAAGGTGGAGGAGCGCCGCAACGTGTCCGTGGCCTCCTACGAGGAGATGAAGCCCAAGCTGGAGTCCAAGCTCCTCAACGAGAAGACGGAGAAGTTCCTGGACCAGTACGTCCAGGAGCTGCGCTCCAAGGCCAACGTCGAAGTGAAGATGTGAAGGCCGCCCCGATGACGACCGCGTCGTCCGCGCTGCCCCGCGTGGGCATCTCGCTGGGGGACGTGTCGGGCATCGGGCCGGAGGTGACGGCCCTGGCGCTGGCGCGGCCCGCGGTGCGCCGCGCGCTGGTGCCGGTGGTGTTCGGGGACGGGCCCACGCTGGAGCGCTTCCCCCTCTTCCGCCGCTTCCCGCGCGTGGCCCTGGAGGACCTGGGCCGCACGACGGGGCCGGCGGTGGTGGAGGTGACGCGCCTTCAGGAGAAGCACCGCGTGCCGGGCAAGCCGTCGCGCGAGGGTGGCCGGGCGCAGTACGCGTACGTGCGGGCCGCCATCGACGCGATGCGCGCGGGCACGGTGGACGCGCTGTGCACCGCCCCGGTGTCGAAGGAGGAGATCTCCCGCGCGGGCATCCCCTTCATGGGCCACACGGAGGTGCTGGCGGACGCGTTCGGCGTGGACGTGTTGATGATGATGGACGGGCCGCGTGTTCGCATCGCGCTGGCGACGAACCACGTCCCCATCTCCGCGCTGCCGAAGCTGCTGACGGTGGAGAAGCTGGTCGCGCAGCTCCAGCTGCTGTCGCGCAGCCTGGAGCCGGTGGTGGGCCGCAAGCCGCGCATCGCCGTGCTGGGGTTGAACCCGCATGCGGGCGAGGGCGGGATGCTGGGGCGCGAGGAGGTGGAGGTGATTGGTCCCGCCATCCGCCGCGCGCGCTCCAAGCGGGTGGATGCGCATGGGCCCATCCCCGCGGACGGCCTGTTCGCGCGGCCCGACGAGGTGGGCGCGAAGTACGACGTGGTGCTGGCCATGTACCACGACCAGGGGCTCATCCCGGCCAAGGCGCTGGACTTCGAGCGCACGGTGAACGTGACGCTGGGGCTGCCGGTGCCGCGCACGTCACCGGATCACGGCACCGCGTATGCGATTGCCGGCACGGGCACGGCGAGCTGCGTGCCCATGATGGAAGCGCTGCTCAAGGCGGCCCGGCTTTCGCGAGGCCCTGGAGCAGGTGTTGCGCCAGGTCCTCGCCGTCCGCCTCCGGCGCGATGAGCTTCGCGTGCGTGCCCCGCGCCGTGGCGTCGGGGACGACGAGCACCGTGACGAGCCCCGTGGGGCAGTGACCCAGGCAGGACGCGGGGATGAGCTGGGTGCGGCTCGCAAGCCCGTGCGCCTTCAGGGCCTCGCGCACGCGGCGCGGCAGGTCCACCCCGCCTGCGTCCACCGGCAGCCGCACCAGGCAACGGTGACACAGGTGCAACTCGATGGGGTCTGGACCCTCCGGCTCCGGAGGCGCTCGCTTCGCCATGGCCTGGAGAGGATAAACGCCGCCCGGCCGCCGTGCTCCGGTTCCCGCGGGGGCTTCAGCGCTGGAGGCGCTTCGCGAGCCTGCCGAGCTGGCTCTCCATGCCCATGGACGCCCTCTTCGTCCACTCCTCGTTGTGCATGGCGTCGGAGGTCACGGACATCCGCACGCCCTGCCCGCTCGGCTGGAGCTCCACCACCGTGGAGACGTCGTAGGGCGTGACGCCGTGGATGAAGTCCACCTTGTGCGTGTACGCGAGCCGGCGCTGGGGCGTGACGTCCGTGTAGGTGACCTGCACCTCGCTGGAGAGGGGCAGCCCCGCCTGCTTCATGCCGGCGACCTGCTCCGGCGCGGTCGCGGTCATCGCGTAGCGCAGCAGCCCGCCCGGGCGCAGGTCCATCTCATGGACCGTCACGGTGAAGCCCTCGGGACCCCACCATGACTCGATGCCGTCCTTCGTCGTCCACAGCTCCCACACGTCCTCGAGGGATGCGGGATAGGTCCGCTCGAACGTGACGCTTCGCTGCGACGTGGCGGCCTGGGGGTTCTTCGTCATGGCGTGTCCTCCTTGCGTTTGGCCACGCGCGCCTTCTGTCTCCGCTCGAGCTCCTCGCCGAACCGGTCGAGGCGGTCCTCCCAGAGCTTCCGATACCCGGTGACCCAGGCATCAAGCTCCTGGAAGGGCTCGGGACAGAGCGAGTACAGCCGCTTCGTCCCCTCGGGCCGGACCTGGACGAAGCCCGCCTCCTGGAGGATCCGCAGGTGCCGCGAGACGCCCGACTGGTGGATGTCCACCCGGTCGACGATGTCGTTCACGGCGTGCTCGCCGCCCTTCAGCGCCTCGATGATGCGCAGGCGCGTCGGGTCGGCCAGGGTCTGGAAGACGTCAGCATGCATGACTGCATATATACATAGACGTGTATGTTGTCAGTGTCCAGCTAGAAGACGAACGGGAAGCGCACGGGGGCATCCATCGCCACGCGGTGCACGGGGAACTTCCAGGTGCGCACCTGGTCCTCGATGCAGCCGGCGAGCGGGGAGCCGCGCAGGGCTTCGGTCTCCATGGCCACGCCGGACACGCTGCCGGAGGTGTCCACCGACCAGCGCATCTGGAAGCGGCCGCCGTTCTCCAGCGCCGTGCCCGCCTTGAAGTTCTGGACGCAGGTGGCGATGGCCGGCTGGTTCGTGACGACCACGTTGGTGACATCCGAGGGCGACAGGCGCTCGTGCTCGGCGGCGCTCGGGGCGGGCGGGACGTAGACCGTCTTCTCCTGGGCCTGCTTCTCGGCCTGCGCCCGCTCGGCCTCCGCCTCTTCGGTGAAGCCCATTTCGCGCGCGAAGTCCTCGTCGAACTCCGACCCCGGCTGCGCGGCCTCCTCCGCCTCGGCTTCGGCGGCGGCCTGACGGGCCTGGGCCAGCTCCTCGGCGGAGATCTCACTGCCGAAGGACATCTCCCGGACCTCGCCCGTGTCCTCCGTCGTCTCGAGCGTGGTGGCGCGAGGCGCCACGGGGGCCTTCTTCGCCATCGTCGCCGTCACCGTGGGACGCGGAGCCTCCGGGGCCAACGTCCGCAGGCCGGTGGTCAGGCCCACGTTGGCCGGGCCCGTGAGCACGGGTGTATTCGGCGTGAGGGCCTGCGCGGCGCGCTGCGCTTCCGTCAGGGCGGACGTGCTCACGCCGCCCACGGCGGACGCGATGGCCTGCTGGAAGTCCGTCGTGCCCGGCTGCGACTGCCAGCCCGGGAGCATCACCTGGGGGCTGGTGGCACCGGCGGAGCCCTGCACGCCCGTCAGGCCCTGCGCGCCCGTCAGGCCCTGCGGACCCGTGGAGCCCTGCACGCCCGTCAGGCCCTGCGGACCCGTGACGCCCTGCATGCCCGCGGTGCCCTGCGGACCCGTAGAGCCCTGAGTGCCCGCGGCGCCCTGCGGACCCGTAGAGCCCTGAGTGCCCGCGGCGCCCTGCGAGGCCGTGAAGCCCTGCATGCCCGTCGTGCCCTGCGCAGCGTTGGCGCCCTGCACGCCCACAGTGCCCTGCGCGAAGGCGCCCGCGACTTGCGGCGTGGACGCACGCTGATCATCACCCGCGGTCAGTCGCAGGCCCGCGACGACCAGCAGGCCCGCGGCGAGCGCGCCCATGGCCACCGCGCTCACGAAGGAGAGCGGGTTCATGCCCAGGATGCGCGTCGAGACGTCGGCAATCACGGGCGCGGGAGCCTCGGGCTCCGGCGGGGCGTAGGGCATCCACGGCTGCGGCGAATAGGCCTCGGCCGGAGAACCGGGCGCGGCCCAGGCATTCGCTTGCGGCGCGGCGTCCCACGACGTCATCGCTCCGCACGACGCATCGTGAAGGGCGTGGGCGACGGACGGCGACTCCTCGGCGCGCAGCCACTCGGGGATGACGACGTTGGCGGCCTCGGCGGACAGCGTCAGCGCGGGCTCCGCGTCCTCGCGGGAGGACGGAGGCAGCGACTGCAGCCAGGACTCCTCGGTGGAGGCCAGGTCGAGCAGCGTGCGCATGGAGCCCGTCGCGGGGACCTCGGGCACCGTGTCGGTGTTCCGCGCGGGGCCGGAGAAGAGGGCGAGATCCAGGCAGGCATCCAGCTCGGCGTCAAAGGCATCGGAGTCGAGGGAGAAGCCCGCACCACCCGAGGAACCCGGAGTGCTGCCCTGCCCACGCAACTGCCCATCACCCGTCAGTAGCTCGCTCACGCCACCCTCCCGCCGCCCGTACCGCGCCAGAC
>NZ_RAWB01000484.1 GCF_003612055.1 Corallococcus llansteffanensis
CGCCGGACACGGCCGGGCTCGCCCTGGGCACCGAGGCGCCCCTGCTCCAGTCGCAACTGGAGCGGCTCGCGCGCCAGGCCTCCGTACTCCACGGCGCCGCCACCCGCCGGCTGGAGGCCCCGGCGCTCGCCCGGCCTGCATCCCAGCCTTCCACGACAAGCGAGACTTAGCAGGACAACTTGAATAGGTTGCGCGGCCTCCCCTCGTCGTTGGAGTCCCGCATGTCCTTCGTGTCGTTCCGTGCCTGGCGGTCCCGAGTCCCCACCCACCTGACGGGCCTGTTGCTGGCCGCCTCCGCGCTCACGCCTCCCACCGCGCTCGCGGCGAACGAGTCCGTGCGGGTGTGGCTGACGACGACGTCGGGCAGCACGCTCGCGAAGAAGCTCAATGTGGAAGCGAACAAGACGTTCGGCCCGGAGAGCGGCACGGCGACGGCCATCGACGTGAACGACGGCGTGACGTACCAGACGCTCGACGGGTTTGGCGGCGCGATGACGGATGCGTCCGCGTGGCTCATCCACAACTCGCCCCAGCGCACGGCCATCCTCAATGATTTGTTCAGCGTGGGCGCGGGCGCGGGCTACAGCGTCATCCGCCTGCCCATGGGCGCGTCGGACTTCTCGCGCAACAGCTACACCTACGACGACACCTGCTGCGACCTGAACGACTTCTCCGTGGGCCACGACGCGGCGTACATCCTGCCGGTGCTCCAGCAGGCGCGCGCCATCAACCCGGAGGTGAAGATCTTCGCGGTGCCGTGGAGCGCGCCCGCGTGGATGAAGTTCAACAACTCGCTCTCCGGCGGCGGCTACCTGCGCAACGACCTGTATGGCACCTACGCCAACTACTTCGTGCGCTTCGTGCAGGCGTACAACGCGAACGGCGTGCCCATCCACGCGCTGAGCATGCAGAACGAGCCGCACAACGCCAACGGCAGCTATCCGACGATGCAGATGGAGTCCAACGACCAGTCCGTCTTCGCGGCGCAGCACCTGCGCCCCGCGCTCAACGCCGCGGGTCTTGGCGGCGTGAAGCTGCACGCGTGGGACCACAACTGGCACGACGGCACGGGCCCCGCGGGCTTCCCGCATGAGGTGATGGCCTACAACGGCGGCCAGGCGCAGGCGGCGGTCGCGGGCGCGTCCTACCACTGCTACGAGAGCCCCGAGGGCAGCTACAGCGTGCAGTCCGCCTTCCGCAACGCGTACCCCAACAAGGAGGTCCACTTCACCGAGTGCACCGGCGGCTTCTGGGCGACGAACGCCGCCGCGAACCTGGAGTGGGCGCTCCAGAACAACCTCTTCGGGCCGCTGCGCAACTGGGCGCGCACGTCGTTGTACTGGAACATCGCGTTGGATCCGAACCACGGGCCGCGCGTGGGCGGCTGCGCGGACTGCCGGGGCATGCTCACCGTGGACAACGGCAACGGCAGCTACACGCGCAACGAGGAGTACTACGCGTGGGCGCACCTGGCGAAGGTGGTGCGGCCGGGCGCGGTGCGCGTGGACTCCACGTCGCTGGGCAACAACAACATCGAGACGCTCGCCTTCCGCAACCCGGACGGCTCGCACGCGCTCATCGCGCTCAACTCGAATGACGGCGCGACGCTGGGCTTCAAGGTCCGCTGGGGCGGCCAGGCGTTCGAGTACACCCTGCCGCCGCGCTCCGTGGCGTCCTTCCAGTGGGGCGGGACGGGCGGCACGCAGGGCCCGTGGTACCGGCTGGTGAACAAGGCCACCGGCAAGTGCCTGGACCTCGTCGGGCCGTCCGCGGCGGATGGCACCGGGCTGCACCAGTGGACGTGCCACACGGGCGCAAGCCAGCAGTGGTCCCTCGTCGCCACCGACAGCGGCTACTCGCGGCTGGTGTCGCGCTACAGCGGCAAGGTGATGGACGTGACGGGCGTGAGTGTTGCGGACGGCGCGCGCGTGCAGGAGTGGTCCTGGGCGGGCGGCGCCAACCAGCAGTTCAAGCCGGTGGCCACCTCCGGGGGCTACTCCCGCTTCGAGGCCCGCCACAGCGGCAAGGTGCTGGACGTGGCCAACTGCTGGAACACCGGCGACGGCGCCGTCGTCCAGCAGTGGGTCTGGGCCAACAACGACTGCCAGCAGTTCCGCCTGGAAGCCATGCCCTGAAGCCGGGCAGCGGACAGGCGCTCCGTCCAGAGTCCAACACCCCCCGGGCAGACGTGCACTCTGCCTGGCGACTTTTTGAAGGTGGATGGTTCCATTCACCGCGCGGGTACCCACTCTTTTCCGGGCACCCAGGCACGTGAAGACCTCCGACCCCCTGACAGATCCGAGCGCCCGTTCGAGGACCACGGTCCTCAACGTCAACGACGACCCGGCGACGCTGTACCTGCTGAGCCTCACGCTGCGGCAGGGCGGCTACCACGTGATTGAAGCCACGGGCGGCCAGGAGGCGCTGACGCTCGCGCAGGGGATGCCGGACCTGGTGCTGCTGGACGTGCACATGCCGGACATCGACGGCTACGAGGTCTGCCGCCGCCTGCGCGCCGACGAGGCCACCCGGGACCTGCTCATCGCGCACCTGTCGTCCGTGTCCGTGCAGCGCGAGGACCGCGTGAAGGGGCTCGCGCAGGGCGCGGACGCGTACTGGACCCGGCCCCTGGCGGAGGACGAGCTGCTGGCCAACATCGAAGCGCTCCTGCGCCTGCAGGCGCGCGCCCGGGACGCGGTGCGCGCGCGCGACCACTTCCTCAGCATCGCGGCACATGAGCTCAAGACGCCCATGACGGTGCTGCGGCTCAACCTGGAGCGCGCCGTGCAGCTCGTCGTGAACGACGCGGACGGCCCCGTGTCCAGCGGCCCGGTGGAGAAGCGGCTCACCCCCGCGGTGCGCCAGCTCACGCGCCTGCAGAACCTGGTGGACAGCCTGCTGGACGTGTCGCGCCTGTCCACCCGGGGCATGGAGCTGACCATGGAGACCGTGGACCTGTCCCGGCTCGTGCTCGACCAGGTGGAGCGGCTCCAGCCCCAGGCCCGCAGCTCGCAGGTGGCCCTGGAGGCCACGGTGCCCCCAGAGCCCGTCCTCCTCTTCGGAGACCCGCTGCGGCTGGAGCAGGCCGTGGGCCACCTGCTGACGAATGCCATCAAGTTCGGCGAGGGCCGGCCCGCGCACGCGCACCTGGAGACGCACGACGGCCAGGCGGTGCTCACGGTGCGGGACGAGGGCGTGGGCATCGCGCCGGAGGACCAGGCGCGCATCTTCCGCCGCTTCGAGCGGGTGACGACCGGCGACCGCTTCGACGGGCTGGGCCTGGGCCTCTTCCTGGCCCTGGAGATCGCCACCGCGCACGAAGGCGCCCTCACCGTGAAGAGCGCCCTGGGCGAGGGCGCGCGCTTCGAACTGCGGCTGCCCCTGCACCTGACCCGGCGGTACTGACCTTCCAAGGAGAACCCTTCGTGTCGAACAATGGAGATGGAGACGGTGATGACAGCCAGACGGCCCCCGAGGGCAGGAGCCCCACGAAACGGCTCGTCACCAACGTGCCCCGGCTGGACTTCATCACCAAGGGCGGCCTCATCCAGGGCTCGTCCTACGCCATCATCGGCCCCCCGGGGTCCGGCAAGACGGTGTTCGCCAACCAGATCGCCTTCCAGCACGTGCGCACCGGGGGCAAGGCCCTCTACGTGACGCTGCTGACCGAGTCGCACGGGCGCATGCTGGAGAACCTGTCGCAGATGACGTTCTTCGACGCCAGCGTCATCCCGGAGCGGCTGCAGTACCTCAGCGCGTACCGCGAGCTGGAGAAGGAGGGCCTCCGGGGACTGCTGGATCTGGTGCGCAAGAACGCCCAGCAGCACGGCACCACGCTGCTCATCATCGACGGCATGGACGCGGCGAAGGAGTTCGCCCGCACGGACCTGACCTTCAAGCGCTTCCTCCAGGACCTGCAGACCTTCTGCAGCATCCTGGGCTGCACCACGCTGCTCCTGGCGCCGCACCACGCGGGGGAGATCCACCCGGAGAACACCGCGGTGGACGGCATCTTCGAACTGTCCCTGTGGCTGCACGGGCCGCGCGCGGTGCGCGAGCTCATCGCCGTGAAGTTCCGGGGCGGGCCGTCGCTGCTGGGCCGCCACGAGGTGGAGATCTCCGACCAGGGCATGGTCATCCACCCGCGCACGGAGGTGCAGTTCGCGCACCCCGCCGCGGAGGGGCGCGAGGACCGCATGCGCATGCCCTTTGGCATCCCCCGCCTGGATGACGCGATGAAGGGGGGCCTGCTGTCCGGCTCCACCACGCTGCTCCTGGGCGCGCCCGGCACCGGCAAGACGCTGCTGGGTCTGCACTTCCTCCTGGAGGGCGCGCGCGCGGGCCAGCCGGGGGTCTACTTCGGCTTCTACGAAACGCCCCCCCGCCTCATCGAGAAGGCCCTGGGCACGGGCATGAAGGACTTCAAGAAGTACGTGGACGAGGGGCTCATTGAAATCCAGTGGCAGCCGCCCCTGGAGCACAACCTGGACTCCCTCGCCGAGCGACTCCTGGAGCGCATCGCGGAGCGCAAGGTGTCCCGGCTGCGCCTGTTCATCGACGGCGTGGCGGGCTTCCGCTCCGCCGCCGTGTACCCGGACCGCATGGGCCGCTTCTTCTCCGCGCTCACCCATCAGCTGCGGATGATGGACGCCACCACGCTGTATTCGGACGAGACGCCCCTGTTCAGCCCCGGGGTGGAGATGCCCCAGCCGGAGGCCGCGGCCACCGTGGAGAACGTCATCCTCGTGCGCTACGTGGAGCTGCGCTCGCAGCTCTACCGGCTGCTCTCCATCATGAAGATGCGCGAGAGCGCCTACGACAGCAGCATCCGCGAGTTCTCCATCTCCGAGGACGGCATCACCGTCGCGGACACCTTCGAGAGCGCGGAGAGCATCCTCACCGGTCACGCGCGCCTGACGTCGGTGCCTTCGGGAAGGAGCCCGCGCAAGAGCGCCGTCAAGGCGCCGCTGGGCACGCGGGAAAGCGCGAAGAAGAAGGCCGCCAAGGGGGTGAAGAAGTCCCCGGCACGCACCTCCCGCCGGAGTCGCACATGAAGACCGTGCTCGTCGTGGACGACGAACTCGACATCGCGGAGGCCGTCCAGGCCATCCTCGAGGAGGAGCAGTTCCGGGTCGTCATCTGTGGCAACGGCCGCGAGGCCCTGGAGAAGCTGAAGGACCTCCAGCCCGCCCTGGCCATCATCGACGTGATGATGCCGGTGATGAACGGCTACGAGACCATCGACGCCATCCGCAAGGACGCCTCCCACACCTTCCCCATCCTCGTCATGAGCGCCATCCAGCCCCCCAGGGCCAAGGCCGAAGCGCAGGGCTGGGCCGGCTTCCTCAAGAAGCCCTTCTCCCTGCGCGACCTGGTGGACTCCGTCACCCGCCTCACCTCCTCGTAGGGAGGCGCGGCCGGGATGTTTGCGGCTCCAACCGGGCGCCGGAGGGGGAGCTCCGGCGCCTGCCTGGCTGGTTGAAAACAGGGGGGCGCGCGCGCACAGTGGGCCGCGCCTCCATGACCACTGAAGTCGTGACGAACTCCCGCCAGGAGCCCGGCCTGTTCCGGCTCACCTGGCCCATCTTCTTCGAGATCTTCCTCTTCATGCTGATGGGCACGGCGGACACGCTGATGCTCAGCGGTGTGTCCGACGCCGCCGTGTCCGCGGTGGGCGTCGTCAACCAGTACGTCTTCATCTGCATCCTCATCATGGAGGTGGTGAGCCACGGCGCATCCATCGTCGTGTCCCAGTACCTGGGCGCGAAGCGGAGCGCGGAGGCATCGCGCATCGCGGCGCAGGCCATCACGATGAACTTCCTGCTGGGGCTCACGGTGAGCGCCGGGCTCCTGCTGTCGGGCGACACCATCCTCGGGCGGATGAACCTGGAGGTGCGGACGCTGTCGTACGCGCGCACCTACTGGCACATCGCGGGCGGGTTCCTCTTCCTGCAGGCGCTCATCAACGTCTTCTCCAGCCTCATCCGCACGTACGGCTTCACGCGGCAGTCCATGTTCGTGGCCATGGGCATGAACGTGGTGCACGTGCTGGGCAACTGGGTGCTCATCTTCGGGCACCTGGGCGCGCCAGCGCGCGGCGTGGCGGGCGCGGCGATGTCCACGGTGCTGAGCCGCGCGCTCGCGCTGGGCGTCTTCGGGTGGCTGCTCTACCGGGTGATGGACGTGCGCATGGCCCGCCGGGACTTCGTGGCGCTGACGCGCGAGTACGTGCGGAAGATCTTGCGCGTGGGCGTGCCGTCGGCGGTGGAGCAGATGACGTACCACGCGTGCCAGACGGTGTTCCTGTACTACGTGACGTTCCTGGGCCCGGCGGCGCTGGCGTCGCGGCAGTACGCCAACGCGCTGTCGCACTACGTGTTCCTGTGCAGCCTCGCCATCGGGATGGGGACGTCCATCATCGTCGGGCGGCTGGTGGGCGCCAACCGCTCCGCGGAGGCGTACGCGCGCGTGCTGAAGAGCCTCAAGTGGAGCGTGGCCATCACCGTGGGCGTGGACCTGACGGCCATCCTCTTCCGCGACCCGCTCATCCAGCTCTTCACGCACGACGGCGACATCCTGAGGATGACCTCCCAGGTGCTGCTGCTGAGCCTCCTGCTGGAGACCGGGCGCTCGTTCAACCTGGTGCTGGTGAACGCGCTGCGCGCCGCGGGCGACGCCACCTTCCCCGTCTACATGGGGGTGCTGTCCATGGTCTGCATGAGCCTGCCCCTGGGCTACTTCCTCGTCTTCCACCTGCACCTGGGGCTCGCCGGGGTGTGGCTCGCGGTGGCCGCGGACGAGTGGACGCGCGGCCTGGCCATGTGGCTGCGCTGGCGCAGCCGGGCGTGGGAGCGCCAGTCACTGGTGACACCCCTGGAGGCGCCGCCGGTGCTGGCCCACCCGGCGTAGGCCCGCCTCCTCCCCAGCCCACCAGGCCCCGGTGTGCACTCACGGGGTCAGGAGGTATAAGGTTCAGCGGTGGACACCCTGGACCATCGTTCGACGTTGCTCGTCGTGGAGGGCTACGACGACCTGCGCGAGGCGCTGGTGGCCCTCCTGGTGCTGGAGGGCTACACGGTGCTGTCGGTGGCCACCGCCATGCAGGCCCTGGACGTGCTGACCCGGCTGCCCCGGCGTCCCGCCCTCGTGCTGCTGAGCCTGATGCTTCGCAACCCGGAGGACCAGGCGTTCCTGTCGCGGCTGCGGGGGCTGGAGTCCGGGCCCAGGCTGCCGGTGCTGGCGCTGACGACGGACCCGGACCTCCAGGCGCCCCTGCCCGGGACGGTGGGGCTCCTGGGCAAGCCGGTGCGCACGGAGGTGCTCCTGGCCGCCGTGGACCGCTACCGGGCCCGGCATTGAGCGCGCGGGACGTCCTGTTCCACGCAACTCGGGGTGCAAACGGGCGATAATCTTCCAACGGCCACCACCGTCACAACGGTGGTTCGAGGGGGAAGTCTTCATGTCCAGAATCGGCGAAGCGAGTGGCAGTGCAACCGCGCGTGTGCAGCAGGCCCGGACCCAGGAGGTCCGCCCTCC
>NZ_RAWB01000485.1 GCF_003612055.1 Corallococcus llansteffanensis
GTGGCCGCCCCGGCTGCCCCTTCCGGCACGCCCTTCGCGGACGACGACGAGGCGGCGCGCAACGCGCTCGTGGGCGCGTTCCTCTCCCACCGCAGCCAGGACCCGTTCACGCTCCTGGACGTGCCGGAGGACGTGCAGCCGGTGGCGCTCCGGAAGGCGTTCCTCGCCGCCGCGGACCGGTTCGCCCCGCTGCGCTTCCACACGGCGGAGCTCAAGGAGAAGGCGGAAGGGCTGCTCGCCGCCTATGCGCGGGCCTACGGCGCGCTGTCGGAGCCGGAGCAGAACGCGCTGTGGAAGAAGCGCCGGCAGGCCCAGCGGGAGAAGGCCCGGGGCACCGGCCGGCCCACCGCGGCCGAACAGTTCCGCATCCGCACCGACCTGCTGGACGCGACCGCCCAGTTCGACGAGGCGAAGCGGCGCCTGGAGGCGCGCAACTTCGCGGGCGCCTTCGAGTACTTCGAGTACGCCTGCGACATCGACCCCCGGCCGCTCTACCAGGCCCACCGCGCCTGGGCGCGCTACCTGATGAAGCCGGAGGCCCACGGCCGGCTCGTGCTCCAGGAGCTCCAGGAGCTGGTGCGCCAGGAGCCCGCCCTGGAAGAGGGCTGGGCCTTCCTGGGCGACGTGGCGCGGGGGGAGGGCCAGTGGGCGCTCGCGGAGGACGCGCTGCGCAAGGCCTTCAAGTTGAACCCCCAGCAGCGCCGCTACGTGCAGCTCATCCAGGACATCGCCCGGCGGCGCTGACGACACCGCCGCCGGACGTGACCGGAAGGGTGACTACAGCGCCTTGAGGGCCGCGCGGTCGGCGTCGGACAGCCCCTCGCCGTTCGTCAGGCGGGTCACCGCCTTCTGGATGGGGATGGAGTCCTTGCGCTCCAGCGTCTTGCCCTCGAGCAGCGTGTACAGCTCCTTGAAGGCCGCGTACTGGACCACGGGACCCAGCGCGAAGCTGTTCCCCACGCCACCGGTGTCGCGATCCTCGTTGGCGCAGTACAGGTGCAGCGGCACGAAGTAGCGCGGGCCGGCCGGCACCTCGATGGTGACCCGCTGCGGGAGCAGGCCGTTCTGGATGTCCCCGTCCTTCGACACGAAGAGCAGGCCCGGGGGCAGCGTCAGGGTGATGGGCCCGCCCGTGGTGTTGTTGAAGATGAGGCACAGGGCCACGGCGTTGCCGTTGCCCTCGGCTTCGTCCTTGAACTTGTCGTCGCACTCCACCGGGTTTTCCACGGCGTAGGTCTTGGTGGGGCTCTCCAGCGTGAGCCCCGCCGGCAGGGTGAAGGTCGTGCCCTCGGGCGAGTCCTTCGAGGTCCCCAGTCCAGGGCCGGCCGACTTGGTCGTTCCGCCGCCGCCACCGCCGTCCGGCGTGCCGTTGTCCCCATCGTCCGTGCAGGCCGCCAGCAACGCCACCGCCAGCACCACGCCCATTCGCTTCGCCACGTGCCAGTTCATCGATTCGCCTCCGTGCGCCTCGCGCGATTTCCCGTGCCAACCATGATGGCCGCACAGCGTCAAGCACCCCGGGAACCCGCCTGCCCGATAATGTCCGCAAGCCTGGGGACGGGCCCGCTTTCCCGGCCACTTGGCCGATTCCCGTGGAGCCGCCCCCTGGCGTTAAGGTAGCGGAACAATGGGTCGGGAAGGCTCCCACCTTGGGGTTTTTCCAGTACAGGGGCGAGGCATGCGGCGCAGCGACGAATCAGGCCAGGTGGCGGTGGAGACGGCCATCGTGTTGCCCCTGTTCGTGTTCTTGCTGCTGGGCATCCTCCAGCTGGGCCTGATGCACCAGGCGCGCTTGCTGACGAAGTACGCGGCCTACAAGGCCGTGCGCGCCGGCTCCATCCACAACGCGGACATCCCCACCATGGAGCGGGCCGCCCTGGCGGTGCTGCTCCCCATGGTGAGTCAGGCCGCCAACGGTGGCGCGGAGACCATCAAGCCCATCACCAGCGCCCAGGACTTCAAGACGAAGTGGGAGTCCGGCGACATCAGCAAGAACACGATGTCGGACGCCTCCGACCTGAAGTTCGCGGAGGTGACCATCTGCGGCCCCCTCAAGGGCAACATGGGCTCCGGCTCCCATGACAACAAGGAGATGGACTTCGACAACCCGGCGGTCGCCTCCGGTGAGGGCGGCTGGGCGGACAGCCTGCGCACCAAGCTGAGCATCCAGGTGACGTTCAACTACCGCCTGCCCATCCCGTTCGCGGACATGGTCATCTACAACATCGCGCGCGGCCGGAACCTGCCGTACGTCCTGCGGCTGGGCAACGACGGCGCCCGCGACGAGTTCATGGTCAAGAAGATGGCCCCCTACGACGCCGCCGCGGACAGCAAGCTCTACATCCTGCCCATCCGCGCCACGTACATCATGCGGATGCACTCCAACATCTACCTCACGCAGAAGGCGCTTCCGGAGGACAACGAATGCATCTTCCCGTTCGAACCGTGAGGCCCGTCCCCGCGTGGCGGCGACGTGCGCGGGGCCAGTCCCTGGTCCTCGCGTGCCTGTCGTTCCTGCTGCTCGCGCTGATGACGACGCTGAGCTTCAACCTCAGCCACGCGCTGCGCGAGAAGATGAGCCTGCAGCAACACAGCGACGCGCTCGCCTACTCCATGGGCGTCGTGGAGGCGCGCGCGCTCAACTACTACACCGTCAGCAACCGGGCCATCGCCTCCGCCTACGTGGGCATGACCTCCGCGCATGGCTACATGGCCGCGGCCAGCGCCAGCGGCGACATGATGCGCGCCGGGCAGATGAGCTTCTTCGTGGTCGCGGCCCTGGAGGTCATCCAGTGCCCGCCCTACAACTTCGAGCACTGCTTCGACGCGCTCGAGGCGCTGATGATCGCCATGGAGTACAGCCAGAAGGCTAGCGACTACGACCAGAAGGTCCAGGGCATGGACGAGGCCTTCGACAAGGTCGTCGCGGCGCTCGACGACCTGGCCAACGATCTCCACTCCGCGCAGCAGACGGCCCACAGCTCGGCGCGCAACGCGCTGCGCGACGGCCAGTCCTCGAGCCTGGCGGACCTCACCGACTACAGCGTCCCCGGTGCCACCGAGCTGAACTCGGGCGTGGGCGGGATGAACGCGGAGGAGTTCGACTGCGCGGTGGACGGGATGAACTGCTCGCGCGCCAGCTCCAGCACCAAGGCCCGCGCCCAGGTCATGACGGAGATCTCCAACGCCTCCCGTCCCAGCTGGGCCGCCAACCGCAGCCTCCCGGTCATCATGGACGGGCTGCCCACGTATTATAACAGCGACTTCATCACGGAGCTGCTCAAGGACATCCCGCAAGAGGGCACCCACATGATCGTGGGCCACAACGGGAGCGCGAAGGTCGCCCAGACCAAGAGCAACATCCACGGCCCCGGCCAGGTCACCGGCAACGAGGGCAAGGTCGTCGTCGCGGACCAGCACGGCACCTTCATCTCGCAGTGGCGCCACGCCTTCGGCGTCGGCACCTACGAGGCCGTCGTCGAGAGCAGCGAGAACGGCGGCAGCCACACCCCCAGCGGCGCGCACAACGGCCAGCACGACCGCTTCAAGGGCGTCAACACCAAGGACCTGATGAGCTGCTCGGGCAGCGGCAACTGCTTCATGAAGTTCCGCGCCAGCGACGACCCCAGCCGCGACTGGGGCCAGCCGCGCGTCTACAGCTACGTCACCAAGCAGTTCTTCGTGGGTGACGCCGACAAGGCGCCCTGGGAGCTCAACGACACGGGCTCCTTCTCGCTCACGCACGGCGCCCAGGGGCAGGGGCAATTGCGGCTCGCGCCGGGCGAGGGCGCGGCCCTGTCCAAGGCGCTCGTCTACTACCACCGCCTGGGGCCCAACGGCTGGAAGGAGGCCCCGGGCCTCTTCAACCCCTACTGGCGCGTGAAGCTGCACCCCTTCTCGGCCGACGAAGCGGCGGACGTGCTGAACAAGGCGGGCAACTCGGACGCGTCCGAACTCGCGGGCGCCAAGGACCTGACGCTATGAGCCGCCTGACACCGCCGCGCCGCGCGCTCCGGGGCGCCGCCTCCGTGGAGATGGCGCTCTCGATGATCGCCCTCATCCCCATCTTCATGTACGCGCTCTTCCTGGACGACCTGCTGCGCTACTCGCTGGATGCGCAGGAAGCGGCCGTGACCACGGTGTGGGACTTCACCACGCAGGACTATACGAAGGGCCTCAAGCCGGGCGGCGGCGGCGGCACCGGCCCGCAGGGCGGCGCCTCCAACGTCCAGCACAACGCCCGGCTGACGTACTGCGACCACGAGTCCGGCATCGACCGGCCGGATGTCATGTCCGGCAGCAACTACGCGGACTGCGAGGACACGGACCACCACCTCGCCGTCGTCGCCCACGTCTGCTGGATGAACAGCAACGCCAAGCAGGTGACGTGCGAGGCGCCGGAGCAGGGCGCGGGTGAGCTGAGCGGCCTGGCCCAGGACTACCAGGGCGAGTTCACCAACGGCGGCCTCATCAAGTGCTCCGCCCGCGCGGTGGTGGAGAACTACCTGCTGCCGGAAGAGTTCCTGCCGGAGTTCAGCGACGGCGTGAAGCTGACCAAGAAGAACTGGAAGCAGGAAGGCGTGGAGAACGTCCACGACAACGCCCAGGCGGGCGTGGGCGGCGCGGACGGCAACGCCTACTTCCTCAAGGAACAGAAGATGGCGATCCTCACCGACACCTGGGCGCTCACGGAGGATGCGGACATCTCTCCGTCGGACAGCAGCGGGGAGATGTACGACCGCGTGAAGTTCGCCTACGAGGGCCCCAACTCCTACAGCATGGTGAGCACCGAGATGGACAGCTTCCGGGACAAGCTCACCGAGGAGCTGATGGACGACATGATGCTCATGGCGTTCGAGGACTCGCCCAAGGAGCCGTACCTCTCCATCCATCCCCACCTCTCGAACATGCAGACCCCGGCGAACACCATCAACCAGGAGGGGGACACGCGCTACTTCAACCAGGAGTGGCGCGACTGGGACCAGGACAAGAACCAGAACACCTACCAGCACGGCGAACGGGGTGACTGGTACATGGGGTGCAAGGACGCGGAGTCGTGCTGAAGCAACTGGCCACGCACCCCGCCTTCCGCACCGCTTCGGTGCTGGTGTCGGTGGCGGTGGCGGGCACGCTCATCGGGATGGGCTGGGAGGAGGCGCGCTACGGCGGCGCCCGCTCGGAGCTGGAGCGGGCGGAGTCCTCCGTGGATGCGCTGGAGCAGGAGGCGCGGGGGCTGGAGCGCTCGAAGCACGACGAGGCGGTGCTCGCGCGCACGCTGTCGTACTTCCCGCCCTACCCGAACGCGGGCCGTCCGGAGGCGCTGGCCGCGGACTACCTGGGCCCGGACACGCCCATCGCCGTGGCGTGGTTCTCCACGCAGGACTCGTCGGATCAGGTGCTGATGCACTACCGCCAGTTCCTGCTGGGCCAGGGCCTGCCCGTCATCGGCCTGCGCTTCAACGACAACGCCGGCTACGTGGGCTACTGGGTTCCGAAGACGGAAGAGGTCCGGCTGATGTCCACGCTGCGCCAGGGGGACGAGACCATCGTCTTCGTCTCCTCCGCGCGCATGGCCCGCTACCTGGAGCGCGCGGGGCGGGTGCCCGACGGCGTCCCGGTGCCCCGGGGCCTCCAGGACGCGGCGTCCCTGTCCCTGCGAATGGAAGGCGCCACGAACACCACGGTGACGGGCCGGCTGCACGACACGACGTTGCCTGACGTGGAGCAGGGCTACCGGGAGCTGCTGCGCGGCGAGGGCTGGGCCGTCTCCGAGGTCCGCCCGACGGGCTTCCAGGCGACCGAGATGACCCTGACGCGCAAGGGCCTGCGCGGACAGGCCACCTTGCGGCAACCTTCCGCGCAGCGCGAGGTGCAGTTCCACCTGTCGCTGATGCGGGCCCAGTCCGCGCCCTGAACGGGCGCGGGGGAGAGCGGATGATGACGCGGTTCAAGAAGCAGGTCCTGGCGCTGGGAGTGGGCGCGCTGCTGTGCGGGACGCCGGCCCTGGCCGCGTCCAAGTGCGAGCGCCGGTGCGCCGAGGACCGGCTCAAGATGGAGAAGGTGTGCAAGGACGTCGCGAAGAGCGCGCTGGCCATGTGCATCAAGGTCGCGGGCCAGGCGCGCGACAAGTGCATGAAGCAGTGCCAGAACCCGGGCTCCAAGAAGAGCGACACGGCGGAGGTGCCGGATGCGGCGCAGTAGCCTTCAGCGCCGTCTCCAGCGCGGCCAGGCCATGGCGGAGTACGGCGTCATCACGGCGGCGTTCTTCGGCTTCACCGTCCTGAGCTGGCCGTTCCTCATCCAGCTCCTGCGCGCCCTCAACACCTACTTCCAGTCCATCTACTACATCATCCAGTCGCCCATCCCCTGAGGCGCCCCTCCCCGTGGGAGGGGGCCCGTCGCGGGGGCGTTGCGCGCTACGGCTTCACGGTGGTGACGAACACCGCCTTGCCGTCCTGCACCTTCATCACCACGGCCTGCTTCACCGCGTCGCGGTTGGCGTCCAGGTTGATGGTGCCCGCGACTCCCGGGAAGTCCTTCGTCGCCGCGATGGCGTCGCGGATGGCGGGCCCGCTGGTGTCCGGCGCGCGCTTCATCGCGTCCACCAGCAGCCGCCCCGCGTCGTACGCCAGCACCGCCACGCTGTCCGGCACCGTGCCGTAGGCCGCCTTGTACTTCTTGAGGAAGCCCTGCACGACGGGGTCCGGGTTGTCCGGCGAGTAGTGGTTGGAGAAGTAGCTGCCATCCAGCGCGGAGCCCCCCAGCTCGAAGAGCTTGTCGGAGTCCCACCCGTCGCCGCCCAGCAGCGGCACGCGCAGGCCCACCTCGCGCGCCTGCCGCGCGATGATGCCCACGTCGGTGTAGTAGCCGGGCACGAACACCGCCTCCGGCTTGCGGTTCTTCAGCGCGGTGAGCTGCGCGCGGAAGTCGGTGTCGCCCTTGGAGTAGCTCTCCTGGGCGAGCACCTCGCCGCCGAACTCCTTGAACTTCTGCTCGAACACCTCCGCCAGCCCCACGGAGAACGCGCTCTTGTTGTCGACGAGCATCGCGACCTTGGACAGCTTCAGGTTCTCCCGCGCGAACTTCGCCATCACCAGGCCCTGGAACGGGTCGATGAAGCAGACGCGGAAGATGTAGTCGCCCTTCTTCGTCACCTCCGGGCTGGTGGACGTGGGCGTGATCATGGGCACACGCGCGGCCTGCGCCTTGTCCGCCATGGCCATGGACACGGACGACGCGGCCTCACCCAACAGCGCCACCACCTTGTCCTGCGCGATGAGCCGGGTGGCGGCCTGGGCGCCTTCCTCGGGGCGGCCCTGGCTGTCGTAGACGCGCACCACCAGCTTCTGGCCCCGCACGCCGCCCGCCGCGTTGGCCTCCTGGAGCGCCAGGTCGATGCCGTTGCGCGCGGAGATGCCGAAGGTGGCCTCGGAGCCGGTGAGGCTGCCCACCTCGCCGATGAGGAGGGTGCCCGCGGGCGGAGGACCTGGCGGGGCGGCCGTGGCCGAGCCCCCCTGGGA
>NZ_RAWB01000486.1 GCF_003612055.1 Corallococcus llansteffanensis
CTCTCCCGGCTTGTTCTCGTCCTCGCCCTCGTCTGGGGCGGTGCTGTCCTGGCCCAGCCCCCGCGCCGCCAGCCCCAGGACTTCCAGAACCGCAAGGAGCTGACCCAGGAAGAGAAGGACGCCGCGAAGGCGCGCGCTATGGGCAACAACCTCAACGGTTACGGCAAGGACGTGCAGATCAAGGAGACGCCCATCCCGTGGATGGCCATCGGCCTCGTCGGCATCGTCTTCCTGGTGGCCACGCCCTTCGCCATCCGCGCCTACCGCGGCACCGTGAAGGAGATGTCCACGAGCAACACCTTCGGCATCCACGAGCGCGGCGGCGAGGACGAAGCCTAAACGCGTTGGCGCATCACGCCGGACGGACCTCCACCGCTCCGTTCGGCTCCACGCGGATCCGCACGGGCAGGAACCGCTCCAGCACCTCCGCCTGGGTGATCAGGTCCCCGGTGACGCTCGCGGCGGTGAACCGCGTGGTGCCCGGGGTGACGGGCCCCAGCCTCCCGGACGCGAGCAGCGCCGCCGGCAGGAGCAGCTGCTCCGCCAGGTGCTCGTCCAGCGCCCCACCCGTCTCCATGAACCGGGCCAGCGCCTCCGCCGCCTCGCGGCCCACGGCCTCCGCGTCGTGGCCCCGGTCTCCCAGCGACGTGAAGGCCGCGACGGTGTGCTCGAACTGCGCCTGCACGAACGTCACCGTGCCCTGCGAGCGCGTCACCGGCAGCGGCCGGTTGTCGGCCTCCGCCAGGATGCCGCGCTCGCGCAGCGCGGCCACCGCGGCGCGCGACTGACGCTCCGCCACCGCGAAGGGCAGCCCCCCCACGAAGGACATCACCCGCACCTCGCGCAGCACGCCCCGCGCGGGCAGGTCCACGCGCAGCGGTGGTTCAGCCGGGGCGCCCACCTCCGCGGTGAACTCGCCCCCGCCCTCCGGGTAGAAGCCCGCGTGCGCCAGCGACAGCTGCACGGGCAGCCCGTACGCGCGGGCCACCGGCAGCCACGCCCCCGTGAGCGCGTGGAAGCTGGGGCTGTGCGGCAGGTGCGTGGCCCCGCGCAGCGTGAGCCGTCCGCCGCCGGCCAAGGCCAGCGGGTACACGAGGCACTGGAAGAGCAGCGGCGTGCTGCCCGCGGTGCCGACCTCCAGGAGGTAGTCCCCTGCCCGCACCGGGCCCGGGGTGAAGTGGAACGCGGACGCGCCCACGACGGCGCCCTCGCTGGTGCTGCTGCTCAGGGCCTCCGCGCCGCGCACGTACGCCAGGTGCTGGGGCCTGAGGCCCGGGGGCTCCCGGTGTTCGCGCAGCCGGGTGAGCTGGAAGGGGCGCCCGGTGATGAGCGACAGGCTCAGCGCCGAGCGGAGGATGTGGCCTCCCCCGTCCCCCATGCTGCCGTCGAGCTGCACCAGCCCGACGTCGGTCCGGTCCTGACCGGTCATGTCCCTCCCGTCATCGGCTGAAGCGGAGTGAGGCGGGGTGAAGCAGCAGCCTGCGCGCGCGGCAGCCTAGCAGACCCCGCGCGGCAGGCTGGTGACTACTCGTCCAGCGCCGGGAGCACGGAGACCTTCAGTGCACTGGGATGCGCCGCCGAGTGATGGACCCGGTGCATGGCGCGCACGAAGTCGGACTCCTTCGCTTCGTAGATGCTGGGCACGAAGGTCTGCGGGTTGCGGTCGATGAACGGGAACCAGCTGGACTGCACGTGCACCATCAGCCGGTGGCCGCGCTGGAAGGTGTGGAACACGTCGTTGATGACGAAGCGCACCTTCGTCACCTCGTTGGGCGTGAAGGGCTTGGGCTGCACGTAGCCGTCGCGGAAGCGGCCCCGGAACGGCTCGCCTCGGACCAGCGTCTGCTGGCTGCCCCGGTTGCGCTCGCCGGACGCGTCCTGCTGCTTCGTCCAGCCGGGCAGCTTTCCCGGGTTCACGTCCACCAGCTTCACCACCCAGTCCGCGTCGGTGCTGGTGGTGGACACCCACAGCTCCGCCTCCAGGGGGCCGGCGACGGTGAGGTCCTTCTCCAGCGGCGCCGTCTGGAAGACGAGCACGTCCGGCCGGCGCGAGGTGAAGCGCTGGTCCTCCGTCATGTAGTTCCTCGACCAGCCGGGGCTCAGGTCCTGCGTGTAGGGCACGGGCTTGGACGGGTCGCTCACGTACTCGTCGAACGACGCGGTCTTCGAAGTCGGCGCCTGGAACGTGAGCGCGCCCTGGGGCTGGAAGAACAGCCGCGTCTCCTTCACGCCCTTGGGGGGCCACGCGTCCAGGCGGCGCCAGCGGTTGGCGCCGCCCTCGAAGACAAGCGCCTCCGGGACGGCGGGGGCCGCTGCGCCCTTGAGGTGGTGCTGGAAGAAGGCGAGCACCAGGTCCTGGTAGGTGTCGGTCGTGGTGAAGCCGAACTCCGCGTCGCCCAGCGAGGCGCCTTCTTGCGTCCAGCCGCCGTGGAACCAGGGGCCCATCACCAGCGTGTTGGTGATGCCGGGGTTCTGCTTCTCGATGGCGGCGTAGGTACGCAGCGGGCCGTACAGGTCCTCGGTGTCGTACCAGCCGCCCACCACCATCACCGCGGCCTTGATGTTCCTCAGGTGCGGCAGGAGGTTCCGCGCCTGCCAGAAGGCGTCGTAGTTGGGGTGCGCGGTGATGTCCTTCCAGAAGCCGACGTCGCCGCGGAAGTGCTTCGCGTCCGCGTTGCCCAGTGGGCCCAGGTCGAGGAAGAACTCGTAGGCGTCCGGGGTGCCGAACTCGAAGTTCTTCCACTCCGCGTCGTCGGTGAGCGTGGGGCGCGGCTTGCCGAAGGCGGAGAAGAAGCTGAAGGCGAGCTGCAGGTTGAAGGCGCCATGCCGGTGCATGTCGTCCCAGAACCAGTCCGCGATGGGCGCCTGCGGCGACACCGCCTTGAGCGCGGGGTGCGAGTCGATGGCGCCCGCGGACGTGTAGAAGCCCGGATAGGAGATGCCCCACATCCCCACGCGGCCGTTGTTGTTCGGCACGCGCTTCACCAGCCAGTCGATGGTGTCGTAGGTGTCGCTGCTCTCGTCCACCTCCTTGCCGCGCTTGGTGGCGCGGTGGGGGCGCACGTTGATGAACTCGCCTTCGGACATGTACCGGCCACGCACGTCCTGGAACGCGAAGATGAAGCCGTCCTTCTCGAAGTCCAGGGGCCCCAGGCTCTTGGGGTAGCGGTCCGCGCCGTAGGGGGCGACCGAGTACGGCGTGCGCATCAGCAGCACGGGGTAGCGCTTCGTCGGGCTCGCGTCGTTGGGGATGTAGAACGACGTGTAGAGCTTCACGCCGTCGCGCATGGGGATGCGCACGTCGAACTTCGTGTAGTGCGAGCGGAGGTACGCGGCGCGCTCGGGGGTCAGCTCATACGCCGACGGTGGCTTCGGAGGCGCCGCGGGTGGCGGCGTCTGGGCGCCAGCGATGCCGGACAGGGAGAACAGCGCGAGTGCGGCCAGGATGCGGGTGTCCAAGGACGTGCCCCCCACTTCGTACGGGTCTTGAGGAGCGGCATTCTGGGGGATGCGGCCGGAGCAAGGAAGCACTCCGTGCGCGGGGAGGACGGCAAGGTTTGCACGACGGCCCGCACGGAGGGCCGTGCCGATCTTGCACACCCGGCAGGCCTTGCACGACCGCGCATCGCACACGCGGGCGCTCCCGAATTTCGCGCGGCGCCAGCGTAGCTGGCATTGGGATCGCATGAACGCGCGCCCGGACTCCGCGTACGCGCGGGAGGAGATGGACGTGTCGGCAATCATGAAGTCGTGGAAGCGGTGGCTCGTGGGCGCGGTGGTGCTGACGGGCACGGGCGTGGGCGCGGAACCTCCGCCGACGAACAGCGCGCAGGGGACGCGGCTGCATGGCTCGGAGCGCTTCGAGTTCGTCAACGTGCCGCTGACCACCGTGGAAGCGCCCTCCCCCGTGGGATCGAAGTGCACGTCGGGCCTGGCCTCGGTCGCGGGGGGACGGCTGCTGGTGACCCAGTCCTGCACTCCGGACGGGGGCGGGATTGTCCTCAAGCGGTTCGTGGAGGGGCCGGCGCTGAAGGGCACGTCGTTCCGCGC
Organism: Corallococcus llansteffanensis; assembly: GCF_003612055.1. Classification (GTDB taxonomy): domain Bacteria; phylum Myxococcota; class Myxococcia; order Myxococcales; family Myxococcaceae; genus Corallococcus; species Corallococcus llansteffanensis. The sequence goes on from NZ_RAWB01000486.1 coordinate 4,051, forward strand.
GCCGTTCGAGGGCCGCTCGGTGAAGCTGACCGTCGCGGAGGTCCGGTGCCACGAGGACATCACCCTGCCCACGTCCGCGTGTACCGCCGAGAACGTCCAGGCGGGCAAGGCGCGGTGGGAGTACCGGGTGATCGCGTCCCCGGCGGACAAGCAGGAGATTGCCCTGTGTCCCACGGGCAGTGGCTACGCGCTCGCGGTGCCGAACGCCTGGTCGACGTCGGGGGACCTGCTCACGAATCACGACTACTTCACCTTCGCCTGCGCTCCCCGGGACGAAGGCGTCTCGGGCAAGCCGTTCTTCGTCGGCGGTGGCGTCATCGCCAAGTGCATCGACTGGGGCTATGCGCCGTGGGCCGGGGCGACGTCCACCTCGGACACCATCGCCCGGGAGTACCACCAGCTCTGCACGCGCATGGCGGTGGCGGACTACTGCGGCGAGGGGCGCAGCAACACGCTGGACGGGACGCCGCTGGCGTTCATGGGCCCGGAGCACGCCGCCGCCATCAGCCCCCTGGGCAAGCTGCCGTCAACGCTGGCGCCGGACGGCTACGCGTTGGAGGCGGTGTGGACGATGGATGCCTGTGGCCTCGCGCGGCCGGTGTGCCTGGGCAAGAAGCGCTGGGACTCGTTGGCGGCGGAGGGCACGTGCCTGGACGCCAGCCTCCACATCCCGGAGACGAAGGTCACCTGCGAGATGCTGAACCTGTCGAACCTGGGCGACCGGGTGCTCGTGTCGTATTCGCCCTTCATCGACCACGCGCTGGTGACGTTCAGGCGCGGGACCACGGAGTACATCACGACGACCGCCGTGGAGGGCAACCCCGGTGAATCCGCGGGTGGGACGGCGCTGGGCGGCTTCGAGCTGGCGCCGGGACTGGGGGGCCAGGATCCCGACAGCTTCGAGCCGCTGCGGGTCGAGGGCCCCATCCTCTCCGCGACGCTGTCCACCGACTTGAAGCAGCGGATGGGGACCTTCATCAAGCCGCTGTACCGCTGCGTGACGTCCACCGGTCGCAACCTGCTGACGGACTCGAAGGACTGCGATCTGGTGCCTGGGTACACGCTCAAGTCCATCGCGGGCGACCAGGGCCTGGAGGGCTTCGTGTACAGCAGCGTCGACACCACGAGCTCGGGCCAGCGCCGGCCCCTGAAGCTGTGGCGGCATTCGACGACCGGGGTCTTCGCGACGTCCACGGAGGCGCCGTCCGGGTTCACGTTCGTGCGGGACCTGGGCTACCTGCCCGCGGTGGGCCAGCTTCCGGGCCGCGACCTCTGAGCGTCACGGCACGGACGCGCACACGCGCAGCCCGATGAAGGGGAAGCGCGTGCGCGGCTCGCCGTCGCCGTGGTTGAGGACCCGGGCGGTGAGCGCGTCCTGGTAGAACGACCCGCCGCCGTACGCGGCGGTGCCTCCGGTGTCCGTCACCAGCCACTCCCACACGTTGCCGGACAGGTCCGCCACGCCGAAGGGACTGTCCGACACGGGATGCGAACCCACCGCGTCCGGACCGAAGGCGCGCGGCTTGCGGCCGTAGGTGGCGTCGAAGTTGGCGTCGTCCGGAGCGAGTGTCGGGCCGTGCGGGTAGTCGCGGCCGTCCGCGCCCCGGCCCGCGCGTTCCCATTCGCGCTCGGTGCACAGGCGCGCTCGGGGGACGCGGCCAGTGGTGTCGAGCCAGGCGACGTAGGCGCGGGCGTCCTCCCACGAGACGCCGGACACGGGGAAGCGGCGCCAGTCCTGCTCGGCGCGCAGCTCGCGGTCCTGGTAGCGCAGCGGCTCCCCTTCCTTCGCGTGGTAGGCGACGCCCTCGTGTTCCAGGTGGAAGGTCCAGGTTTCGTCGGTGGATGGGAGCAGCTCGATGGTGCCGAAGTAGTTGGTGCCTCGGGGCCTGCGTGCGGTGCGCTCGGCGGCGGGCAGCGTGCGCAGCCAGGTGAGCCAGTCCGCGTAGGTGACTTCGTGGCGCGCGATGAGGAAGGCGCCGGTGGTGAGGGGGTGCACCGGGCGCGTGCGCACGACGGTGCGGCGGATGCTCTCGTCGTCGCCGCTGCCGTAGAGGAAGCGGCCCGGGGGCACGTAGACGTAGCCGTCCGGGACGTGCTCGGGGAGGACGACGCGGGCCTGGAAGGTGCCGCCACGCCCGAGCAGCACGGGGTAGCGCACGGGAGGACGGTCTGGTCGCGTGAAGGTCAGGCGGTAGGAGCCAGGTTGCAGCGTGAGGCCCGAGGTGATGGGCGTCGTGCCGAAGGTCCAGGGCCTGGACCAGTGGGGCGGACCCGGGAGGGGCTCCACGCTTTCAACCTGGACGACGGCGCCGGGCGGCTCGCTGTCCAGGTCCATGCGGACGGGCGCGGTGAGCTGGCGGCTCGTGGTGGCACCTGGGTCCACTTCTTCCAGGCGTTGGACCAGGGCCGTGCGGACTTCGGGTTTGCGGTCGCGCTCCGCGATGAGGATGCGCTGCAAGAGCACTTCGGCGAGGCGTTGATCCAACGCCTTGTCCCGGCCCTGGCCCACGCGTGCCTGGGAGGCTTCGAGGATCGCGGTGGCTTCCTCGTAGCGTCGGGCCTGCTTCGCGCCCAGGGACAGGGCTCGGGCCCAGACGTCCTCGGCGAGGGGGACACGGTCGGTGTCGAACGCGGTGAAGGCCTCCGCGCGGAGTGTTTCGATCTGGGTGTCCAGGGTCCGGCACTCGTCGAGCACGGGGGCGACGGAAGCCAGGGCCTGCTGCGCGTCGAGGCGCCGGGAGCGTTCACCGAGCCAGTTGCCTCCGACCAGGATGGCTACCGCGAGCAGTGGGAGCGCGACCACGCGGGTGATCCGCACCCACCGGGGACGGGGCGGCGTGGCGAGGGTGAGGTCTTGAGCACCGGAGCGTCGCGCGGAGATCGACTCCAGCGCTTCGCGCAGGGCCTCCGCGGAGTCGAAGCGCGCGGACGGCTCATGCGCGAGACAGCGTGTGAGGACCGCCGCGAAGGCGGGATCGATCCGCGGGGCCGCCACGTCCAGGGGCGCGAAGGTCCGTGCCACGAGCGGGGCCTCCGCGAGCGGCCCGGGCGTGGTACCGCCGCACAGCTCGTAGAGGAGCACGCCCAGCGAGAAGAGATCGCTGCGGGCCGTGGCCGGTTCGCCCCGCCACACCTCGGGCGCCATGTAGAGCGGGGTCCCGATGCGGCCCGTGGAGATGAGGTCGGAGGGAGAGGCCGGGAGCTCCGGTGGGCGTGGAACCACGGTCGCGGTTCGCAGTGCGCCGCTCGCGTCAGCAACGCCTGGATGATCAGCTATCGCGCTCCGCTGTGATCCGCTCGGGTTGCCGATGCCCGTGCCTCCCGTCGTCGCGGTCCGCTGCGATCCGCTCGCGGCACCGATGCCCGTGCCTCCTCCCGTCGTCGCGCTCCGCCGCGAAGTCCCTCCCCCTCCGGTCCCCGGCACGTCCACCGTCGCCGCGCCCTCGACCGCCCCACCC
>NZ_RAWB01000487.1 GCF_003612055.1 Corallococcus llansteffanensis
GCCCCGACCTCCGCGCCCACGACGGACGAGGACGCTGACGAGGACGCGGAGGACCGGGATGAGGAGGCCGCGACGGAGCCGCATCCCGACGCCCTGCGCGAGGAGCTCACCGCCACCGTGCGCGCCGCCCTCCAGGACGCGAACCGCGAAGCCGCCGAAGCCGCCGAAGCGAAGGGGCCGCGCATCCAGCGCGAGCATCAGGAGAAGGGTTTCAACATCGACGCGCCCAAGGTGCGCCACGGCATCGTCTTCCTGGGAAGCTGGGAGTTCTGGGTGGCGTTCTTCGGGTCGCTGAGCGTGGTGCAGTGGGTGGTCGTCGCCCTCTCGCGCGACTTCCACACGGTCATCTCCCGCGAGGCGAGCATCGCCACCGGAGTGCCGCCCGAGGATCCGGAGATCCACCCGCGCGTGCGCGTCAACATCCCGTGGATGCGGGCCAAGCTCCGGCGCCGCTGGCGGGCCTTCATGCTCTTCGCGGTGGGCTTCCCCGCGCTGGCGGTCATCACCACGCCGGTGCTGTGGAGCAAGCCCGTGTTCACCACGCTCAGCACCGCCTGGGGCTTCTGGTGGCTCATCGTCTTCACCGCCGCCAAGAGTGACCGCGCCTGGGTGGCGCCCGTCACGAATCCCCCCTGGTTCCTCCGCGGCTGGGAGCGGATGGCGCACGCCCTGCCCTTCCTGCGCTGGGGCCCCTTCCACCGGTACCTGGGGATGTGGACGCGCAGGACCGAAGGCGTCGGCTCGCCCATCGCGGCCGTGGAGCGTCAGCCGTGGGCCTTCGCGGGCCTCGCGGCGACGCGCTTCCTGGGAACCCTGCCGCCCTTCCGCTGCTTCACGCGGCCCTTCATCCCGGTGGCCTCGGCGCACCTGCTCAACCTGGACCCGAAGCAGCCGCCGGTGGGGGCCCTCCCGCCGCCAGCGCACCGCGCGGGCGACTGACGCCGGCTCACACGTCGGTCGGGGCGTTGCCCTCGGGAGGCAGGCCGCCAATGCCCTCCAGCGGCACGTGGGGCTGCTGCGCGACGCCCAGCTCCAGCCGCTGCCCCGTCTCCCGCCGCGCGGGCAGGTCGATGACGCTCTGGAGCTGCTGGCTCACGGAGCGGAAGAAGCCCGTGAGCAGCTCCGGCCGGTCCGCCAGCAGGTCCAGGAAGTCGCGCCGGTCGATGACGAGCACGCGCGAGTCCACCGCGGCCACCATGTCCGTGGGACGGGGCGCGCCGTCGAGCAGGCTCACCTCGCCGATGGCCTCCTTCGCCTGGAAGCGCAGCACGTGCTCGCCGTTGCGGAACGCGTCCACCGCGCCCTCGACGATGACGTAGAGCGCGTCGCCCGGGTCGCCCTGGCTGTAGAGCCGCTCGCCCGTGCGGTACAGGGACTCGCGCGCCACCGCCGCGATGGCGGCGATGTCATCCACGTCGCTCTGGGAGAAGACGCTCACGCCTTCCAGCGCGAACATCCGTTGGACAATCGTGTCGCTCACTTCACCCTCCTGCGGGAGCACGTCCAGGCCGTTCACCCGCGCCACGTGGCGGGCACACGCGCGAAGCACCAGGTCCTCGCTCTGCACGAGCCCCGCCAGCCGCCGCCACAGCCGGCCCGGCGCTCCGGGCGGCAATTCGCGGTGGTGGGCCTCCACCTGCTCCATCACCAGCTCGCGCTCCTCCACCGCCACCAGGTTCTCCAGGAGCTCCAGCGCGTACGCGCGGCGCCGCGAGTCGGAGCCCACCAGGTGCTGGTGGATCCGCCGCATCGCCTGGGGCGGGTGCAGCAGGCCCAGCAGGAAGAACGACAGCTCCAGCGCCTGATCCAACCGGTCGCCCACCGCGCGCGTGAGCAGCGACTGCGGCCCCAGCGCCGCCTGCACGTCGCGGAAGGCCCCCACCAGCTGCCGGTACGTGTCGCGGCGGCGGCCCAGGGCCTCGTGGATGCGGTCCACGTCCACCGGGTGGTCCGGCTGCTCCTCGCGCAGGCGCGACAGCTGCGCGCCAATGCGGAAGTGCAGGCCCGCGTCGTCGCGCACGTTGGAGAACAACAGCGCGTTGAGCGCCGCCGAGGACCCGATGCCGCGCAGCACGCGGGGCAGCTGCATGCGCATCGCCAGGGGCGCGGCCTTGTTGTTGAGCTGCAGTTCCAGGAGCGGCGTCACCGCGTCGCCCAGTTGCACCAGCGACTCGCGCGCGGCCGGACGCTCCTCGCGCCAGGTGAGGAACGGCAGGAGGCGCGGCGCCAGCTCCACGTAGCCGCCCTCCCCCACCGCCACCAGCGCCACGCGCCGCACGGAGATGTCCATGTCCTCCAGGTAGAGCGACAGCGGCCCCGCGAAGCGCGGATCCTTCAGCCGGCCCAGCAGCCGCGCCACCTCGCGCCGCTCGGCCACCGGGGCATGATCCCCCTTCGACAGCAATTCGCGCAGCGACTCCAGCGCCGCCGAGTTCACCTGCGTGCGCATGAGCGCGCCAATGGCCGCGCACCGCAGGCCCACGTCGGGGCTCGTCAGCAGCGGCGGCAGCAGCCGCTCCGCGCGCTCCGGGGACAGGCGCGCCAGGGCCCACACGGCCTGGTCGCGGGGGCGCCGGGGGCCCTCCTCCACCAGCCGCTCCAGCATGGGCGCCAGCTCCCGCGCATCCATGGACAGGGCCAGCGTCACGCCGCGCTCCTGCACGCGCTCGTGGGGATGGGCCAGGAGCGCGGCCAGGTGCGGGCGCAGCGGCGCCTCCGCCTGCGCCAGCATGTCCACCGCGCGCAGCACGCGCTCCGGCGTGGGCGCGCCCAGCGCCTCCACCAGCAGCTTCTGCGCCTCGCCGCCCAGCTCCACCTCTTCCTCTTCGTGCGCGCCCACCTGCTCGCCCAGCGCCGTGAGGTACGCGGGCTTGAGGCGCACGAGCAGCAGGCCCAGCGCGGCGCACAGCGCCACCACCGCCACCGCCATGGTGATGCCGTTGGCCCCGCGCCCCGCGCCGATGAGCATCACGCCCGCCAGCACCACGCCGCCCTTGCGCAACAGGCCATCCACCGCGCTGCGCAGGCCCTCGCGCTGCTCGTCCGGCACCGCCGCGTAGAGCAGTTGGATGCCCACGGGCAGGATGGAGTAGCTCACCGCCGTCTCCACCAGCCGCAGCAGGTGCACCGGCCACAGCTGCCCGGTGGCCAGCGTGGCGCCCGCCAGCGGCGCGAGCACCACCGGCACCAGCGCCAGGTACATGAGCAGGCCCATGCGCTTGAGCAGCCGCTCCGCCACGAGCAGCTGGAAGGCCACGCAGAACAAGCCGATCCACAGCTGGAGCGAACCGAAGAGGGCCGCCAGCCCGTCCTCGCTCAGCGTGCCCTCCACGCGCAGCCGGAACAGGTAGTCCACGAAGGACGACAGCACCGCGAACGCGATGCCCAGCGCCGCGAGCACCTGCGCGTACGGACTCTGCCCCAGGTAGTTCCACGCCGGGAACCACGCCTGCAACGAGCGCGGCCGCGAGGGCGGCGCCACTTCCGTCTCGTTCAGGTGGTGGTAGATGGCCCCCGCGGCCAGCAGGCTCACCGCGCCGCTGACGACGACGACGGGCGTGCCCAGCCGCACCGCCAGCGCCTGCACCAGCAGGCCGCCCGCGATGCCGCCGCCCATGCCAAAGCCGTTGAGCACCGTGAACGCCCGCCGGGCCTCGCGCGCGTCGAACGCGGACGCCATGCGGCCCCAGAAGCGGAACGACACGAACGTGCTGAAGCAGTCCGCGAACAGGTACAGCGCCAGCGCCGGCATGCGCTGCCCCGCGGACAGCGCCGCCGCCAGCCCCAGCGCCAGCACCCCGCCCACGCCGGTGAGGATGCCGGGGGACTCCGTGGGCGCGTCAGGCCTGCCGCGCGGCAGGAGCGTGAGCGTCGCCGTCATCAACGCGCCCAGCAGGTACAGGTACGGCAGCGCCTGCGACTCGAAGCGCGACAGCACCAGCGCGTTCGCCGCCGTCTTGAGCTGCGTCACCCCGGCGATGAGCGCGAACTGGAAGACGCCCGCTGGCAGCACGCGGCGGTTCCAGGATGAGGTGTCGGAAGAGGCCACGGGCTCAGGGAGTGCGGGCAGGATAGCGTGGGAGCCCGCTATTCACGAATAACACTGTTCTGGCCAGCCCCGCACCTGCCCGCCGGAGGGACGGGGCTGCTCGCCCGCCTGCCCCCGTGTCCCGTCCCCACGCCTTGCGGCGGACTCCTTGCGGCCCCCACGGAATCCCATGGCGGACGCGGTGGGGACAGGGGCCACGTGGCATACAGTGGCGCCCGTGACACCTGCTCCTGACGACACCCTGCTCGACGGCACCCACACGGTGCTGACCCCGGAGTACGTGGAGTTCCGCTTCACGCTCGCGGGCGTGTACTCGCGCTTCCTCGCGTGGCTGCTGGACGCGGTCATCGTCGGGGTGGCCACGGCGGGGGTGCTGATGGTGCTGAACCTGGCGATGGTGGCGTTCCCGGGGTTCGCCAGCGCACTGGGCATCGTCGTCTACTTCCTCGTGGACTGGGGCTACGGCATCACGCTGGAGACCGCCTGGGCGGGGCAGACGGTGGGCAAGAAGGCCCTCTCCCTGCGGGTCATCCAGGAGAGTGGCGTGCGCATCGGCTTCTACCACGCGGCGCTGCGCAACCTGGCGCGCGTCGTGGACCGGCTGCCGCTGCTCTACCTCGTGGGCGGCACCGCCGCGCTCGCCACGCGCTCGCACCAGCGGCTGGGAGACCTGCTCGCGGGCACCATCGTCGTGCGCGAGCGCCGCCTCAAGGTGCCCTCCGCCCTGGAGACCCGGGGCGACGAGGGGCTGCTGGCGGATCCGCTGTTCGTCTCGCGCGTGAAGCGGCTGTCCACCGAGGAGCGGGAGGTGGTGCTGTCCGCCGCCCTCCGGCGCGAGGAGCTCCGGATGGAGGCGCGGCTGCGGCTGTTCTCCGCGCTGGGCACGCGGCTGCAGGACTCGCTCGCGATGGAGAAGCCCGCCCACCTCTCGGATGAGAAGTGGACGCTGCTCGTCGCCGCGGCCCTGCTGCCCGCCCCGAGCCGCCGCCCGGGGCGTCCGGCCGCCTTCGCCTAGAAGTACGCCGCCACGCCCGCCGAGCCCGTCAGCGACGTCTGCGTGTCCTCGTTGAGCGCGAGGTAGAAGTTGTACTGCGCGCGCAGGCCCAGGCTCACCGCGTCGGTGACGAAGAAGTCCACGCCGATGTTGGGCCCCAGGCCCACGAAGTTGCTGGCGGCGTCCTTGAGGACGATGAGGTAGCTCACGTCCGTGCCGATGTACGGCCGGATGCTCTCCTCCAGCAGCAGGTAGCGGATGCCCAGCGACGGGGCCAGGCCGATGACCCGCTTCTCCGGCGTGGCGAAGGTGTCCTTCGGGAACATCACCTTCGACAGGGAGACGACCTCGAAGCCGTTCTCGATGTAGAGGCTGCCCTCCAGCCCCAGGAAGGGCGTGCCCGCGAGTCCCGCAGTGCGTTGGAAGTCCATGTAGCCCAGCGACAGCCCCAGGCTGCGGTTGGAGAACTGGGCGTGGGCGGGGGTCGCGCCCAGCAAAGCGGCGAGCAGGCCAAAGGCACAAAGGTAGGTACGCATGGCGCGGCACTCTACAGCCGGCCTAACCCCTGGAAAACAGCGCTGATTCACGCGAAGGCCGGCGTTGCCTCGCGGGGTGGCGCTCTCCTACACTCGGCCCGCCATGCGTCTTCGCCGCCTCGTCCTTACGCTGACCGCCGCCGTCTCCCTGTCCACCACCGCGTGTCTCAACACGCCGCCCCCGCACGAGCGGGCGCTCATCAACAATGAGCTGTGCGCGCAGGAGATGGCCAACGGCGATCTCCAGAAGGCGGAGACCTACTGCAACCTGGGCCTGGAGTTCTCCCCCCAGTACGCGGACCTGTGGGCCAACAAGGGCCTCATCGCCATGTACTCGGGCAACAAGCCCAAGGCGAAGGACTTCTTCATCAAGGCCCTGCGCTACAACCAGGAGCACCTGCAGGCCTACCAGAACCTGGGCGTCCTCTACCTGGAGGAAGGCGCCTACGGGAAGGCCCACGACAACTTCAAGCGCGCCCTGCAGGTGAACCCGGACAACCTGGAGTCGCGCTACGACCTGGGCCTCACCTTCATGAAGATGGGGAAGAAGAAGGAGGCCCGCAAGGAGTTCGACACCCTGCTCGCCGTCAACCCCAACGTGGCCAACGCCCACCACAACCTGGGCATCATGGCCTACGAGGAGAAGGACCTGGAGACGGCCTTCGAGCACATCTCCCAGGCCGCCCAGCTCACCCCGGACTCCGCGGAGGTGTGGCACGACCTGGGCACGGTGCTGCTGGAGCAGAGCCGCTTCCCGGAGGCCCGCGAGGCCTTTGGCAACTGCGCCCGGCTGGATGAGAAGAACTCCAGCTGCATCAACAACCTCGCCGTCGCCCAGCGCAAGGCGGCCCTCACGGACTCCGCCCTCAAGGAGCTCAAGGACACCCAGACGGCGGAGAACAGCGCCCCGGCCATGTACCTGCTGGCGCGCCAGTACCGCGAGAAGGGCCTGCTCACCGAGGAGGAAGGCGCCTACCGCAAGTGCGTGAAGCTGGACGCCAAGTTCGCGCCCTGCCACTTCGGCCTCTTCCAGATCTTCTCGGACGCCCACAAGCAGACCCACGCCGAGGCGGCCTGCAAGAACTTCATGAAGTTTGGTACCTCCGAGGAATTCCCCACCGAGTATCAGACGTGTGAGAGATTCCTGGCCAACGACTCATTCTAGCCGTCCCTTCGGGTAGCGACTCCACGCGATGAGCGTCCGTCTGACCGTCACGCAGCGCAGCGAGGCCGGAGGCGCCTCGGGCAAAGAGGTCGTCCTCGACGACCCCATCATCACCTTGGGGCGCGACAAGACCTGCCAGGTGGTGCTCCCGCAACAGGCGGTGTCGCGCAACCACGCGCGCATCAGCCAGGAGGGGACGCTCTACTTCCTGGAGGACCTGGGCAGTGCCTACGGCACGAAGGTCAATGGCAAGGCCCTGCCCCAGGGGGAGAAGGAGCTGCTGCGCAACGGCGACATCATCGCCATCGCGCAGTTCGACGTGCGCTTCGACAAGGTCGTCGAAGTCCAGCAGGACGTGAGCGACAAGACGTCCTTCCTCGCGCGCGGCAAGTTGAAGGACGTGCTGCGCGGCAGTGACGAGCGCTTCCTGCGCTACATGAACGGCCCCCGCGAGGGCCAGCGCATCGAAATCAGCGACGCGCAGGAGCACGTCTTCGGCCGCGACGAGAAGGAAGCGGACGTCATCCTCAAGGACGACCTCGTCTCGCGCCGGCACGCCAAGGTGCGCCGCGACTGGTCCGGCACGCACGTGGAGGACCTGGGCAGCCGCAACGGCATCAAGGTCAACAAGAAGCGGGTGAACCGCAAGGCGCTCAAGGACGGCGACGAGCTGGAGATTGGCGCCACGCGCTTCGTCTACGTGGACCCGGCCGAGCCGCCCGACGAGCAGCCGGTGAACCTCTCCACGGACGTGGACCCCAGC
>NZ_RAWB01000488.1 GCF_003612055.1 Corallococcus llansteffanensis
CCCTCCGCGTTGGCGGGCAGCTGCGGCTGGGGGGCGAGGAAGGACGCGGCCCAGGCCGGGTCGGCGCCCGGGGAACGGCGCTCGGCGCGCTCCGGGGGCAGGGAGGGCTGCTCGTCCTGCGCGTCGTCGTCTTCCGGCGTCTCCTCGCGCGCGGGCTTCTTCTCCGGCTTCTCGCGCGACTCCTTGAGCGCCTTCTTCGCGTTGGCGGCCTGCTCCTTCTCCGCGAGGCGGGCGAGGCGCACGGCCTCCTCGGCGAGGACCTCCGCTTCGGCGGCCTCGGCCTCCTCGGCCAGACGCTCGGCCTCGGAGAGTTCCTCTTCTTCCGCCTCCAGCTCGGCGAGGAAGGCGGCCTCCTCCTCCTTCTCCTTCGCGAGCCGCTCCTGGCGGGCCTGGTAGGAGACCTTCTGCGCCTCCCAGAAGACGTGGGCGGACTCGGAGACGCGGCGGCCCAGGACCGTGAGCCCGGCCCACACCAGCGAGCACAGCTTGAAGAACGTGTACTGCGTGCCCACGATGAGCGCCGCCGCGCTGATGGCGGTGACGAGGATGACGGTGCCGACGGTGGAGAACATGCCCTCCATCAGGCCGCCCAGGCCGGCGCCCAGCGCGCCACCGGGCGGGTGCGCCCAGCCCTTGTCCTTGGCGAACATGAGCTGCGAGAGCACGGCCACGCTGCACGTGAGCAGCGCCAGGGAGATGATCTGCGGCAGGCGGCGACGCTCGCGGTTGCCCACGAAGAGCACCACGGCGGTGTAGATGCCACCCACGGGGATGAAGTAGGCGCACACGCCCAGCGCGCCCCGGAGCGTCTCCGCGATGAGGTGGCCCATGGGGCCCACCGCGTTGCGGAAGCCCGGGCCTGTCCGGTCATGCGCGTCGAAGGTGGCGACCGCCAGCAAGGACAGCAGCGAGGCGGCCAGGACGAAGACGCCCACGAGCGCCCGTCTGGCCGGGCTGGCTGCCCCCCCCGCCTTCATCTTCTTGTTCGCGAGCGCCTTGCGCTTGGTCGCGATTTCCTGTCGGGAGAGCACTGCCTTCTCCGCCCGACCACCCTTCTTGGCCGCTGTCATGGACCCCGGTTCCCTCTGCCCGATTCCAGCCGCGTAGCGAGCTGTAGCAATCCGCGCGGCGAGAATAGGGAGGGAAGGCCTGGGGTCAATTTTCCGGCAGGCCTCCGAGGGGGCTGGACAGGGCCTACATTTCGACTGCGACCCCGGGGGGAGAGGGTATGGTGCCCCCCGCCAAGGAGAACCCGAACCATGTCCAGCCTGACCCCTGAAAAGCCCTCCAACAACGAAGACGACTACTTCGCGCGTGAGGAGATCGAAGCCAAGCGCAAGCTGGCCCTCCAGCAGACCCAGGAGACGGCGGCCCTCCAGCGCGAGGAGCTCAAGAAGCTGCACTTCATGAAGTGCCCCAAGTGCGGCATGGACCTGCAGACGCTCAAGCAGGGCAACGTGGAGCTGGAGAGCTGCTTCAACTGCCACGGCGTGTGGCTGGACGCGGGCGAACTGGGCGAGGTCATGAAGCAGCACGGCCACGAGGGTGGCGGCAAGGTGATGGGCGCCATCCTCAACCTGTTCAAGCGCAGCTAGCAGGCGGTTTTCCCCACACGGGAGGAGGCTTCCCCATGGCCCTCACGCTCGAGCAGGTCCGGCACGTGGCCACCTTGGCGCGGCTGTCGCTGACGCCGCAAGAGGAGGCGCGCTACGCCACCCAACTGTCCCAGGTGCTGGACGCGGTGGCGGAGCTGGAAGCGCTGGATGTAGGCCAGGTGGAGCCCACCTCCCACGCGACGCTCGCGTCCTCGCTGCTGCGCGAGGACGTGATGCGGCCGTCGCTGCCCCCGGAAGCGGGCCTCGCCAACGCGCCGGCGAAGGTGGGCACCGCCTTCGCGGTCCCGAAGATATTGGAGTAGCCCGCCATGTCGTCGACGCTCACCGACCTGTCGATGCTGGAGCTGGCGGCGAAGCTGGCCGCGCGCGAGGTGTCCTCGGTGGAGGCCACCCGCGCGAGCCTCCAGCGCATCGCCCAGGTGGATTCGAAGGTGCGCGCGTTCCTGCGCGTGGACGAGCCCGGGGCGCTGAAGGCCGCCGAGGCCAGCGACGCGCGCCGGCACGCGGGCAGTCCCGCCAGTGCGCTCGACGGCGTGCCGGTGGGGCTGAAGGACATCTTCCTCACGGAAGGCGTGGAGACCACCTGCGGCTCGCGCATCCTGGAGGGCTTCGTCCCGCCCTACGACGCCACCGTGGTGCGCCTGCTGAAGGAGGCGGGGCTGCCGCTCCTGGGCAAGCTGAACATGGACGAGTTCGCGATGGGCTCGTCCAACGAGTCGAGCGCGTACTTCCCCACCCACAACCCATGGGACCTGACGCGCACGCCGGGCGGCTCGTCGGGCGGCTCGGCCGCGGCGGTGGCGGCGCGCGAGGTGTTCGGCGCGTTGGGCACCGACACGGGTGGCTCCATCCGCCAGCCCGCGGCGTTCACCAACACCGTGGGGCTCAAGCCCACCTACGGCCGCGTGTCGCGCTACGGCGTCATCGCCTTCGCCTCGTCGTTGGATCAACCGGGCCCCATGGCGCGCACGGTGGCGGACACCGCGGCGCTGTTCCAGCTCATCGCGCGGCATGATCCGCGTGACTCCACCTCCGCGGACGTGGCGACGCCGGACTGCCTCACGGGCCTGGAGGACGGGGTGCGCGGCCTCAAGCTGGGCGTGCCGCGTGAGTACTTCACCGCCGGCATGGACCCGGAGGTGGAGGGCACGCTGCGCGCGTCGCTGGAGGAGTTCGAGCGGATGGGCGCGACGCTGGTGGACGTGTCGCTGCCGCACACGAAGTACGCGCTCGCGACGTACTACCTGCTGGCCTCCTCCGAGGCGTCCAGCAACCTGGCCCGCTACGACGGCATCCGCTACGGGCAGCGGGCGAAGGACGCGCGCGGGCTCAAGGAGCTGTACACGCAGACGCGGGGGCAGGGCTTCGGCGCGGAGGTGAAGCGCCGCATCATGCTGGGCACCTACGCGCTGTCCGCCGGCTACTACGACGCCTACTACCTGCGCGCGCAGAAGGTCCGCACGCTGATCCGCGAGGACTTCACGCGGGCCTTCCAGCAGGTGGACGCGCTCGTGTCGCCCACGTCGCCCGTGCCGGCGTTCAAGCTGGGCGACAAGGTGGACGACCCGCTGTCCATGTACCTGATGGACGTCTACACGCTGCCCTGCAACCTGGCGGGCCTGCCCGGCCTGTCCGTGCCGTGCGGCTTCACGCAAGCGGGGCTGCCGGTGGGGCTGCAAATCCTGGGGCGCCCGTTCGACGAGGCCCGCCTGTTGCGCATCGCCCGCGCGTTCGAGCGCGAGCACGACTTCTTCCGCCGCGCCGTCCCCGTCTAGCGGGGAGCAGGTGCCGGCAAGGTGACACCGCCATGCCCCTGAGTGATTTCCAGACGGTCATCGGCCTCGAGGTCCACGCGCAGCTGCTCACGCAGTCGAAGATCTTCTGCGGCTGCTCCACCGCGTTCGGCGCCGAACCCAACCACCACACCTGTCCGGTGTGCCTGGGGATGCCCGGCGTGCTGCCGGTGCTCAACCAGCGCGTGGTGGAGTACGCGGTGCGCACGGGCCTGGCGCTCGGGTGCACGGTGAAGCCCACGAGCGTGTGGAGCCGGAAGAACTACTTCTACCCGGACCTGCCCAAGGGCTACCAGATTACCCAGTACGACCAGCCCATCTGCGAGTGGGGCGAGCTCGTCATCGACACGCCGTCGGGTGAGAAGACGGTGCGCGTGCGGCGCATCCACCTGGAGGAGGACGCGGGCAAGAGCGTGCACGACGCGTCCGCTTCCGCGGGCCAGAGCCTGGTGGATCTGAACCGCGCGGGCGTGCCGCTGATGGAGATCGTCAGCGAGCCGGATCTGCGCGACGCGGACGAGGCGGTGGAGTACCTCAAGGCGCTGCGCGACGTGCTGGTGTACCTGGGCGTCAACGACGGCAACCTGGAGGAGGGCAGCTTCCGCTGCGATGCCAACGTGTCGGTGATGCCGAAGGGCTCCACCACCTACGGGCAGCGCTGCGAGCTGAAGAACCTCAACTCGTTCCGCTTCCTCAAGCAGGCCATCGAGTACGAAGCGGCGCGGCAGGTGGACGTCCTGGAGTCCGGCGGCAAGGTGGACCAGGAGACGCGCCTCTGGGACGTGAACAAGGGCATCACCCGGTCGATGCGCTCGAAGGAGGACGCGCACGACTACCGCTACTTCCCGGAGCCGGACCTCCAGCCGCTCATCGTGTCGGACGCGCTCCGGGACTCACAGGCGAAGGTGCTGCCGGAGCTGCCCCGCGCCAAGCGCACGCGCTTCATGGGTGAGTACGGCCTGCCGGCCTACGACGCGCGCATCCTCACCGCCGAGCGCCCGCTGGCCGACTTCTTCGAGGCCTGCGCGGCCCACGCGCCGGACGCGAAGAAGCTCTCCAACCTGTTCCTGGGCGAGTTCAGCCGGCTTTTGAAGGACGAGGGCACGCCGCTGTCCGCGCTGCGCTTCACCCCGGCGCAGCTGGGGGAGCTGCTGGCCACGGTGGAGAAGGGCACGGTGTCCGCGAACGCGGCCAAGGACGTGCTCGGGGAGATGTTCCGCACCGGCCGCGCGCCCGCGGACATCATCGCGGAGAAGGGCCTCGCGCAGGTGAGCGACGTGGGCGCGGTGGAGGCGGTGGTGGACGACATCCTCGCGAAGAACGCGGGCGAGGTGGAGAAGTACAAGGCCGGCAAGAAGAGCGTGTACGGCTTCTTCGTGGGCCAGGTGATGAAGGCGATGAAGGGCAAGGGCAACCCCGGCCTCGTCAACGAGCTGCTCAAGAAGAAGCTCGGGGACTAGCGTGGCGCGGCTGCTGACCGTCGAGGGCGTCTCGTACCGGTGGCGCCTCCAGGGCCGGAGTGAATCCCTGGGAGGGCTCGCCCACCGCCTGCTGACGGTCATGTGGGCCGAGGCCACCCGTCAGGCCCTGCACGTATGGATCCGCCACGATGATCCGTGGCTCCATGTCGGTGAGGTTGATGTTTCCGCGCTGGAGACGCGCAGCGTGGGCCCCGGCCTGGTGGCTCGGGTGGTCACGCTGGCGCGGGCCGCGGGCTGGGAACCTGAGAAGCGTGGGCCCACGCTCAAGTTCCTCCTGGAGGAGGACGCGAGGCTCGTGGCCCTGGATGTACCCCGTGGGGGCTAACGCGGCACGGTGACGTGGAGCACGTCCTCGCCGCGAGGATCCGCGGATTGGGCGAGCACGTGCACGTCGTCCGGTCCCCGGCGCTCCAGGATGAGCGAGGGGGCCTCGAAGGTGTTCTCGAAGAAGCCGCCGGTGAGCTGCGGGTTCACCGCGTAGCGCACGCGCTTGAGGGTTCGCAATTGCGTGAAGAGGCCCTCGTTGAACCACTGCTCGCGGCGCAGCTGCGACTCGCCCGGCGCGTTGAAGGCCCAGGGCGCATCCCAGGACCACGCGTTGGCGGACGGCTGCGCGAGCACGTCCACGCCCAGCGCGTCCAGGTACTGCGCGCACGGCACGAACCACGGCTCGCCCGACGTGTGCGGCTCGCGGAAGCCGTCGTAGCAGACGAGCGTGCCCAGCTTGCCGAAGGGCGTGTCCACCACGGGCAGGTCCTCCGGACGGCCGGGGCTCAGGTGCAGCACGTCCTCCTGCGTGGGGACGAGGTTCACCTTGCGCGTGACGCCCACGCAGTGCCCGTCTGGTGAGAACGTGTAGCTGGTGTTGAAGGTGCGCGCCCCCGCGGGTTCGTACTCGGGCGTGTCGATGCCCAGGCGGTTGGCGGGGAGCAGCGCGCTGCCGGCCACGATCCACAGGCCATGGTCGCGCGCGATGCCGGAGAAGGTCTCGAACAGGACCCGGTGCACGCGGGGCGCCACCGTGGCGTAGAGGCACTCCTCCATCGTCGGCGGGCGGCAGGCGCGCCACGTCCGGAACAGGGCCCGCCACTCCGCCAGCGCCACGCGCGTCATCGCGCCGTTCGTCGTCTTGCAGCGGCGCACGCGCGACAGGTGCCCCATCAGCCCGAGCGCCGCGCCCACCATCTCCGGCCACACCGCGAGCGCGGGGTTCAGCGGCCGGCCCGAAGCATCCCGGGGCCGCAGCGCGTCCACTCGCGCCGCGAGGGCCCGGTGGCGCGCGGCGAACGCCTCCGGCGAGGCGTAGTCGTCGAGCGTGACGCGCGGCTGGACGGCGAACAGGTCGACGGAGTCGGGCGGGGACACGGGCGGACGCGCGGCGGCTACTTGAGGAAGCCCAGCTCGCGCAGCCGCTGCTTGAGGAACGCGTCCGCGGTGATGGGCGGGTGGCGCGCGGGGTTGTCCGGCGTCTCCGTCTGCGGCAGCGGCTTGAGGACGCAGTCGGAGTACGGGTGCACGAAGAAGGGCATCGAGTAGCGCACGGTGTCCTGCTCCGTGCTGGGCGGGTTCACCACCCGGTGCGTCGTGGAGGGGATGATGCCGTTCATCACCCGGCTGAGCATGTCGCCGGAGTCCACGACGATCTGCCCGCGCAGCGTGTCCACCGGAATCCACTCGCCGTCGCGCGTGAGCAGCTCCAGGCCGCCGGACGTGCCCTCACACAAGAGGGTGATGAAGTTGATGTCCTCGTGCTCGGCGGCGCGCACCGCGCCCGGGATGAAGCGGTCCTTCAGGGGCGGGTAGTGGATGAGCCGCAGCACGGAGTTGCCGTCCACCGTCATGTTGCTGAACGTGTCGCGCACGATGCCCAGGTAGTCCGCGAGCGCCTGGAGCATCACCGTCGCCGCGTCGTCCAGCTCCCGGTAGAGCGTCAGGGTGTTCTGACGGAAGGTGGGCACCTCCTCCGGCCACACGTTGGCGCCGTAATCGTCGCGGTAGGGGTGGCCCACGGGCAGCTCGCGGCCCACGTGCCAGAACTCCTTCATGTCCCCCACCTTGCGGTTCTTCGCGTGCTCCTGGCCGAACGCCATGAAGCCGCGCTGGCCCGGGCGCTCCGGCACCGCGTAGCGCGTCTTGGTGGACTCCGGCAGCTGGAAGAAGCGCTCCACGTCCGCGTACGTGCGGCGGATGAGCGCGTCCTCGACGCCGTGGCCCTCCACGGTCACGAAGCCGAACTCCTTGAGCGCGTCGCCAAACACCTGGACGAAGCGGGCCCGCTCGTCGGGAGTGCCGGAGCGGTAGTGGGACAGGTTCACGGTAGGGATGCGTCGGGCCGAGCGGGACATGGGGCCCATCCTAGCCGCGTGACTCCTTCCTGACACGTCGCAGTCCTCCGCCCAACCCTCACCCCGACCCACGGGAGGAAGGGCCCCTCACTTTGCGACACCGGCACTTGTCGACAGTGGATGCCGGGCTTCCTGGATGTACAGATTGGGCGGGGATTGGCCAGAGGGGGGGCGGTATGGCCGAAGTCGCGAGGAGCCATCGCACGTGTGGGGCGTGCGGTCGGAGACATGGACTGGAGACGTCATGCGACACGCTCGTCC
>NZ_RAWB01000489.1 GCF_003612055.1 Corallococcus llansteffanensis
CCACGCGCAGCGCCCCACGTCCCTGCGCCACGACGCCGCGGAGGCCATCCTGCTGGGCCTGTGGGCCGCGCTGGAGGTGGGCTGGCTCGCCCAGGTGCCCGCGGAGGTGCGGCGCTAGAGCGCGCCCCAGCCCCGGGGACTACTTCACCGACAGGCACGCCACCGGCTGCGCGATGGCGTTGCGCGCGCGCTCCTCGCTCACCAGCGCGTACCCCGCGAGGTCCTGCAACAGCATGTCGCGGTTCTGCCGGATGAGGCCCGCGTTCTTGCACGCCTTCAGGTCGCTGTAATAGCCGTAGGGCGGCAGCGCGAGCTGGAGCTCCGCCAGCTCCGACAGCTGCAGCTCCCCCAGGTCGCGGCCGAAGAGCTTGCGCGCCGCGTCCTCCACGCCGATGACGCCGCGCTCGAAGCGCAGGGTGGACAGCTCGTAGGCGATGAGCTGGTCCTTCTGGAAGAAGGCGTGCAGCCGGTGCGCCGCCACCGACAGCGCCAGCGTGCCCTCGATGCCAATCTCCCGCGCGATGCGCATCGCGAGCCGCCGCTCACAGGCCCCGTCGCCCGGAGGCGAGCTGCCCATCGTCACGCCGACGAACAGGCGCCAGGCCCAGGCCCGCCCGTCCTCGCGCGGCGTCTGGAAGTAGGTGGGGCAGTCCATCTGCCGGATGTAGAGCGCCACCAAGTCCTTGGGCATCCGCGAGAAGTCGGGCCGCGTGAAGGCCACCGACGAGCGGTCCTTCCGGCCCTGGTCCATGCGGCCGGCCAGGATGCTCATCCGGTCGCCTTCGATGCGGTGGCGCAGCTGGCTCTCGACGTCGAATTCGCTCTCCAGACGCGGCAGCTTGCTGGCCGTGTACAGGTACGTGAGCGGAATCACCACGCCGGCCAGGCCGACCAGGAACATGACAAGCCAGAACACGGTCTTCACGCGCGCGACTCTACCAGGGTGGGCACGTGTCAGGAGGACCGGTTAGAAAGCCCCCATGAGCGACTGGCACACCGCCACCGTCACCGCCCGCGCCCCCGCCGCGGATGGCCTCACCGACCTGGTGCTCGACATTGGCGACGGTCCCCTCGTGGGCACCCATGCGCACCCCGGGCAGTACGTGCGCCTGCGCCTCCCCGGTCAGCCGCCGGGCATCTTCGCCATCGCCTCGCCGCCCGCCCCCCACGGCACGCAGTGGGAGTTCCTCCTCAAGGACGACGGCGCGCTGCCCTCCGCGCTCCTGCACCTGCCCACGGGCACGCTCGTGGAGGTGACCCGTCCGGAGGGCCCCGGCTTCCCCATGGAGAAGGCGCGCGGCCACGACCTGCTGCTGTTCGCCAGCGGCTCCGGCATCTCCGCCATCCGCCCCGTCATCGCCAGCGTGCACCAGGAGCGCGCGGCCTACGGCCGGGTGACGCTGTACTTCGGCGCGCGCACCCCGGGCAGCTTCGCGTACGCGGGCGAGCTGGAGCGGTGGCAGGCGGGCGACATGCGCGTGGTGCGCACCGTGAGCCAGCCCGGCGCCAGCGGCTGGCAGGGCCTCACCGGCTACGTGCAGGCGCACCTGGGCGAGGAGCCGCTGGAGAACGCCGTCGCCTTCGTGTGCGGCCCCGCGGAGATGGTGCAGGGCGTGATGGAGCACCTGCGCCAGCGCGGCGTGCCGCGGAGCGCCGTGTTCCTCAACTACTGAGCCGACGGAGCCTGGGCCCCGCGCGCCTCCACGGCGGGCGACGCATAGCGCACGCCGACCAGCACCGCCGCCGGGTCGCTCTCCTGGCTGCCGGTGGCCTTCTGCGGCGTCCACGCGGCCACGCCCACGCGGCGCCCGTCCGGGGCGAAGCGCACGCGCCGCACGGACCAGCCGAACTCCAGCTCGCCCCGCGGCTGCGGCTCGCCTTCCGTGAAGAGGTACACGCGCTTGTCCCAGCCGCCCGACGCCAGCGAGCGGCCATCCGGGGAGATGGCCGCGGAGGCCACCACGCCGTGGTGCACCTCCCACTTGCGAAGCACCTTTCCGGAGCCCGCGTCCACCAGCGCGCCCGCGTTCCACGGGCCCTGTGGCTCCTCGATGCCCTTGCGCTCGCGCTCGTACACCTTGCGGTTGCGCTCCGCGGGCTCCTCGCTGAAGGCCACACCCAGGCGCTGGCCGCGCGCGTCCACGGTGACGTCGTTGACGTGCGCCGGGAAGGTGAAGTCCGAGCGCGGCTTCAGCCCCCGCGCCACCACCGGGGCCGTGCCTTCCGGCGCGCCACCCTTGAGCGTGAGGATGGCCTCCGCCGTCGTCTCGTCGAAGACCGTGTCCACGCGCTCGCTGAAGGGCACGCCCAGCAGGCCCTGGCTGCCCTGCGGCACGCACGCGTCACACACCGCGACGTCCAGGCCCGACAGCGTGAGCGCCTTGAAGCGCAGCGTGCGTCCCCGCGCCAGCCGCGCCACCGTGGTGCCCAGCGCGCCGGGCACGGTGACGGTGTCCTTCAGGAACGCCACGTCGATGCCGGACGCCGTCGCCGCCGCCGTGGTCAGCACCACCACCGGCGAGCGCGAGTCCAGCGCCAGCACCACCGGCGGCCCGCCATCCACGCTGCCCTGCACCACCGCGAAGCCGCTCCGCCGCTCGAAGTGCGTGCGCGCCACGTCCGGCGTGAAGGACTGCTCCGGCGTGTCCGACGCGCGCACGTGGCCGTCCCAGCCGCCCGAGTACAGCGTCCCGTCCGGCCCGAACGACAGCGCGCTCACCGGCCCCGCGTGCAGCCGCGCCTCCGCGCCGAACGCGAGCCCCGGCGCCGACAGCACCGACACCAGCCCCTGCGCGCTGCCCACCGCCAGCCAGCGGCCATCCGGGTGGAAGGCCACCGACACCAGCGGCTCCTCGGTGGCGAGCGCGCCCTTGCGAGCGCCCGTCGCCGCGTCGAACAGCTGCACCGCGCCGCTGCGGCTCACCGTGGCCACCAGCGCGCCGTCCGGCGAGAAGGCCACGCCCTCCAGGTCGAACTGCTGCGCGTTGACCTCCGGATCCGCCAGGAGCACCGGCGCCTCCGCGGGCTTCGCGGCCCCGGCGTCCAGGCCCCATACGGAGACGTGGTACGCCTTGAGGCCCAGGCGCGTGTACGCGACGCGTCCGCCCCGGGGCGCGAAGTCCAGCGCCCAGATGAAGTCCTTGCGGTTGAGGACGGTGGGCGCCCCGTCGAAGCCCGCCACGGGGCCGGAGAGGTAGCCCCCCGGCGTCGACGACAGCCGCGTCAGCGTGTCCGGCGTGAGGCCCGTGGGGCCATGCGCGCAGCCCGTGAGGCCCAGCACGCCCGCGAGGAGGAAGCCCCCGGCGCGAGGGCTCATGAACCCGAGCCGCGGACGGCGGCCTTCTCCTTGTCGACGTTGATCTCGTTGACGCCCTTGTTGTCCACCGACAGCAGGAACAGCTGCTTGTCCGCTTCCCGCTTGTCGTTGAACGAGGTGCGGCCGGTGGCGCCGTCGAAGTCCTTCAGGCCCGCCATGGCCTCGCGCATCGCCGCGCGCGTGTTGGGCCGCTGCTTGTCCAGCACCTGGCGCACCATGCGCGCCGAGTCGTAGCCGATGGCCTCCAGCAGGCCGGGGTCGCGCCCGCCTTCCTTGTACGCGTCGCGGTAGGACTTCACGAACTTCTGCGTGGCCGGCCGCTGCGAGTCCACGAAGAAGCCGTCCACGTACACCGAGCAGGTGACGAACTTGCCGCCGCGCTCCAGGAGCTCCGGCAGGCCCGAGCGGCCCTTGGGGCTGCTCCACTGGTTGGTGCCGAAGAGCGTGACGGTCTTCAGCTCCTTCTTGCCCGTCGTCTTGCGGATGCGCTCCAGGTCGCGCGGGTCGCACGCGTTGGTGACGATGTCCTCCACCGCGAGCGCGGGCGTCACCAGGCTCACCCGGCGCCAGTCGTCCGGGATGAAGAGGCCCTCGAAGTCGATGATGGGGTCCACGCCGGAGCGGGCCTTCTCCATCGCCTTGCGGCGGCGGTACGCGTCCGTGATGTTCTCACCCTGCACGTCGCGCACGGCCTCCGCGTAGTCGCCGCGGTCCTCCAGGTAGTAGCGGCCCACCAGGCGCTTGGCCTCGCTGGTGAACGTGGTCTGGTCGTGCGTGTACGCCTCCGCGCCGCGCACCGCGCCGCCGCGCGCCACCACTTCGTCCCAGAACTCGTTCGCCAGCTCCACGCCGTAGGGGATGTTCGGGTAGAGCACCGCGAACTTCTTGTAGCCCTTCACGTTCATCGCGTAGTCCGCGATGGCGCGCGCCTGCGCGGAGTTCGTCAGCATGTTGCGGAAGACGTACGGGCCAATGTCCGTGATGCCCTCCTGACGGCTCAGCGTCAGCAGCGGCACCTGGAGCTCCTCCGCCAGCAGCGCGGCGCGCTTGGTGTCGTCCACCAGCAGCGGTCCCAGCGCCGCGATGGCGCCGTCGTCGAACGCGAGCTGCTCCATCGCCTGGCCCGTCTTGTTGACGTCACCCTGCGTGTCCTTCACCACGAGCTCGATGTCGCTGCCCTGCAGGCCCAGCTTCACGCCGCGCAGCACCGCCTCGCCGATGGGCTGGTAGCGGCCCGTCATGGGCAGGAGCACCGCCACGGTGCGCGGGCGCACCTCCACGCGGCGGGTGGCGCGCGCCAGGAGCTCCTTCGCCTGCGGCGCGAAGCTGCTGTCCGGGGCGTCGCGCAGGAAGCGCTGGAGCGTCTCCTCCAGGCGGGTCCAGTCGCGCAGGTGGTAGTAGATGCGCGCCAGCTTGAACTGGAGCACCGGCCACGCGGGGTTGGAGGGGGACAGGCCCTCCTGCGCGCGCGCGACGTCGAGGAAGTCCGCGCGGCCCTCCACCAGCTTCTCCACCTTCGCCACTGCGGCGGCCTTGTCCTCGGGCGTCTGGGCGTCGCCGGCTTCCTTCACCGCCGTGGACAGCGCCTGCGAGTACAGCCCCGCGCCCTCCGCCGCGCGCGCGGCCTCCTTCAGGAGCTGGTCCTTCTGCGCGCCCTCCGCGCGCTCGGCCAGGCTGGTGAGGGTCTGGTACGCGTCGCGGTAGGCGCCCACCTCCATCGCGGAGAGGGCCATCTTGTGCTTGGCGTCCTCGGCCTGGTCGTAGAGGGGGTTCTCGAAGATGAGCTCGTTGAAGGTCTTGCGCGCGTTGGCGTAGTCCTTCGCCTCGAAGAAGAGGACACCCGCGTTGTAGAGCGCGTCCTGGCCGGCGGTGGTGGCCGGGTACGCCTTGCGCACGGCGAGGTACGCCTCCGCGGCCTTCTTCTTGTCCGGGTTGGCCTGGGACTCGGCGCGGGCCTGGGCGAGCGCGGCGTCAGCGGTCGCGTCCGACTTCACCTCCACGCGGGGGCGGCCGGAGGGCTCGCCCACGGGGTTATCCCGGCCATCCGTCTGGGAGGGCGCCTTGGGACAGGCGGTCAACGTCAGGGCCAGCGCGGCGACGAGCGCGCGGCGCGATGCGGAGAGGACTTCCATGGCGGGGTGCATAGCAGCGCGGGTGAGGCTCCGTCGACACTTGAGCGGGGGGATGATTCCCCTGGAACGTCCGCTTCAGTGCACCCCGCATGCCCGCGCGCGTTACCCGGGGTCTCCCGAGGGGAAACCCCGTGCGCCCACCCCGCCCGTGGCCTCCGAACCGCACCATGCGCGGCCCGGAACGCACGCCTGCCGGACGGCCTAGCCGAAGAGTTCCTTCACCTTGTCGAAGAAGGTCTTCGACTGGGGATGGGTCTCCTCGCCGGACACCTCCGCGAAGCGCTCCAGCAGCTCGCGCTGCTTCGAGGACAGCTCCGTGGGCGTCTCGATGATGACGCGCACGTGCTGGTCTCCACGCTGCTGGCTGTGCAGGTGCGGGATGCCCTTGCCGCGCAGGCGGAACACCTTGCCGGACTGGGTGCCCTGCGGAATGGTCATCTTCACCTTGCCGTCCAACGTCGGCACGTCGATCTTCGCGCCCAGCGCCGCCTGCGTGAAGGACACCGGCACCTCGCAGAAGACCTCGTACTCCTCGCGCTGGAACAGCGGGTGCTCGCGCACGATGACCGTCACGTACAGGTCACCCGGCGGGCCGCCCCGGTCGCCCGGCTCACCCATGCCGCCCAGCCGCACGCGCGTGCCGTTGTCCACGCCGCCCGGGATGGCGACCTCGATGACCTCTTCCGAAGGGATCTTCCCCGAGCCCCGGCACTTCGGGCACGGATCCGGGATGGTCGCGCCCGTGCCGCCGCAGTCGCTGCAGGGCCGGGACACCGCGAAGAAGCCCTGCGTGTAGCGCAGCTCCCCGCTGCCGCCGCACGCCGCGCACTGCCGGGGCGCCGCGCCGCTCTTGCTGCCGGAGCCGGTGCAGGTGTCGCACTTCTTGGGACGGGGGATGGTGACCTTCGGACGGCAGCCGAACGCCGCCTCCTCGAAGGAGATCTCCAGGTTGTAGCGCAGGTCCGCGCCCCGGCTCGTCTGCCGCCGACCCCGGCCGCCCGCACCCCCGAAGATGTCTCCGAAGATCTCTCCGAAGATGTCGTTGATGTTGACGCCCTGGAAGCCGCCGCCCGCATCCCCGAAGGGGTTGCCCGCGTGGCCGAAGCGGTCGTACTTCTGGCGGCGCTCCGGATCGCTCAGGACCTCGTAGGCCTCCGAGGCCTCCTTGAACTTGTCCTCGGCTTCCGCGTTCCCGGGGTTCCGGTCCGGGTGGTACTGCAACGCGACCTTGCGGAACGCGCTCTTCAGGTCCTGCGCCGTAACGGTCTTCTGGACGCCCAGGACCTCGTAGTAGTCGCGCTTCTGCCCTGTGGCCGCTGCCATCGAATCGAACCCCTGGAAATTGCTGGCGTTTCTACGCTGCGTGGGAATTGCGAGTCACTATAACGCAGCGAAACACGCCAGCAATCCAGGCCCGGAACCGATGCCCGCGCTCCGACGGAGCTCCGACGAAGCGGCGGTGGCTACACCGTCCAGACGCGGTTGACCGTCAGCTCCATGCGGGAGAGGCGGCGCTTGAGGGCCGGGTCGACGGGTCCCTGGGAGGACCACTTGGGCACCACGAAGTGCAGCTCCGCGTTGTAGAGCTTGGCGGCGCTCGCCAGCAGGCTCCAGCGGTTCTCCGCGGTGGGATCATCCACCATGCCCGGCGTGACGATCTCCAGGATGATGGGCGTCCGCGCCGAGTCGGACTGACGGCACGTGAAGTCCGGCCGGTGATCCTCGATGGTGCCGGAGAGCACGGGCGGCGGCATGAAGCCCGGCAGCCGGGCCTTGATGTCGGAGTAACCGATGGTCCGGAAGTACTCGGCCATCAACCAGAGCAGACGGCGACGCTCTTCGTCATCCACGACCGACTCGCAGCCGGGGTTGAACAGGACTTCTTTTTCGGAGTTGGTTTCCATGGCGCCTCTCAAGCTGTCCGCATGTGTGGGATGCGGCAACGCAGCCGGGCACAGGCGCCCCCTGACCGGCCGTGGAGCAGGCGGGCAGGCACGTCCGCCGCCCCCTCCCTTTCACTTGGACGCCACCGTCAGCTCGGTGAC
>NZ_RAWB01000048.1 GCF_003612055.1 Corallococcus llansteffanensis
CCCATGCCCGCGAACATCGATGTGAGGAAGCTCTCCAGCTCTCCCTCCAACCGATTCAGCTGTCTTGGCGTCATGCTCAGGGAACAGTCCGCCCACCCTCACGCATTCTGAAAGTGACCAAGTGGTAGTAGACGCTTGGCAGTCCGATTTCTTTCTCGGGCCACTTGAGGCACGTATCGATGGAGTCGCTCCGGAGTGCACCGCCGACGAGCTGGTTGAACCTGTCCAGCAGCCCCGCTTGACGGACTCCC
The DNA here is from genome assembly GCF_003612055.1 of Corallococcus llansteffanensis. GTDB lineage: Bacteria > Myxococcota > Myxococcia > Myxococcales > Myxococcaceae > Corallococcus > Corallococcus llansteffanensis. Next base: position 252 of record NZ_RAWB01000048.1, read on the forward strand.
GGCGCGTAGCGTTCCGCGGCGTTGAAGATGAATTCGTCAGAGGTGTCGATATGGGTGACTGGCTCGCGAGCGTTGGGCTCGTTGGCATCGACGGAGAACGTGGCGCGAAACAGACACCTGTTCCAGTCGTCGTAGGTCAACAACACCCGATGCGGTGCAATGGTCGTCAAATCCCCCCATCCTGATCGCCCCGGTTTGCAATGATCCCTAGTGAACAGTACCTCGCCTCCGGCAGCAAGGGGAGTAGCAAGCGCGGTGTGGGCGTCGTAGGCGGGCATAGATCCACAGCAGACAACGCGCTCACCGCAATGAACTACGTGACCGACCTGACCATCTTCGACTCGCTCGCAGACGCAGGTACACGGTGGCCCGTCACACCCCCAGCCGCTCTGCGACCTCCCGGACGGTCCGCAGCCACCCAGGCACAGCGGACCCATGTGGATCTGGGGCAGGGCCCAGCAGCGAACTAGAAGCCAACATCTTGGAGTCCTGTCGCACTGGATGGGATGGTTGGGCAGCCCCGGGCGAAGAAACCGATTAATTGCCATGGGTTGTGAACCGCCGGTGACGTCTGGACGGCTTCAATGTTTCTTGGGGGGCAAGTGGTCGCAGGTTCAAATCCTGTCGCCCCGACCAAAATGAAGGCCCTGGAGTTTCCGGTGCAAGCCGGTGACTCCAGGGCCTTCAGCTTTTAGGCTCCCGGACTCCCGCAGCACCGGCCCCAGCCTCCGGGCTCTGCTGCGCCGAAGCTCGCGGTTCTCCCTCTCATCTAGGGTGTCCACCGGACCGGCTCTCCCGCACTTCGTGTGGTGGGGGTCGTAGATCGAAGTCCACGAGGAGTGCCGCCCCGGCGCTCGTCCCTCGAGGGGAGTCCTGACGCCCCGCCGATGAGGGGAGAGACTGAATCCGGATTTCCCTGCCCTGATGGCTCGATTGGCGGCTTGCCGTGTCTGCGTACTCCCCCGAGGGGAACCACACGAAGTGCGGGAGAGCCACCGGACCGGGCCACGCCCACCGGGGGGATGCCTCCCTCTTCCAGGCGGGAGAGTGTCTCCGGCCCGCCGACTCCCCGTTCGTTGTCCAGGGGCGGCGAGAGGCCCACTCATGGCCTGGGGGAGACACGGTATGCGGACACGTGAGCGGCGCGAGGAAGCGACCGGGCTGGGCATCGAGGGCCTCGTCGAGCGCGAACTGGAGGCCATGAAGGGCTCGCCCCCCTCGCCCCAGGCGCCGTCGGAAGCCAGCGGGGGGCCCACGTGGATCGAGCATCCGCGCCGGAGCCTCTTCGGGCTCGCGCTCTCGGGAGGAGGCATCCGCAGCGCGACCTTCAACCTGGGGCTGCTGCAAGGGCTGGCGAAGCTGGAGCTCCTCGGGACGTTCGACTACCTCGCGACCGTGTCGGGCGGTGGGTACATCGGGGGCTTCTGGTCGGCATGGCGCAAGCGGAAGGGACGCCCCGTCGAGCAGGTTCCTGGAGCCTGTCGTGAGGAGGGCCACCTCTTCCCAGCGAGGGCCGAGGCGTCCGGCGCGGCGGAGCCGTCCCCCATCCGCCACCTGCGCGAGTTCAGCAACTTCCTGTGTCCGCGGCCGGGGCTGCTGAACTCCGACACGGGGAGGATTGTCGCCTCCGTGTCGAGCGCCATCCTGCCTTCGCTGCTGGCGACACTCGCGCTCCTGGCGCTGGGAGTCCTGGCCTGGGAGGGGCTCGCGCGGGCGGCCCTCACCCCCGGGAGGGTGGCGTGGCCCGGCGACTTCCCGCGGGGCCTGTGGCGGCTCCTCCTGTTCGTCCCGCCCCTGGTGCTGGCGTGGCGCTGGAAGCGCCCCTTCGCCGGGCTTCTGGCCTGTGGGGTCCTGCTCGGCGCGATGTCCCTGCGCGGCGCCTTCCTGCTCCTTTTCATGGCGACCACCGTGGAGCTGGTGCTGGGCGAATGGCAGTGGCGAAGAAAGGAACTGGAGCCGCGGGGCGAGGAGCGGTTCACGCAGGAGGGGCCCGGCGCGTATTTCCTGGCGGCGGTGTGCGCCGTGGGCCTCACCGTTGGCTTCGGGTGGCTCTTCGCACCCGGGTCGGAGGCGGCGGTGATGTCCGCCCTGCTGCGCTGGCGCCTGGCCTCCCCGGGGGACTGGGTCCTGCCCGGATGGAGCACGTTTCGGCTCCTCTTCACCCCCGCCGCCGCGTGGGGGGCCGCGGCGGGCGTGCTCATCCTGGGCCGCTTCCTCTTCTCGAACTGGGGCCGGGGCGGCGAACAACCCGCCTGGATGTATGGCTTCGAGCGAGCCATCAGCCGGCTGTTCATGCTCGCGGCGCTCTGGGTGGGCATGACGTCGTCCTGGCTCGCGGGGGCATTGCTGTATGGGATGTTGTCGCGCTCTCCCATCTCCACCGCGGGCCTGGTCACCTTCACCGGTACCCTCATGGCCGTGCTCGCCCGCGGGCAGAAGCTCTTCAGCCATCAGCCCTCCAGGCCGGCCCTGCCGGGCAGGCGCAACCGCTGGATGCCGGTGGCGCTCAGGCTGCTCGCCACGACCATCGCGGTGCTGCTCCTCGTCGGGGTGGTGGCCCTGGTCATCCACGCGCGGCGACGCGAGTGGCTCATGTGGCTGTTCGTGGTGGCCGCCGGGGTCACCGTCGCGACGCTGCTCTGCTTCGAGACCACGCGGGTGGGCCTGCACAACTTCTACCGGGCCCGGCTCGCGCGGGCCTACCTGGGCGCCTCCAACCCGGGGGCTGGCGCGGCGCGGCCCTCGGGCGCGCGCAGGGGGGATGACCTCCTGCTGACGGAGCTCGCCGACCCGGGCACTCCGCCGCGGCCCCTGCACCTCATCTGCTGCGCGGCCAATGACCTGAGCCCGAAGGACCCGCTGCTCAACCTGGAGCGGGGGGCGCAGAGCGCCGTCCTCTCATCCGTGGGAATGAGCGTCGCCCATGAGGCCCAGGTCTGGCGTGCCGCCGGGACGCGGCGGCGCAAGGGAGGGGCGCCCACGCTCGCCGCGGCGCTGACCGCGTCGGGCGCGGCCTTCAACTCCCAGATGGGCGGCCACTCCAAGCGACTCGGGCTGGCCGTCACGTTCCTCATGACCGCCTTCAACCTGCGCCTGGGGCTGTGGTGGCCGCACCCGACGCGGGGCCGGACGCATCGCTGGTTCGAGGCGCCGCCCCTCGGGCTGCCCTTCTACAAGGAGCTGTTCGGGATGTCGCGGGCCCAGGGCTGTGACGTGCTCCTCTCCGACGGTGGGCACTTCGAGAACCTTGCGCTCTACGAGCTGGTGCGCCGGCACTGCCGCTTCATCCTCGTCTCGGACTGCGGCATGGACCCGGATGTCGCGTTCGACGACTTCGGCAACGCCGTGCGGCGGGTGCGTGAGGACTTCGGGGTGGACATCCGCATCGACCTGTCACCGCTGCGCCCCGGTCCCAAGGGGCAGGCCCGGCAGCGGATGGTGGCCGGAGACATCCACTACCCCACGGGGGACACCGGCGTCCTGCTGATGATCAAGCCCACGCTGACGGGCAACGAGCCGGCGGACGTCGCGCAGTACAAGGCGCGCAACGCGGCCTTCCCTCACGAGTCGACAGGGGACCAGTTCTACGACGAGGCCCAGTGGGAGTCGTACCGCCGGCTGGGCGAGCACGTGGCGGAGACGGCGTTCCAGCCCGTCAAGAGCCAGCTCGACTGGGACACGCTGGAGCAGGGGACGCGCGGCGCCGCGCTCTTCGCCTGGGCCCGCCGGGAGTGGCTCCCCCTGCCGACCGGGTATTCGGAGCGCTTCGCGCGCTTCGCTTCGCGCGCGGCGGAGATCGACGCGTTGCTTCATGCGGCGGGGGCCCACCGGCTGCTGCGGGAGGTCTTCGAGGAGGAGGCGTTCCTCGAGGGCCTGTCGCGGGAGCCGAGGGCGCGCGCGCGCCGAGCGACAGCCCAGCCCGCGCCCCTGGACATCACCGGCTCCCTGCAGGCGAGCCGGCAGGCCCTGCTCTTCATGGAGGAGGTCTTCCTCTGCGAGGACCTCGCTCAGGAGTACAACCATCCGGCCTACCTGGGGTTGATGAACTACTTCGCGCGCTGGGCGCACGCGCCGCTGTTCCGGATGTGGTGGCCGCTGCTGAAGGCCCTGTACCCGCAGCGCTTCACGCGCTTCCTCGAGACGCACTTCGGCCTCGCGCCACGAGTCGGCGCCAAGCCCTATGTGGATCTGGCGAGCCCGGACCCGGGCTCGACGGGACTGGCGATGTCCTGGTGGACGCAGGCGCGGGGCAAGCTGCCGGAGACGGATGGCGTGCGGCTGCTCTCCTTCATGCACCCGGTCCACTATGGGGACAGGGACGTCCCCATCCAGCTTGCGCAGGTTCGCGTGCGGGTCCAGGAGGGCGGGGCGGACGGTGGGCTCGCGGCCTGGGACGCGGAGGACTTCTTCGTCCCGCCCGGCTTCTGGGGCATTGGCATCGGCGAGGCCTTCCTGCGCGACCTCATCCGCCAGCGCGGGTGGGGCCAGGGCCCGGACATGCGGGTATCCCGCCTGGCGGTCCACATCCACGGGAACACGAATACCTCCGCCGACGAGAAGAAGCGGGAGGCGGATGAGGCCGTGCTCTATCGCGCCAACGGGTTCGGGGAGCCGGACGACACGGAGCGCAAGGTGCTCCGCGCCCTGTGGCGCGCGTCCCGGGGGGGCAATGGACAGCCTGGGTCCTGCCTGTGCCAGCGAGGCGAACGCCCCTGCCTGTGGCTGGTGCGGAGCGTGGCCGCGAGCGCGGACTCTCCCGGGACGGCCCGCCTCCCTCTGGCTCGTGAGGCGCGCCCGCCAGAACCGCTCTCGATGGCAGCGCGCTGGAGAAGAAGGCGAGCATCGTCGACAGCGCGGACATGAGGACGAAGAGCACCGCGCCCCAGAAGGGATGCTTGGAGATGATGGGCGCGGTCGGGAGCGGGGGAGGTTTGGCTGTGCGACAGGCGCGGCTCCATTGGCGCGAGCCGACGACTGGTGCAAGCCGGCGACTCGCGTATGTTCGGGGCGTTCAGACGGAGGCACGCCCTTGATCAGCTCCCTGCTTCGCCGGGTCATCACCACGGTCCAGACGGCCATCACCAGGCCGCCGGCTGCCCCGCCGCCCGCGACGACTCCCGCCGCCACGCCCTATTTCCAGGATGCCCTGGAACAGGGGCGGAAGAGCCCCGTGAACCTCAGTGGCTTCGGGAACGTGCCTTCGGTCGCGGCTCGTGCACCCGTGGAGGCTGGCGTGACGGCTTCGGGCGGCTCGGAGAAAGTCGGTCCGGAGTTGCTGCACCTGGACGCTGGCTGGACGCCCCAAGGCCAGGGCTACGACGCTACGCGCGGCGAAGTGCTCACGAGCTACTACAACGACGATCACGAAGTGATGATCTCAGTGCAGGACAAGGACTCGGGCGCCGAGACGCTCCAGGTCAAGCTTGGAGGCGCCAGCCCCGGTGGCCCCGCGCCCACGCACGGTGGCGGTGTCGCGACGGACGGTGAGTTCGTCTACGTCTCCGACACGGACCATGTCTTCGTCTACACGCGCGAAGAGCTTGAGCGGGCAGCCAAGGAGGGAACTCCGGCCATGGCCTCCCAGGTGATGGACGTCCCGGAGCGCGGCGTCGTGGATGATCCGAACAGCGACGTCGACCTCGTTTCCGCCGGCAGCTACATGACCGTGCATGACGGCTACGCGTACATCGGCGGCTACAGCCCCGACGGCGATGGCAAGGCGGGCGCCGTCTGGCGATTCAAGATCGACGAGAAGACCGGTGCTCTCATTGAGGACTCGCGCGAAGGCCCCATCCGGGCGCCGGACCGCGCCCAGGGCATGACGGTGGTTGATGGCGCGCTGATCTTCACCACGGGGGACAAGAAGCTCGTCTATCAACCGTTCGAGTCCAGCGCGGACACGTTCTCGGCGGACATCGAGAAACGGGTCGATATCAGCAATGGGTTGATCGACCCCTACGCCCAGGGCGTGAACGTCATCGATGGCGAGCTGTGGGTCACGTACGAATCCGGCTCGGACAAGTACCGCGACAACGTCGACAACCCCCGGGAGCACATCCAGCGAATCCCGTTGGAGGAACTGGACCTTGAAGCGGCCTGCCTCACGCCGGAACAACTCGAGGGCTGAGTTGCTGCGAGCCGGCTGCGGATTCCTCCGAGACGATGGCGCCGGACTCCAGGCGCACCAGCCGGTCCGCCACGTCGAAGTACCGGCTGTCGTGGCTGATGATCACCACGGCCTTCCCCGCGGCCTTCAGGTCCGGCAGCAGCTCCCGGTAGAAGACCTCTTTGAACTGAGGATCCTGGTCCGCCGCCCACTCGTCGAAGAGGTACACGGGGCGGTCCTCCAGGTACGCCGTCAGCAGAGCCAAGCGCTTGCGCTGGCCCGCGGACAGGTCCGTGGTGGAGAGCTTGCCGTTCTCTTCGATGCGCACCTTGCGCTGCAGTTGGAGCCGCTCCAGGTACGCACGGGCCTTGTCCGTCTTCTCTCCTACAGCCAGCCCCAGCAGCGAGTCGAAGAGGTGGAAGTCGGAGAACACCGTCGCGAACAGCTGGCGGTAGCGCTCCCGGTCTCCCTCCGTCACGGGCCGCCCGTCGACACGGATCTCCCCGGACTCCGGCGCGTAGAGTCCTGTGATCAGCTTGGCCAGCGTCGTCTTTCCACTGCCGTTGCCGCCCACCACGAAGAGGAGTTCCCCCGGCCGGAGCGTCAGGTCGATGGGGCCCAGCGTGAAGGGCGTGTCCTCTCCCTCGCGACGGTACGCGTGCGTGACACCCACCAGGTCGATGCGGGACGGAGGAGCAGGGGCCTCTTCGGCGCCTGACAGGAGCGGCTCGCTCGCGGTCCCCGCGGGATCCAGCGCCAGCGTGTCGATGTGCCGGAGCGCCACCGTTCCCGCACCCAGCATCGGCAGCAGCGTCATGGACGCCTCCAGCGGCTGTTGGAGATAGAGGACGGCGAGCGTGTAGCCCACCAGCGTCGAGGCGGACACCGGGGCGACCCCCGGCAGCACGAAGAGCAGCAGCCCGATGAAGAAGAAGAACAGGCTCATGCTCCAACTGGTGGTCAGGGTGTGCAGGGTGGAGACCCTGACCTGGAGCTGCTTCAGCATCTCGGCGGTGGGGAACAGCTCCTGCTTCAGGAAGGCCTTGCGCCTTCCGCCGTGCAGCTTCAGTTCCTTCAGTCCCTGGGTGAGTGAGCGCAGGTCGCGGAAGAACCGGTCATTCGTCTGACGCGAGTGCCGCAGGAGCCCCATGATGTGCCGCATGGGGAGCAGGTAGCTGGCGACTCCCAGCGTCGCGAAGATGAACAGCGCCGCGAACACCATCCTCGACATGACGGCCAGGTACGTCATGCATCCCACGATGATGCCGCTGTGGATCAGCAGCGGCGGAATGCAGAGCAGGCCCTGGGTGACGGCCTGGATGTCGTCGATCAGCGTGGCCATCAGACGGTGGTTGCCCAGCTCTTCCAACTGGCGCAGCGGCGTCGCGAGGATTCGCTGGCTGAGTTGATCCCGCAGCGCGAACGTGGTGCTCGTCTGCAGGCGTGTCAGCAACAGCTGGGCTCCGATGCGTGAGCCCAGCATCAGCGCCCCCAGCGCGGCGAAGCCGAGGACCGTGGCGCGATCCACGAGCGTGCCCCCACTGGAGAGGACCGCGTTGATGCGCGCGATGAGCCCGGCGCTCGCGGCCCCTGTCAAGAGACCGAAACACACCGCCAGTGCCACGGTGCCTCGTGACCTGCGAAGCAACAGGATGAGCAGGTTCACGCCGTGGGTTCCTTCCGCCAGTAAGAGAGCCGGCTTCCTCGCCCTCATAGCTTAAGCTGCGCGCCGCTCATCAGCGAAGGGACCCAGGCTTCTTCCAGCCCCACACCATGGCACCTCTCTCCGCGCGAACCTCCCCGGCTGCGACGCTCCTGGAGCTGCTCGAAACCCGGGCCCACGCTCTGGGAGAACGGCCCCTCTACACCTTCCTCGAAGATGGCGGGGACGACTCGGTCCTGAGTCATGCCGGGCTGGACCTGCGGGCCCGGCGCATTGGCGCCGCGCTGCAGTCGCTGGCCCAGGCAGGCGAGCGTGCCGTGCTCCTCTACCCGCCGGGCCTGGAGTACGTCGCGGGCTTCTTTGGTTGCCTGTACGCCGGGCTGGTGGCCGTGCCCGCCTATCCCCCGGACCCCACGCGCCTGGACCGGACGCTGCCCCGGCTGCGCGCCATCATCCGTGATGCCCGCGCGAGCGTCGTGCTCACCACCTCCTTCATCCAGGAGATGGGCGAGGGGCTCTTCGAGGGCGCACCCGAGCTGGCGGCGCTGCGCTGGGTGGCCACCGATGCGCTGCCCGAGGGGACCGAGGCGGGCTGGCGGCGCCCGGCGCCCACGTCGGACACGCTGGCCTTCCTCCAGTACACGTCCGGCTCCACCGGCGACCCGAAGGGCGTGCGGCTCAGCCACGGCAACCTGCTGCACAACCTGGGGTTGATCTCCCACGCGTTCGAGGTCCGCTCGGACAGCGTGGGCGTCATCTGGCTGCCGCCGTACCACGACATGGGGCTCATTGGCGGCGTCCTCCAGCCGCTGTACGCGGGCTTCCCCGTGGCGCTGCTGTCGCCGCTCGCGTTCCTGCGCCGCCCTCGCTTCTGGCTGGAGTCGCTGTCCCGCTTTGGCGGCACCATCAGTGGCGGCCCGTGCTTCGCCTTCGACCTGTGCGTGCGGAAGGTTCCGGCCTCGGAGCGCGAGGGACTGGACCTGCGCCGCTGGGAACTGGCCTTCTGCGGCGCGGAGCCCATCCGCCCGGAGGTCATGTCGCGCTTCGCGGAGGCCTTCGCACCCTCGGGCTTCCAGCGCGAGGCCTTCTATCCCTGCTACGGGCTCGCGGAGGGCACGCTCATCGCATCGGGCGGGCGCAAGGGCGAGGGCGTCCTCACCCGCACCTGGGACTCCGCGGCGCTGGAGCGGAACGAGGCGTTGGAGGCCCCTGACGGCCCCGGTGCGCGCCCACTGGTGGGGTGCGGCCGGACGTTGCCGGACCAGACCCTGCTCGTGGTGGACCCGGAGACGCGGCGACCGTGCCCTCCTGAGCGGGTGGGGGAGATCTGGGTCTCCGGCCCGAGCGTCGCCCAGGGCTACTGGGAGCGGCCCGAGGAGAGCGAGGCGGCCTTCGGCGCGCGCCTGGCGGATCCGGACGATGGGACCCGGTTCCTGCGCACGGGTGACCTGGGCCTGCTGCGGGCCGGCGAGCTGTTCGTCGCGGGCCGGCGCAAGGACCTCGTCATCCTGCGCGGTCGCAACCTGCACCCGCAGGATCTGGAGCTGACACTGGAGCGCAGCCACGCGGCGCTGCGGCCCGGCTGTGGCGCGGCGTTCTCCATCGATGTGGGCGGCGAGGAGCGGCTCGCGGTGATGTACGAGGTGGACACTCGCAAGCCCTGGACGCCGGAGGACGTGGTGGGCGCCGTGCGACGGGGCCTGTCCGAGGCGCATGAGGTGCAACTGCACACGCTCGTCCTCATCGAGCCGGGCGCACTGCCCAAGACGTCCAGTGGGAAGATCCAGCGTCGCGCCTGCCGGGCGGAGCTGCTCGCGGGGACGGCCCGGGCACTCCTGACCTGGAGCGCGACGGACGCGGAGCCTTCGACCGGGGAGGGGAGCGCTCCGGTGGTGGCTTCCGAGCCTGTCACCGTGGAGGAACTGGAGGCGTGGCTGTTGGCGCGGATCGCCGCTCGGCTCCGGGTGCGTCCGGAGGCGCTTGCTCGGGATGTGCCCATCACGTCCTTCGGTCTGGACTCGCTGGGCGCCGTGGAGCTGGCGAACGACGTCGAATCCCTCGGCACCGTCCTGCGCATGGAGGTCCTGCTCCAGGGGCCTACCGTGGCGGAACTCGCGCGGACGGTCTTCGCGGCGCGTGGCATGGCCACCGGCTCCGGGCTGATCCGCGCGGAAGAGGCCACGCCCGCTCCGCTCTCCTCCGCGCAGCAGCGGCTGTGGCTCTTCGAGCAGCTCGAGCGTGGGAGCCCCGCGTATCACCTCCCCGCGGCGGTCCGGCTCACGGGCGCTCTGGATGACGCGGCGCTGGAGCGCGCCTTCGCGGCGCTCGTCTTCCGGCACGCGGCCCTCCGGGCGACGTTCCACGAGGAGGATGGCACTCCCCTCCAGGTGACCTCTTCCGTTCCGGCTCCGGCGTTCCGGCGCGTGGACCTCCGCGAGCTTCCAGCGGGGGAACGTGAGACCGCGGCGATCCAACGGGCTCAGGAGGAGGCGCGTGCTCCCTTCGACCTCGCGCGGGGACCGCTGCTCCGGGCCACGCTGATCCGCCTGGACGCGGGAGATCATCTGCTCGTCGTGGTGATGCACCACATCGCTTCCGACGGAGCCTCGTTCGGCATCCTGGCCCGGGAGCTGAGCGTGCTCTACGGAGGCGGGGCTTCGCTGGCTCCGCTGGCCTTCCAGTATCCCGACTTCGCGCGCTGGCGCCGCGAGCGCGAGACGGAGGGCGCACTCGCTGCTTCGCTCGACGGGTGGAAGGCGCGGCTGGCCGGTGTTCCCGTCGCCCTGGAGCTTCCGACGGACCGGCCTCGTCCCCCCACGCCTTCCTATCGTGGCGGTCGTGTGGCGCTGCACCTTCCGGAGTCGCTCACGGTCCGGCTGGAGTCACTGGGGCGGAGCGAAGGTGCCACGCTGTTCATGACGCTGCTGGCGGCGTTCGAGGTGCTGCTCGCACGCCACTCGGGCCAGGAGGACTTCTGTGTCGGAACTCCCGTCAATGGACGGGAGCGGGCCGGACTGGAAGGGCTCATCGGCTGCTTCCTCGACCTCGTGGTCCTCCGTGCGTCCCTCTCCGGCGCGCCCCGGTTCCGTGAGCTGCTGGGGCGGACCCGGGAGGTGGCGCTCGATGCGTTCGCCCACCGCGACGTTCCCTTCGAGCGGTTGGTGGAGGCCATCCAGCCTGCTCGGGATCGCTCCCGTGCTCCGTTGTTCCAGGTGTTGTTCGTGCTCCAGCCAGAGCCCGGTGCTGGACTTGCGCTGCCCGGCCTGGAAGCCCGCCGTGTGGAGATGGATCCGGGTGCCACGCCGTATGACCTGACCCTGTCCCTTGCTCGGGGCGCGGAGGGACTGGACGGCTGGCTTGAGTACGCCACCGACCTCTTCGATGCGGACACCGCCACGCGACTGGTGGCGCGGCTGCATGTGTTGCTGGAGGGCATTGCCGCGGATCCGGATCAACGCATCTCCGCGCTTCCGCTCCTGCCGGAGTCCGAGCGGCGGCAGGTGCTGGTGGATTGGAACGACACGCGCACGGACTTCCCGGACGCTTGCCTCCACACGCTCATCGAGGCGCAGGCCGCGCGTACTCCGGACGCTGTCGCGGTGGTGTGCGGTGACGAGGTGCTCACGTACCGCGCGCTGGACCGTCAGGCCAACGCGGTGGCGTGGCGGCTGCGCGAGCAGGGCGTGGGGCCGGAGTGCATCGTGGGCTTCTGCGCGGATCGCTCGGCGGACCTCGTGGTGGGGCTCCTGGGCATCCTCAAGGCGGGCGGGGCGTACCTTCCGCTGGACCCCTCGTACCCCGAGGCCCGACTCGCCCTCATGCTGGAGGACTCCGGTGCGGCGGTGGTGCTCGCGCACCGGCACCTGGCGGCAGCACTCGCGTTCGGGGGACGGACGGTGGTGCTGCTGGATGCTCCGGGTGAGGCGGACGCGGCGCCTCCTTCTGACGTGGGACCTGGCAACCTCGCCTATGTCCTCTACACCTCCGGCTCCACCGGCAGGCCGAAGGGCGTGCTGATTCCGCACCGCAACGCCGCCAGCTTCTTCACGGGCATGGACGCGCGCGTGGGCACTACGCCGGGCACGTGGCTCGCGGTGACCAGCGTGTCCTTCGACATCTCCGTGCTGGAGCTGCTCTGGACGCTGGCGCGGGGCTTCAAGGTCGTCGTGCAGGGAGAGCAGGGGAGCCTCGCGGCCGCACCGCGCCGGGCGGTCCGCTCGCGCCGCAAGCCGCTGGGCTTCAGCCTCTTCTACTTCGCCGCGGACGAGGGCGCCCCGGACGGGGACCGCTACCGGCTGCTGCTGGACAGCGCGCGCTTCGCGGACCGTCATGGATTCGAAGCGGTGTGGACTCCGGAGCGGCACTTCCACGCCTTCGGGGGGCTCTATCCCAACCCCTCGCTCACGGGCGCGGCCATCGCGGCCATCACCGAACGCGTGGCGATCCGCGCCGGCAGCGTCGTCCTTCCGCTGCACCACCCGGTGCGCGTCGCCGAGGAGTGGTCGCTCGTCGACAACCTGTCGAAGGGGCGCGTGGGCATCTCCGTGGCTCCAGGATGGAACTCGGATGACTTCGTCCTCGCTCCGGACCGGTATGCGGAGCGCCGCGAGCGGTCACGCCAGGACCTGGACACCGTGCGGCGGCTGTGGCGCGGCGAGGCCCTGAGCCTGCCCAATGGCTCGGGCGTCCCGGTGGAGGTCCACATCCACCCGAGCCCCGTGCAGCGCGAGCTGCCCGTGTGGCTCACCGCCGCCGGCAATCCGGACACCTTCCGCGAGGCGGGCCAGCTGGGCGCGGGCGTGCTCACGCACCTGCTGGGCCAGCGGTGGGACGAGCTGCGGGAGCGCATCGCCCTCTACCGCGAGGCCTGGCGCGCGGCGGGCCATGCGGGCGAGGGCCATGTGACGCTGATGCTCCACACGTTCGTGGGGCATGACGTGGAGCGCGTGCGCGAGACGGTGGAGGGACCGCTGCGCCGCTACCTGAGCACCTCCGCGGACCTGATGCGTGGGCTGGGGCGGACCCTTGGGGTTGATCTGGATCCGGCCTCCGTCCGTCCGGAGGACCTGGACGCGCTCGGGGCTCGCGCGTTCGGACGCTTCTTCGAAGGGGCGGGGCTCTTCGGCACCCCGCGCACCGTCCGGGAGCAGGTGGCGCGCATCGAGTCGCTCGGCGTGGATGAGGTCGCGTGCCTCATCGACTTCGGCGTGGACACGGACGCGGTGCTCGCCAGCCTGCCCGCGCTGGATGCCGTGCGGCAGCGGTGCGAGCGGGACTTCCTTCTCCAGGCGCAGGACGGCGGCACGGTGCCCGCGCAGCTCGAGCGGCACGGTGTCACCCACCTGCAGTGCACGCCCTCACTGGCGCAGGCGCTGCTGCTGGAGCCCGGTGCACCGGGGGCGCTCGCGGGCCTGGAGCGACTGTTCGTGGGGGGCGAGGCGCTGTCGACAGCGTTGGCGGCTCGGCTGCGAGACACCGTGGGCGGAGCCCTGCTCAACATGTACGGCCCCACGGAGACCACCATCTGGTCCTCCTCGCATCGCGTGGACGACGCTCCGGGGCCGGTTCCCATTGGCACGCCCATCGCCAATACCTCGCTGTACGTGCTGGACGCGGGGCTTCGGCCCGCGCCCATCGGCGTGCCTGGTGAGCTCTACATTGGCGGTGCGGGTGTCGCTCGCGGGTATCACGCCCGGCCGGAGCTGACCGCCGAGCGCTTCCTTCCGGATCCGTTTTGCGGCCACCCCGGTGCTCGGATGTACCGCACCGGGGACCGGGCGCGGTGGCGGACGGACGGGACGGTGGAGTTCCTGGGGCGCGTGGACCACCAGCTCAAGGTCCGTGGCTTCCGCGTGGAGCCTGGAGAGGTTGAGTCCGTGCTCGCCCGGCATCCGGGTGTGGCGCAGTCGGTGGTGGTGGCGCGAGAGGACGTGCCCGGGAGCGCGCGACTCGTGGCGTATGTCGTGCCGCGGCCGGAAGCGGTGCTGTCCCTGGAGGCACTGCGGGACTTCGCCCGGCGGTCGCTCCCCGAGCACCTGGTGCCCTCGGCGATGGTTTCGCTCGCCGCGCTCCCGCTGACTCCGAATGGAAAGGTGGACCGCAAGGCGCTGCCCGCTCCGGAGGGTGCGCGTGATGCGGCCCGGGAGTACGTGGCTCCTCGCACGGAGACCGAACGTTTGCTGGCGGAGCTGTGGTCCTCGCTGCTGGGGGTGGAGCGGGTCGGCGTGGATGACGACTTCTTCGCGCTGGGCGGGCACTCGCTGCTCGCCACCCGGGCCGCGTCCCGGATCCGCGAGTCGTTCGGGGTGGACCTGCCCCTGCGCGAGCTCTTCGATTTTGCCACGCCCGCATCGCTTGCCGCGCGCCTGGAGGCCCTGCCTCGGGTGGTGTCTCGCGTGCCTCCGCTGGTGCCTCGGCCGCGCGAGGGCGCACTGCCCCTGTCCTTCGCCCAGCAGCGGCTCTGGTTCCTGGAACAACTGGAACCGGGCGGCGGTGCCTACAACGACGCGGTGGCCGTCCGCATGGAGGGCTCGCTCGATGCGCAGGTGCTGGAGCGCTGCCTCCGCGAGGTCGTCCGGCGCCATGGTGTCCTCCGCGCCACCTTCCATGACGAGGAGGGCACTCCTTCCTGGCGCATCGCTCCCGAGGCGCGGCTCTCGCTGACTCGAATGGATCTGACGGTGCTGTCGGAGCCGATGCGGGCCGAAGCGCTTTCACGGCGCGCGGAGGAGGAGGCCCTGCGGGCCTTTGACCTGGGCTCGGGGCCGCCGCTGCGTGCCACGCTGTTTCACCTGGATGCACATGAGCAGGTGCTCCTGCTCGTGCTGCACCACCTGGTCTCCGATGGCGGATCCCTGGGCGTGCTGGTGCGCGAGGTGGCGGTGCTCTACCGCGCCTTCTCCGAGGGCAAGCCCTCTCCGCTGCCGGAGCTTCCACTCCAGTACGTGGACTTTGCGGCGTGGCAGCGGGACTGGCTGCGCGGCGAGGTGCTGGCGGCGCAGCTGTCGTACTGGCGGACCCGGTTGGACGGCGCGCCCCGGGCCCTGGAGCTGCCCACGGATCATCCGCGTCCGGCGGTGCGCAGCAGTCGCGGTGCGAACCGGAGCGTGCTCCTGGGCGCGGAGCTGTCGCGCGGGCTGAAGGGGCTGGCCTCGCGTGAGGGCGCCACCCCCTTCATGGTGCTGCTCGCGGGCTTCTCCGCGCTGCTGTCCCGCCATGGCGGGCAGGAGGACCTGTGCGTGGGCACCCCCGTGGCGGGCCGCGACCGGACCGAGCTGGAAGGGCTCATCGGCTGCTTCGTCAACACGCTGGTGCTCCGGGTGTCGCTCGCGGGGGAGCCTTCCTTCCGTGAGCTGATTGCCCGCGCTCGGGAGACGGTGCTGGGCGCGTTCGCGCACCAGGACGCGCCCTTCGAGGAGCTGGTGAAGGCGCTCCAGCCCGAGCGCGACCTGGGCCGCAGCCCGCTCTTCCAGGCCATGCTCGTGCTGCAGGAGGACCCCCTGCCGGAGATCGCGATGCCGGGCCTCCGGCTGCGCGTCCTGGAGCAGGAGAGCCGCACGGCGAAGTTCGACCTGCGGCTCATCCTCACGGACACGGCGGAGGGCTTCGTCGCGAACCTGGAGTTGAGCACCGACCTGTTCGAGCCGGACACCGCCTCGCGCCTCCTGGGGCACCTGCGCGTGCTGCTGGACGCGGGCGTGCGCGACCCCGAGCAGCGCGTGCGCGACCTGGAGCTGATGCCTCTGGAGGAGCGACACCGGATCCTGGTGGAGTGGAACGACACCCGGCGCGCCCGTGCGGAGGGGGACGTCCTGCACCGCCTCATCGAGGCGCAGGTGGACCGCACGCCGGACGCGATGGCGGTAAGCTTCGAGGGCGTGGCGCTCACGTACCGTGAGTTGGATCGGCGTGCGAACCAGCTCGCGCGGTACCTGCGTGCCCGCGGCGTGGGTCCGGACGGGCGGGTCGCGCTGTGCGCGGAGCGGTCGCTGGAGATGGTGGTGGGGCTCCTGGGCATCCTCAAGGCGGGCGGGGCGTACGTGCCGCTTGACCCGGAGTACCCCCGCGAGCGGTTGGAATACATGCTCGCGGACGCGGCGGCGCCGGTGCTGCTCACCCAGGCGCGGCTCGCGGCGGGGCTGCCTCAGGGCGGCGCGGCCGTGGTGTGTCTGGACTCGGAGTGGGACGCGGTGGCTCGCGAGGGCTCGGAGCGTCTCGATGTGGCGGTGGAAGGGAGCGGACTGGCGTACGTCATCTACACCTCGGGCTCCACCGGGCGGCCCAAGGGGGCGATGAACACGCACGCCGCCGTCTGCAACCGGCTCCTCTGGATGCAGGAGGCCCATGGGCTGGACGCGAGCGACCGCGTCCTCCAGAAGACGCCGTTCAGCTTCGACGTCTCCGTGTGGGAGTTCTTCTGGCCGCTCATGACGGGCGCGCGGCTGGTGATGGCGCGGCCCGGGGGCCACCGTGAGCCCGCGTACCTGACGGGTGTCATCGAGGCTGAGCGCATCACCACGCTGCACTTCGTGCCGTCCATGCTCCGGCCCTTCCTGGAGGAGCCGGGGCTGTCGGCGTCCTGCGCCACCCTGAGGCGCGTGTTCTGCAGTGGCGAGGCGCTGCCTCCGGACCTGCGGGATCGCTTCTTCTCGTGCGTGGGCGCGGAGCTGCACAACCTCTACGGCCCCACGGAGGCCGCGGTGGACGTGACGGCGTGGGCCTGCGGGCGCGAGGACACGCGGCCGCTCGTGCCCATCGGGCGGCCCATCGCCAATGCGCGGATGTATGTGCTGGATGCGCGCCTGCGGCCGGTGCCGACGGGTGTGCCGGGCGAGCTGTTCATCGGGGGCGCCCCGTTGGCGCGTGGCTACTGGCAGCGGCCGGAGCTGACAGCCGAGCGCTTCATCCCGGACGCCTTCGCTTCCACGTCCGGTGCGCGGATGTACCGCACGGGGGACAAGGCCCGCTTCCTGGCGGACGGCTCCCTCGAATACCTGGGACGGCTGGACGACCAGGTGAAGGTGCGTGGCTTCCGCATCGAGCTGGGTGAGATTGAAGCGGTGCTGTCGCAGCACCCGGGCGTGCGGGCGGCGGCCGTGTCGGTGCGAGAGGACGTCCCGGGGGATCGGCGCCTCGTGGCTTACGTGGTCCCGTCCTCCAGCGGGATCCAGGGCTTGGAGCTTCGCGCCTTCCTCGGGGAGCGGCTGCCCGAGCACATGGTGCCTTCGGCCTTCGTCACCCTCGACGCGCTTCCGCTGTCTCCCAGCGGGAAGCTGGACCGACGCGCGCTCCCCGCGCCGGAGCGGGGACCGGCCGGTGGCGGCGCTGACTTCGTCGAGCCCCGCAGCGAGCTGGAGCGTCAGCTCGCGCGCATCTGGGCGGGCGTGCTGGGCGTGGAGCGGGTCGGGGCGGAGGATCGCTTCTTCGAGCTGGGCGGTGACTCCATCCTCGCGCTGCAGGTGATCTCGCGCGCTCGACAGGCGGGCCTCCACCTCACGGCGCGGCAGCTCTTCCAGTACCCGACGGTGGCAGGGCTGGCCCGGGTGGCGGCGAGCGCCCGGCGCGTGGGGGAGCAGGGGCCGGTGGTGGGGCCCGTCCCGCTCACACCCATCCAGCGGTGGTTCCTCGAACGTGAGCTGCCCGAGGCGCATCACTTCAACCAGGCGCTGCTGCTGGAGACGCGCGAGCCCGTGGACGCCGAGGTGCTGGCGCGGGCGCTGCGGGCCCTCGTGGACCACCACGATGCGCTCCGGCTGCGGCTGACCCTGGGGGCGAAGGGGTGGGAGCAGTCGGGTGCGGAGCCGGGTCTGGACGTTCCGCTCGGTCGCGTGGACCTGTCCGGGCTGTCGGAGGTTGAGCAGGCCGTGGAGATGGAGCGCATCGCCACGGAGGCGCAGGCGGGAATGGATCCGGTCGAAGGGCGCCTCGTGCGCGCGGTGCTGTTCGACCGGGGCCCTGGGAGGACCGGCCGGTTGCTGCTGGTCATCCACCACCTCGCGGTGGATGGCGTCTCCTGGCGCGTGCTGCTGGAGGATCTGGAGACCGCCCTGCGCCAGCTTGGCGGTGGCGAGTCCGTGGTGCTTCCGGCCAAGACGACGTCGTTCCAGGCGTGGGCGCGGCGGCTGGAGGCGCATGCGGCGTCGGCGGCCGTCGCGGAGGAGCTGCCCTTCTGGCGCGAGGAGCTGGGCGCGGACCTGCGCCTGCTTCCCAGGGACCTGCCGGGAGGGGTGAACACGCAGGGCTCGGAGCGCACCGTCACGGTGGCGCTGGAGCCCGGGGTGACGCGGGCACTGCTGCGGGCGTCGACATCTGGACCGCATCCTGGCGTGGAGGATGTGCTCCTCGCGGGCGTGGCGAAGGCGCTGGCCCGGTGGACCGGGGAGCGACGGCTGCGCATCGACGTGGAGGCCCATGGTCGTGAGGAGCTGTTCGACGACGTGGACCTCTCGCGCACGGTGGGCTGGTTCACCGCGCTGTATCCCATGCGGTTGGAGCTGCTGGCGGGCTCGGAGTCCTCGGCGGTGCTGGACCGGGTGCGTGCCGCCCGTGAGCGTCGGGCGGGCAGGGGGCTTGGGTACGGCCTGCTGCGCTACCTGCGCCACGAGGAGGAGGCCGCGCCGCTGCGTGAGGCTCGGGGTTCTTCCGAGGTCCTCTTCAACTATCTGGGCCAGCTCGACCCGGGCACGCGGGACACGGCGCTGTTCACGCTGGCCTCCGGATCCACCGGGCCTTCGCAGGGGACGCGCGGGCCGCGGAGCCATGTGCTGGAAGTGGTGGCGCGTGGGGTCGGTGGACGCCTGGAGCTGACGTGGCACTACAGCGAGGCGCTGCATGCTCGCGCGACCATCGAGGCGCTCGCTCGGGACTGCGCCCGGACGCTGACGGAGCTCGCGGAAGCGGGGGAGGAGCGCCATCCGCTGTCACCGCTCCAGCACGGCCTGTTGTTCCAGGTGTTGCTGGAGCCCGGCACGGACGCGTACTTCGAACAGTTGGGTTGGACGCTCGCGGGTCCGCTGGATGCCGGAGCGCTGCGGAGCGCGTGGGCGGCGGTGGCCGAGCGCCACCCCGCACTGCGGACGTCCTTCCGGTGGGAAGGCCTGGAGGAGCCGCTCCAGGTCGTCCACGCACGCGTGGAGTTGCCCTGGGCCGAGCACGACTGGCGCGCGCTCCCCGCCACGGAGCAGTCCCGGGCCCTGGAGTCCTTCCTGCGTGAGGACCGGGCGCGAGGCTTCGAGCTGTCGCGTGCGCCGTTGATGCGGCTGGCGCTGATCCGCCTGGAGGACGGTGCCTGGCGGTGCGTCTGGAGCTTCCATCACCTGCTGCTGGACGGGTGGAGCCTGGCGCGGGTGCTGGGCGAAGTGCTCGACGCGTACGCGGTGATCGCGCGAGGCGGGGCCTGGCGTCCACCCGCCGTGGCGGACTTCCGCGCCTACTTCGAGTGGCGGGGCCGCCGTCGCCCCGAGCAGGACGAGGCCTTCTGGCGCGAACAGCTCGCGGGCATCGAGGCCCCGACGCCGTTGCCGGCGGAGGGTGGCTCCGAGCGTGCGAGTGGGCCCGGAGAGCACGAGCTGGCACTGAGCGAGGCGGACACCCTCGCGCTCCAGGACTTCGCGCGTCGCCACCGGCTGACGCCGAGCACGCTGGTCCACGGCGCGTGGGCGCTGCTGTTGTCGCGGTATGGCGGCGGCGACGACGTCGTCTTCGGGACGACGCTCGCGGGTCGGCCGGCGGAAGTGCCGGGCATCGAGGAGGCGGTGGGGTTGTTCATCCACTCGCTCCCGGTGCGCGCCCGCGTGCGGCACTCGGCGGGGCTGCTGCCCTGGCTGCGCGAGCTCCAGTCCGTGCTGGTGGAGTTGAACCAGCGCGAGCCCGTCCCTCTCACCCGGCTCCAGGGCTGGAGTGAGGTGCCCCGGGGCACGCCGCTCTTCGAGAGCCTTCTCATCTTCGAGAACTACCCCGTGGACGCTGCGCTCGCCCGAGGCGCGGCCGGGCTGGAGGTGCGGGACGTCGCGGTCTTCGAGCGCACGCACTACCCGCTGACCGCGGTGGTGCTGCCGGGTCGCTCGCTGCGCCTGAAGCTGCAGCACCGGCCGGAGCGCATCCGGGGCGACGCCGCGGCGAGACTGCTCACGCACTGGTCCACGCTCCTGCGGGAGATGATCGCCAGACCGGAGCAGCGGCTCGGTGAGGTGTCCCTGCTGTCCCAGGCCGAGCGCCACCGGGTGCTGGTGGAGTGGAACGCCACCGCGACCGCGTACCCGCGCGAAGCCACGGTGCATGCGCTGTTCGAGGCCCAGGCCGCGCGGACGCCCGAGGCCCTCGCGGTGGTCTACGGCGCGCACTCGCTCACCTATGCCGCCCTGGACTCGCGGGCGAACCAGGTGGCCCACCGGCTGGGCGCGCTGGGCGTCCTGCGCGGATCCACCGTGGGCCTCTGCGTGGAGCGCTCGCTGGACCTCGTCGTGGGGATGCTGGGCATCCTCAAGGCTGGCGCGGCCTACGTGCCGCTGGACCCGGCGTACCCGCGCGAGCGACTGGCGTGGATGCTCGCGGACGCCGGGGCGCGGGTGCTGCTCACCCAGGAGCGGATGCGGGAGGCCCTGCCCACGGAGGGCGTGCGGGTGCTCACGCTGGACGGTGACCCGACGCTGGAGGCCCTTCCTGGCGTGGAGGCTCCCATCTCCGGAGCCGGCTCGGAGGATGCCGCGTACGTCATCTACACGTCCGGCTCCACGGGGACACCCAAGGGCGTCTGCGTCCCGCACCAGGCCGTGGTCCGGCTGGTCGTGGAGACGGACTTCATCCGCGTGTTGCCGGAAGACCGCGTGGCTCAAGCCTCCAACGCTTCCTTCGACGCGGCCACGTTCGAGATCTGGGGAGCGCTCCTGAACGGTGCGCGCGTGGTGGGCGTGGACCGGGAGACGGCGCTCGCGCCCAGGGCCTTCGCCACATGGCTGAAGGACGAGGGCATCCGGGTCCTCTTCCTCACCACGGCCTGGTTCAACCAGGTGGTCGCCGAGGCGCCGGACGCCTTCCGCGGCCTGCGGCAGCTTCACTTCGGCGGTGAGGCGGTGGACCCGAGGCCCGTGCGCCAGGTCCTTCGCGAAGGTCCTCCCGGGCGGCTGCTGCACGTCTATGGCCCCACCGAGAGCACCACCTTCTCCACGTGGCACCTCGTCACGGAGGTGCCGGAGGGGGCCACGTCCATCCCCATTGGCAGGCCGCTGGCGAACACGGTGCAGTACGTGCTCGACGCGGCCATGGCCCCGGTGCCGCCGGGCGGAGTGGGGGAGCTGTGGCTCGGTGGGGACGGGCTTGCCTGGGGCTACCTGGGACGGCCGGAGCTGACGGCGGAGCGCTTCGTGCCGCACCCGTTCAGCACGCGTCCCGGAGCGCGGCTCTACCGCACGGGCGACCGGGTCCGGCTGCTCTCCGAGGGCGCGGTGATGTTCGTGGGTCGCGTGGACACGCAGGTGAAGGTGCGTGGCTTCCGCGTGGAGCCGGGAGAGGTCGAAGCAGCGCTGCTGCGCCACCCGGCGGTGCGGCAGGCCGCCGTGCTGGCGCGAGAGGATTCAGTGGGTGGCTCACGGCGCCTCGTGGCCTATGTCGTGCCTTCGGCGGAGGACGCCGCCGCGCCGTTGGCTTCGCTCCTGCGCGCCTTCCTCACCGAGCACCTCCCCGCGTACATGGTGCCTTCCGCCTTCAGCGTGCTGGAGCGCCTGCCGCTCACGCCCAACGGCAAGGTGGACCGCCGCGCGCTGCCGGAGCCCACCGGGTTCGAGCTCGCGAACAGTCCGGCCGAGGGCTTCACCGCGCCGCGAGACCCCGAGGAGGAGTGGGTCGCGGGGCTGCTGCGCGAGCTGCTCGGCGTCCCCCGCGTCGGTGCCCATGACAGCTTCTTCGAACTGGGCGGCCACTCGCTGCTGGCCACGCGCGTCGTCGCGCGCATTCACGCTCACTTCGGCGTGTCCCTGTCGCTGCGGGACCTCTTCGAGGACCCGACCGTGGCGCGACTGGCCGGGCGCATCCGCGAGGCCCGGCGGTCCGCGGGGACCGTGCGCCCACCGCCCATCGTCCGCGTGCCCCGGAATGGCCCCCTGCCGCTGTCCGCGATGCAGGAGCGTCTGTGGCTGCTGGAGCAGCTCCAGCCGGGCACGGCCCTCTACAACGTCCCCTGGGCGGCGTGGCTCACGGGGCCGCTGGACCTGACCGCCCTGGAGCAGGCCCTGACCGGGCTGTGCCTCCGTCACGAGGCGCTGCGGACCACCTTCTCGAGCCACGAGGGCGAGCCGGTGCAGGTCATCCACCCGAGCGTCGCCCTGTCGCTTCCCGTGGTCGACCTGTGCGGCCTGCCGGAGACGGAGCGCGAAGCCCAGGCCGTGCGCGCCGCTTCGGAAGAGCTTCGCCGCCCGTTCGATCTGGCCCACGGGCCATTGATTCGCGCGCTGCTGATCCGCACGGGTGAGCACTCGCACCTGCTGGTCCTCACGCTGCACCACATCATCTCCGACGGGTGGTCCCTGGGCGTGGCCGTCCGGGAGCTGTCGGCGCTGTACGGGGCGCACCTGCACGGCCGGCCCTCACCGCTGCCCGAGCCCACGCTCCAGCCCGCGGACCACGCCGCGTGGCAGCGCGACTGGCTCCAGGGCGAAGCCCTCACCGCACAGGTCGGCTATTGGCGGAAGCAGCTCGCGGGCGCGCCGCCCGTCCTGGAGCTGCCCAAGGACTTCCCCCGTCCCGGCCTGCAGCGCTTCCGGGGGGACCTCCTGGCCGTGCGCCTCCCGGCCGGGCTCTCCGACGCGTTCCGCGCCCTCTGCGGTCGTGAGGGCGTCACCCCGTTCATGGGCCTGCTGGCCTCCTTCCAGCTCCTGCTGTCCCGCGTGTCCGGCCAGGAGGACGTGTGCGTGGGTTCGCCCATCGCCGGCCGGCAACAGCCCGGGCTGGAGGAGTTGATCGGCTTCTTCGTCAACACGCTGGTGCTGCGCGCGCACCTGCCCCGGACACTCACCTTCCGCGAGCTCCTGCGCCAGGTGCGGCAGACGACGCTGGACGCCTACGCCCACCAGGACGTGCCGTTCGAGAAGCTGGTGGAGGCGCTGCAACCGCCTCGCAGCCTGAGCCACGCGCCGCTGGTGCAGGTGGTGCTCGCGCTCCAGGAAGGCACGCGGCGGGACGTCGCGCCCGAGGGCCTGGCCTTGCGCCCCGTGGAGCTGGGCTCGGGCACGTCGAAGTTCGACCTCACGCTCTCCCTCTCCGACTCGCCAGACGGTTTCGCCGGGACGCTGGAGTACGACGCGGACCTCTTCACGCCGCAGACGGCCGCGCGGTTGATGAAGGGGCTCCGGCTGCTCCTGGAGGGCGCGGTGGCGGACCCCGGCCAGCGCCTGGGCGAGCTGCCGATGATGGACGCGGCGGAGCGCCAGCGCCTGCTGGTGGAGTGGAACGACACCGCGGTGGACTACCCCCGCGAAGCCTGCCTCGCGGTGCTCTTCGAGGCGCAGGCCGCGCGCGCGCCGGACGCGGTGGCGGTGGAGTGCGAGGACGCGCGGCTGACGTACGCAGATCTGGACCGGCGGGCGAACCAGCTCGCGGGGTATCTGATCAAGCGCGGCGTGGGCCCGGGGACACCCGTGGGCCTGTGCGTGCAGCGCTCGCTCGAGCTGGTGGTGGGGATGCTCGGCATCCTCAAGGCCGGTGGCGCGTACGTGCCGCTGGATCCCACCTATCCGCGCGAACGACTGGCCTTCATGGTGGAGGACTCGCGCCTGCCCGTGGTGCTGGCACAGCGGTCGGTGTTGGAGCTGCTGCCTTCCGGCGACGCGGCGGTGGTGCTGCTGGACGAAGCCTGGAGCGAGGTGGCGCGCGAGTCCGAAGCTCCGCCCCGCGTGACGGTGCCGGGGGAGTCGCTGGCGTATGTCATGTACACGTCGGGCTCCACGGGACGGCCCAAGGGCGTCTGTGTCCCGCAGCGCGCGGTGGCGCGGCTGGTGCTGGGCTCCCGCTTCGCGCGGTGGGGGGCGGACGAGGTCTTCCTCCAGCTCGCCCCCATCTGCTTCGACGCCGCCACCTTCGAGCTGTGGGGCGCGCTGCTGCATGGCTCGAAGCTGGTCCTCTTCCCGCCCCGGACGCCCACGGTGGACTCGCTCCAGGACGTGCTCACGCGCCACGGCGTCACCACGCTGTGGCTGACGGCCGCGCTCTTCGAGGCCATTGGCGCCGCGAAACCGGACGCGCTGGACGGGGTGCGGCAACTGCTGGCGGGCGGTGACGTGCTGCCCCCGGCCGTCGTGCGCGAGCGGCTCTCGCGCGGTGGCGTCCTGGTCAACGGCTATGGGCCCACCGAGGGCACCACCTTCACCTGCTGCCATGTGATGGAGGGTTCTGTCGCGGAAGGTGCCATCCCCATCGGCCGGCCCATCGCCAACACGCGCGTGTATGTGGTGGACGGCGGGCTGTTGCCGGTGGCGGTGGGCGTGCCGGGCGAGCTGCTCATCGGCGGGGACGGCCTGGCCTGGGGCTACCAGGGGCGGCCGGAGCTGACGGCGGAGCGCTTCGTGCCGGACCCCTTCGCAACGGAGGCGGGCGGGCGGCTGTACCGCACGGGCGACAGCGTGCGCTACCGCGAGGACGGGACGCTGGAGTTCCTCGGGCGCCTGGACGCGCAGGTGAAGGTGCGCGGCTACCGGGTGGAGCCCGGCGAGGTGGAAGAGGCGCTGCGCAAGCACCCGGGAGTCGCCGAGGCGGTGGTGGTGGCCCGGCCGGATCCGGCGGGAGGCAAGCGATTGGTGGCCTACGCGGTGCCCCGGTCAGGGGAGACGCTGGAGCCTCGCGCGCTGCGGGCCTTCCTGGCGGAGTCGCTTCCCGAGTTCATGGTGCCTTCGGCGCTGGTGCCGCTGTCCGCGCTGCCGCTCACCCCGGTGGGCAAGCTGGACCGCGCGGCGCTGCCGGAGCCGGACGTGGCGCGCCCGGCCGGGAGCACCTTCGCGGAGCCCTCCACGGCGCTGGAGCGTCAGGTGGCGGAGCTCTGGGCGAGGGTGCTCGGCGTGGAGCGGGTCGGGGTGGAGGACCACTTCTTCGCGGACCTGGGCGGCAGCTCCATGTCCGTCGTCAAGGCGTGCGCATTGCTGCGCGACACACTGAAGCGCGACGTCCCGGCGACGCGCTTCTTCGAACATCCCACCGTCCGCGCGTTCGTCATGTCCCTGGAGCGGGACGGCGAGACGGCGGCGGATACCCAGGACAACGAGGCCCACGTGGATCGCGCCCAGCAGCGGCGGCAGGCGATCCGGCGGCAGGGCCGGCGAGGGAATCACGGCAATGACTGAGGGTGACGACGTGCAGGGCGAAGACACCGGCAACGACATCGCGGTCATCGGCATGGCGGGGCGCTTCCCGGGCGCCCGCGACCTGAAGGACTTCTGGAACAACGTCCGAGGGGGCGTGGAGTCCATCTCGTTCTTCTCCGAGTCGGAGCTGGAGCGCTCGCCGCTCCTTCCAGAGGAGCTGTGGAACCACCCGCGCTTCATCCGCGCCGGCGGCATCCTCGAAGGCGCGGACGGCTTCGACCACGGCTTCTTCGACATCCCCCTGCGCGAGGCGCAGTGGATGGATCCGCAGCAGCGCGTGTTCCTCCAGTGCGCGTGGGCGGCGCTCGAGGACGCGGCGTATGACCCCACGCGCTACAAGGGCCGCATCTCGCTCTACGCGGGCGCGGGCGCGTCGGGCCACCTGCTGAACCTGCTGGGCGAGGCGCGCAAGGATCCGGGGGCTGGCCTGGAGCTGGCCACCGCGGGCCCGGAGAGCCTGGCGATGAAGGCGTCCTTCAAGCTCCAGCTCCGGGGCGAGAGCATCGCCGTGTACACCGCCTGCTCCACGGGGCTCGTGGCCATCCACATGGCCTGCCAGAGCCTGCTGACGCGACAGTCGGACATCGCGCTCGCCGGCGCGGTGCGCATCGCCAGCCCCCAGCGCACGGGCTACCTGCACCAGGACGGGCTCATCTTCTCGCCGGACGGCCACTGCCGCGCCTTCGACCACCGCGCCGGTGGCACCGTCGCGGGCAACGGCGCGGGCGTGGTGGTGCTCAAGCTGCTCGCGGACGCGCTGCGCGACGGCGACACCATCCGCGCGGTCATCAAGGGCTCCGCCGTCAACAACGACGGCCAGCAGAAGGTCGGCTACACCGCGCCCAGCATCGAGGGCCAGACGGAGGTCATCGCGGACGCGTTGGCCTACGCGGGCCTGGGCGGTGACGACATTGGCTACGTGGAGGCCCATGGCACCGGCACGTCGCTCGGGGACCCCATCGAGATCGCCGCGCTGACGCGGGCCTTCCGCAAGACGACGGAGCGGACGGGCTTCTGCGGCATCGGCTCGCTCAAGACGAACCTGGGGCACCTGGACGCGGCGGCCGGTGTGGCCGGCCTCATCAAGGTCGTGCTGTCGCTCCAGCACGGCGAGCTGCCGCCGAGCCTCCACTTCGAGCGTCCCAACCCGGAGATCGACTTCGAGCGCAGTCCCTTCTTCGTCAACACGGCGCTGAAGCCGTGGCCGCGAGGGGACGCGCCGCGCCGGGCGGGCGTGAGCTCCTTTGGCATTGGCGGCACCAATGCCCACGTCGTGGTGGAGGAGGCTCCCGCGCAGGCGGAGCACACGCGCGGTCATCGCCCGCTGCACGTGGTGACGCTGTCCGCGCGCACGCCGTCCGCCCTGGAGGCGATGGCGCGAAATCTGGCCTCGCACGTGGAAGCCGCGCCAGGCCTGGCGATGGAGGATGTGGCCTTCACGCGCAACGTGGGCCGCCGCGCCTTCGAGCACCGCCGTGCGGTGGTGGCGGCGGACGGCGCCGAGCTGGCGGAGCGGCTGCGCAAGCCCGCGGTGGTGGAGGCGGGCCGCAATCGTCGGGTGGCCTTCCTCTTCCCGGGGCAGGGCGCGCAGGCGGTGGGCATGGGCCGTGAGCTTCACGCGGCCGAGCCGGGCTTCCGCAAGGACGTGGACGCGGCCCTGGCCCGGCTGGAGCCGTCGCTCGCCACCGAGGTGCGCGCGCTCCTCCTTCCCGCGCAAGGCCAGGAGGAGGCCGTGGCCCGGAAGCTTTCGGACCCCCGCGTGGCGCTGCCCGGGCTCTTCATCGTGGAGCACGCGCTGGCCCGGCTCTGGATGTCCTGGGGCGTGCGGCCCCAGGCACTCCTGGGGCACAGCTATGGCGAGTACGCCGCGGCGTGTGTGGCCGGTGTGCTGTCGCCCGAGGACGGACTGCGGCTCGCGGTGGTGCGGGGCGCGCTGATGGCGCGGATGCCCCCCGGGGCGATGCTCGCGGTGGCGCTGGAAGAGGCGGAGGTGCTGCCGCTGCTCGGGG
>NZ_RAWB01000490.1 GCF_003612055.1 Corallococcus llansteffanensis
GACAGGGTCAGCGCCAGCACCGCAGCAGTCATCGTGGACTTGAACGTCTTCATCCGCGTCATCCCTTGTCGCCCCAGTTGCAGAGCGGATCAAGTTTCTAGTTGTTCTTCGTCTCGATGAACCGGAACGTCGTCGCCAGGAAGCTGCTCTGGAGGACCACCTTCTCGTTCTTCAGCGTCGCGCCATCGAGCTTGATGTTGTTGACGTTCACGATGCGGCGCATGTTCGCCATCTCCTGCAGGAACATGGCGATCTCGTGGTAGTTGCCGCTCACCGTCATCCGGATGGGGATGCGCGCGAAGAACTCGGTGCCCTCGACGTACTCCCTGTCGGGCTCCACGCGGGAGATCTCCAGGCCGGACTTCTTGCCGATGTCGTTGATCTGCGCGAGCAGCTCTTCCATGTCGCGCCGCTCCGGCAGCTCCGTGAGGGCCTCCGCCAGCTTCTGCTCGAGCACGTCCATCTCGCGACGGCGCTCGTTGAGGTTCTGGGCGATCTCGCTCTTCTCCGCGAGTTCCAGGTCGAGCGTCCGGCGCTCCGACGCGCGGCGGGCGATGTCCTCTTCCGTGGGCTGGATGACGAGGAAGAAGTTGGCGACGGTCAAGAGGACGACGAGTGCCGCGAGCCCGCCGAACTTCGCCGCCGGGGGGGCCTTCGCGAGCTGATCCAGGTATTTATCCATGACAGGGGTTCCTTCGCCGCCAGCTAGATGGCGTAGTTGGCGGTGAGGGTGAGCTTGAAGTCGACGAACGACGGCGCACCGGCCGTGCCGCTCTTGGTCTGCACGGCGTTGGTCAGCTCGATGTTGCCGAAGAAGGGCTTGATGTCGCCCGCGGGGAACTCCTCCACGAGCGCCGTCTCCGTGTTGAAGAGCTCCACGCGGGACGTCTTGCCGTCACGGCGCTGCTCCACCAGGCGCCCCATGCCCTTGGGCGTCCACACCATGCCGCCCAGGCCGCGCATCAGCTCCGCGACCTCGTCGTGGCTGACGGCCGAACCGTTGATGGTGACGCTGTTGGACGCCTCCACGAAGTCCTTGAGCCAGACCTTCTTGGGCATGGCGGACGACAGCGCGTCCAGCATGCGCACCGGGCCGTTGCGGCCCTTGCGCAGCGAGTCCAGCACGGCGAGCTTCTTCTCCACCTCCGCCTTGCGGGCGTTGATGTTCTTCACCTCGCCAATGACCTTCTCCAGCTCGGCGATCTTCGCGCGCGTCTGGGCGATGCCCTGGTTGGCCCGCGTCAGGTCGCCGTCGCGGTCCGCGTACCAGAAGTAGTTGCCCACGACCGCGGCAATCAGGACCGCGGCGTAGAGGGCCAGGATCTGCCGGCCCATCTCCCGCTTCTTCACCGCCCGGACGGGCAGCAGATTGATTCGAATCATCATGTGCGTCATCTCCTCGCGGCCAGAGCGGTTCAGCCCAGCTTGTCGCCCGGGCGCCGGAGCGCCAGTCCCACTGCCACCGCGGCCATGGGCGCCACGTCCATGATGAACGCGGGGTCGAACTTGCGGTTGTCCACTTCAATCTTCCGGAACGGGTTGAGGATCTCCACCGGCACGCCGGTCCGCGCCTCGATGGTCTTGAACAGGGCGGGGATCTTCGCGGTACCGCCGGACAGGTAGACCTTGGTGAAGTTCGAGTCCGCGGCGGTGCCCGCGTAGAAGTCCAGCGAGCGCTGGATCTCCCCGGCGACCTGCTCCGCGACGCTGGACAGCACCCGCTCCACGTCCTGGGGCACCACGGCGTCCGCGTCCGCGCGGTTGCCGCCGATCTTCAGCGCCTCCGCCTCCTCGTAGGAGACGTTGAGCTGCTTCTGGATCTCCTCGGTGAACTGGTTGCCACCGATGGTCACGTCGCGGGTGAACACCGTCACGCCGTTGGCGATGATGTTGATGTTCACCACGGAGGCGCCGGCGTTGATGAGGACGACGGTCTCCTTCTCCGGCAGCTCGTAGTTCGTGGAGAACATGTTCTGGACGGCGAACGCGTCCACGTCCACGACCACCGGCGCGAGCCCCGCTTCGGAGACCACGGTGGTGTAGTCGTTGATCATGTCCTTCTTGGCGGCCACCAGCAGCACGTCCATCTGACCGGTGGCGTCGTTGCCGCCGCCGTCGAGGATCTGCGTGTCGATGTTCACGTCCTTCACGTCGAAGGGGATGTACTGCTCCGCCTCCCACTGGATGCTCTCCTCGAGCTCTTCCTGGCTCATCCGGGGCATCTGGATCTTCTTGATGATGACCGAGTGGCCGGACACGCCGATGGCGACGTCCTTCCCCTTCACCTTCAGTTCCGACATCAGCTCCTGGACGGCCTGGACGATGGCCGTGGAGTTCATGAGGGCGCCGTCGACGATGGCTTCAGGAGGCAGCGGCTTCATTCCGAAGCTCTGGAGCGCGTAGCCCACTTCGCCGCGCTTGCGCTGCTCCTTGAGCATGATCATCTTGATCGACGTCGACCCGATATCCAGCCCGAGTGCCAGTTTGCCCTTCGCCATGCTTAACCCCATCGGAGAGGCGGCCAGCGTAGCACCGGCTTGATACCCCTCCTAAAAAGTGCTTGGCGCCCGGCCGCCCATCGGACGGGGGAGCGCCGTGAAGACCGACGACGACCGCGCCCCCGACGTACCACCGCGGAGGCCCGATTTTCCGGCCCCGGCCGCGTTCCGTCAAATGGCCGGGGATGATTCCTGGAGGGTCGGGTCGCCAGGCGACCCCCTCCCCTGCCTTTCGCTCCTTTTCAGCCGCGAAGCGCCTCCGCGTCAGGATCAATGCCGTACTCCTTGATCTTGTACAGGAGCGCGCGGTGACTGATGTCCAGCACCTCGGCCGCCCGGGTGCGGTTGCCCTTCGTGCGGCGCAGCGCCGCGCGGATGTAGGACTCCTCCAGCTCCCGGATGGCGCGCTTGAGCGACAGGTCGCCCCCGGCCTGTAGCGGCGGCGCCGTCCCGGCGGACACGGGTGCGGAAGACGCCCACAGCTTTTCGGGCAGGCTGCCAGGCTCGATGAGGGTGCCCTCGGCGAGGAGCACCGCGCGCTCCATGGCGTTCTCCAGCTCCCGCACGTTGCCCGGCCAGGCGTAGGCCGTCATCAGGGCCTCCGCCTCCGGGGACAGTCCCGCCACCGGCGGGTCGCGGTTGAGCTCGCGGTTGAAGCGGCCGAGGAAGGAGCGGGCGAGCAGCGGGATGTCCTCGCGGCGCTCGCGCAGGGGCGGCAGGGCGAGGTTCACGACGTTGAGGCGGTAGTAGAGGTCCTCGCGGAACTCGCCCTTCTCCACGAGCTTGCCCAGGTCGCGCAGCGTGGCGGCCACCACGCGCACGTCCACGCGCTCCACGCGGCTCTCCCCCACGGGCCGGATCTCGCCCTCCTGCAGCACGCGCAGCAGCTTCACCTGCGCGCCCAGGGGCAGCTCGCCCACTTCATCCAGGAAGAGCGTGCCGCCGTCGGCCTCCGCGAAGAGGCCCCGGCGGGCGGTGCGCGCGTCGGTGAAGGCGCCCTTCGCGTGGCCGAACAGCTCGCTTTCCAGGAGGCCGTGGGGGATGGCGCCGCAGTTGACGGCCACGAAGGCCATGGCGGAGCGGCGGCTCTTGCCGTGCAGCTCGCGGGCGATGAGCTCCTTGCCGGTGCCGCTCTCGCCGGAGATGAGCACGGTGGTGTCCACCGGCGCCACGCGCGCCACCTGCTTGAGCACCGCCTGGAGCGCGGCGCTCTCCCCCAGGATGTGGCCCAGGGACGCGCCGGGAAGCTGCGCCTCGTGCAGGCGCCGGTTCTCGCGCAGCAGCCGCTCGCGCTCCTCCGCCTTGCGCAGGACGAAGACGATCTCCTCCGGCTTGAAGGGCTTCTGGACGAAGTCGTAGGCCCCCGCCTGCACCGCCTCCAGCGCCTGCTCCTGGGAGCCGTACGCGCTCATCACCACCACGGTGAGGCCCGGCTGGTCCGCGAGCGCCGCCTTCAGCACCGACAGCCCGTCGCGCTTCGGCATGCGCACGTCGCACAGGAGGACGTCATAGGCGCGCGCGGACAGCTCCCGCAGGGCCTCCTCGCCGTCGGCGACGGCGCGCACCTCGTAGCCCTTGTCGCTGAGCACCAGGGTGAGGATGTGGCGGATGGACGGCTCGTCGTCGGCGACGAGGACGGTGCGGAAGAGGGGCATGGGCTTGGCGCCCATCATACGCCCCTTGGCGTCCGGCACCCCTCAGGCGGCGGGGAGGGACAGCCGGAAGCACGCGCCGCCCCCCGTGCCGTCGCGCGCGTCCAGCCGCCCGCCCATGCCCTGGGCCAGGTTCAGCGACACCGCGAGTCCCAGGCCCGTGCCCTGCCGCCCCTTGGTGGTGAAGAAGGGCTCGAAGAGGTGCGCGCGCACCTCCGGGGACAGGCCCGGGCCGCTGTCCTCCACCTCCACATAGAGGAGCGCGGCCTCCTGGCGGGTGGAGATGCGCACCCGGCCCTGGCCGCCCATGGCCTGGGCGGCGTTGAGCAGCAGGTTGATGAGGATCTGCGACAGGGGGCCAGGGTCCGCGCGGGCGAGCAGGCCGGGCGCCACGTCCAGCGTCACGTCCACGCGGTCCAGCTCCGGGCCGGCGCGCACCAGGCGCACGCACGTCTCCACCACCTGCCCCACGTCCACCGGCACGGGCTGGGCGCTGCCGGGGCGCCCCAGGTCCAGGAGCCCCCGCACGATGCGGTCGATGCGGAGCACCTCGTGGTCGATGCGCTCCAGGAAGTCCTTCACCTCCGGCCCTTCCGCCTTCATGCGCGCCAGGGAGAGGTAGCCGAGGATGCCCGCCAGCGGGTTGCCCACCTCGTGCGCCACGCCCGCGGCCAGCTTTCCCACCGTGGCCAGCCGCTCCGACGCGACCAGCTCCGTCTGCGCCCGCGCGAGCCGCGAGTTCGCCTCGCGCAGCGCCTCCAGCTGCGAGCGCGTGAGGGCCTGCTCCTGGCGCAGCGCCTCCGCCATGCGCTGCAGCGCGCGCTGGATGCGCGACAGGAGCGGCCCGCCCTGCCCCGCCATCGGCACGTCCAGCTGCAGCCGGCCCAGCTGCTCCACGGCGGCCTCGGTGGCGCGCAGCGGGCGACCCACCGTGAGGTCCAATACGACGTAGGCCAGCACCGTCAGCACCACGAGATCCAACCCCAGCGCCAGGGGCAGGAAGGTGCGGATGCGCGCCAGCCCCTCCGCGTCCGGCGTCCCGGGCAGCGCCAGCCGGCGCGCCACGTCCAGCAGGCGGATCAACACCGGCTGCAGCGTCAGCCACGACATGCCCGTGGACAGCGAGCCCAGCAGGAAGGCCACGCTGGCGATGCGCCACTTCATCCGCGCACCGGCGGCGCCACGCCCCTCACCGCGTCCCCCCGAGCATCATCGCCACCTCCAAGGGCAGCACGCGCGCGAGCCACGGCCCCAGCAGCATCACCTCCAACCCGGCCAGCGCCAGCCACGGGCCGAAGGGGATGTTGGTGGGACCGGGGACCCACTCCTCCTCCTCGCCCGACGCGTCCAGGGGCGCGTCCGGGATGGGCTGGAAGAGCAGGCACCAGGGCACCAGCACCCCCCGCTTCCACAGGGGCAGCCCCGGCTTCGTGAAGTCCCACGTCATCGTGGATCCGGCTTCGGGCGCCTCCGTGTCTCCGGGCTCGGCGGATGGGGCGGGCTCAGCGGAGGGTCCAACGGGAGCGTCGGCTTCGGGGCCCGTGGGAGGAACCGGCGCGGCCGGGGGGGGCAGCTCCACCGGCTCCTGCGCCGCGCCGCGGGGCCCCGCCCTTCCGGTGAGGACGAGCAACGCCACGCCCACGATGGAGCCCTGCAGGGACGAGAAGAAGAGGATGCCCAGGAGCGAGTGCCAGCCCAGGAACGCGCCCAGCAGCGCGACGAGGAACTTGTCCCCGCCTCCCAGCGCCTCGCGCTTGAAGACGCGCCAGCCCACGTACTCCATCAGGCGGAAGGAGAGAAACCCCACCGCCGCGCCCACCGCAGCGTGGATCACCGCGTCGCCGCCCCGGGGAATCGCCAGCAGCACCCCCGCCGCGATGCCCGGCAGCGTGAGCGAGAAGGGCAAGATCCAATGCTCCAGATCAATGAAGGTGAGCGGCACCAGCAGGAAGACGAGCACCAGCGCGGGCACCAGCGCGTACGTCCAGTCGAAGCGCTTGAGACACGCGAGGAACAAGAGCCCCGTGAGCAGCTCCACCAGGACGTAGCGCGGTGAGATGGGCATGCCGCAGCCGCGACACCGGCCGCGCAGCCCGAGCCACGACAGCACCGGGATGTTCTCGTACCAGGAGAGCACGTGGCCGCACTTCGGGCAGCGGGAGCCGGGCCGCACGATGCTCAGCCCTTCCGGCACGCGCGCGATGACGACGTTGAGGAAGGAGCCGATGCACAGGCCGAGGACGAACAGGAAGAGGATGAAGAGGGGCTCGGCCCAGCCCGGCGCGTAGGTGAACGTCACGGAGCCCGCAATCCTACCTGTCGCTCCCGGCACTGGCGACTTCGCGTCGGAGGACGAAAACCGTCAGCGGAAGTGACAAAAATTGGCAGGCCAGCGGCCGTGCCGTCCCCGTGGCGGCATGCCCTCCCAGGGAATCCCGGCGGTTGGCCAACTGTTCGGGGTGGCACTCTTCGTGCTAAGAGTCTTTCCGTCGTCCAACCCCCCTCTGCCCACGTCGCGGAGTCCCCAAACATGATGAACCGTCTCTTCCGGAAGAAGGGTGGCTTCACCCTCATCGAGCTGATGATCGTGGTCGCCATCATCGGCATCCTGGCCGCCATCGCCATCCCGAACTTCATCCGCTTCCAGGCGAAGTCGAAGCAGTCCGAGGCGAAGACGAACCTGAAGGCCATCTTCACGGCCCAGAAGTCGTACTTCGGCGAGAAGGACAAGTACTCTTCCGACTTCACGGTCATCGGTTTCGATCCGGAGCCCGCGAACCGCTACAGCTACGGCCTGGCCGCTGGCTGCTCCTCCGCGGTTGATGCGACCCCGACGGGCCGCGTCGCCGCCAAGACGGGCTGCATCGGCCAGGACAAGGCCAAGTTCACCACGGCGCCTCCGGCCGCGAACGCCCTCTCCGCCCTGGGCGTGCAGCCCAGCCTCGCCGCCTGCCCCAGCTGCTTCTTCAGCGCGAACGCCATCGGTAACGTCGACAACGACGCGGCCGGCGACGTGTGGGGCATCACGGCCTCGCCCACGGGTGAGACGCTGGCCCTCAACTGCGGCATCGACACGACCAAGATCGCCGCCGGCGAGCCGGGCAACGCGTACAACGACGTGAGCTGCGAGTAAGCAGCCTCCGCCACCTCCCTCTTCCGTCCTGACGGGCGGAGTGGAGAATGGCAGAATCCCTGGGGCGCCCGGCATTTCGGGCGCCCCTTTTTCGTTGGATGAGGCCATGGACAAGCTGTACCTGCTGCGCTTCGTGCCGGGCCTGGTGCTGGTGGCGCTCCTGTCCGCCCCGCCCCGCCCCGTGCACAGGCAGGGAGG
>NZ_RAWB01000491.1 GCF_003612055.1 Corallococcus llansteffanensis
GCCGCCGGGGGCGGCGTGGGAGGGGCCCCCTGAGGGGCTTCCTGGGTCTCCGCCCGGAGCACCAGCAACCCATGGGGCCCCAGCGCGGCCGACTCGCAGCCGACCTCCAGCTTCACCTGTCCGGCCAGCGCCCGGTCCTCGATGTTGTAGACGAGCAGGACCGGGTAGGTCTCCGACAGCTCGCACGCCTCGCCCGTCTGGCAGACCGTGACCTTCCCCACGAAGACGTTGTCCTGGAAGTCCCCCGTCAGGACCTGCTCGGCACCTGACAGATTGCAGGGCCCTCCGGCCGGCGCCGTGCCGACCAGGTGGTCCGCGTCCGTGCGCAACTCCACCGGACCGAAGGCATCTCCTCTGAAGGGGCCGTTGACGGCCGGGCCCGCCCACGCGAATCCGGAGGCGAGGCAGACAACCGCCGCGAGAGCCAATGTTGTGGTCGGGGGCGACATGTCAGGGGTCCCGGCATCATAGAAGTCCACCGGGTCGGTTGTAAACGCGCGAGGACGGCTTGACCGCACGCTTCTCCGTCCTTATCATTTTCCCAGAACGCCCTGGGATTTCCCAGTGATTCTAGGCACTTGTCTTAAGATTTTGTGGTAAAAGGTCTGTTCCCTGCGGGGTTCGTGATGCCCAGCAGAAATTCGAACCGATACGTCCATTCCGGGGTCCGTTTCGGTCGCCATGTGCAAGCCCTCCCCCTCACGGGGATGAGGGAAGCCTGCGGTGACATGATTTCGGTCCCCACCTGACTTCTGAGGGTTCAATGGACGCTGGACACACGGCTCGGCGGGGGACTCTTTCTTGGGGAGCGGCGGCGGTGAGCGAGACTGCGGTGGATACGGTGGCGGCGGCGGCGGAGAAGAAGGTATCGCTTCGTGAGGAACTGACGGCGCGCCGCAAGGCGATGACCAATGACCTCATCGATGAGCGAGGCCTCAAGGTGCAGTCTCGATTCCTGGCATCTCCCTACTATCAGAAGGCACGCACGGTGGCGCTCTACGCCCCCATCCGGGGCGAAGTACCCACCCGGGACATCCTCATCGCGGCCCTGCAGGACGAGAAGATCGTCTGCTATCCGCTGTCCCATGTGCACGGGCGCATCCTGGCCTTCCGGGCCATCAAGTCGGAGAGTGAATTGGAGCCGGGGCGCCTGGGCGTCCGGGAACCCACCAACTCCTCGGACCTGATCGCGGTGGACCAGATCGACCTGTTCGTGGTCCCGGGACTGGGTTTCAGCCCGGATGGCAAGCGGCTGGGGCGCGGGGGCGGCTACTACGACGCCACCCTCAAGGCCGCCAGCGCGCGCAGCCGTCGGGTGGGTCTGGCCTTCAACGACCAGATCGTCCAGGCGCTGCCCACCACGAGTGACGACGTGGACATGGACCAGGTCGTCACGGAGAGCCAGACCCTGCGCGGCCTGTACCGCGACTGGGACTTCCTGGACACCTGACGCAAGGCAGGCAGGGAACATCACCCGGGCGGGGCGGATGCGAAGTCCCGCCCTGCCTGGAGCCTTTCGGGTAGTGTCCGCGGCGCCATGAACCCGGACGCACTGCGCAAGGCGACTCCCGAAGAGCAGTATGAAGAAGTGACTCGCGGCACCGTGGATTTGCAGGTGCCGGAGGACCTCAAGAAGAAGCTCCAGCGCTCGTACGACAAGGGCAAGCCGCTCGTCATCAAGGCGGGCTTCGACCCCAGCCGTCCCGACCTGCACCTGGGCCACTCGCTCCTGTTGACGCGCATGCGGCGCTTCCAGGAGTTCGGCCACACGGTGGTGTTCCTCATCGGTGACTTCACGGCGCTCATCGGCGACCCCACCGGGAAGAACACGACGCGCCCGGCGCTCACCCGCGACGAGGTGAAGGTCAACTCGGAGACCTACAAGCAGCAGGTCTTCAAGGTGTTGGATCCCGACAAGACGGTGGTGAAGTTCAACTCCGAGTGGCTCGACGCGCTGGGCACCGAGGGGATGATTCGCCTGGCCTCGCGCTACTCCGTGCAGCGCATGCTGGAGCGCGACGACTTCAAGACGCGCTACCGGGAGAACCGCTCCATCTCGCTGCACGAGTTCCTCTACCCGCTCTTGCAGGGCCACGACTCCGTGGCGCTGAAGGCGGACGTGGAGCTGGGCGCGACGGATCAGCTCTTCAACCTGGGCGTGGGCCGGCAGCTCATGAAGGACGAGGGCCTGGAGCCGCAGGTCATCATGACGGGCCCCATCCTGGAGGGCCTGGACGCGAAGCTCGTCGACGGCGTCATCGTCGGCGACAAGATGTCCAAGAGCCTGGACAACTACGTGGGCATCGACGAGCCGGCGGACAGCATCTTCGGCAAGTTGATGAGCATCACCGACGACCTGATGTGGCGGTACTACAAGCTGCTGTCGTCGCTGCCGCTCAAGAAGGTCCTGGAGATGGAGGAGCAGACGAAGTCCGGCGCGCTCCACCCGAAGGCGGCGAAGGTCGCGTTCGCGCAGGAGATGGCCGCGCGCTTCCAGGGCGAGGAGGCCGGGCGCAAGGCGGCCGAGGACTTCGAGAAGCGCTTCGCCAAGAAGGAGCTGTCCACGGAGGAGCTGCCGCTCGTGGAGGTGTCGCTCGCGGGCGCGGAGAAGCTGCCGGTGACGAAGCTGCTGCCGGAGACGAAGCTCGTGGCCTCCGCCACCGAGGCGCGCAAGCTGATGGCCCAGGGCGGCGTCCGGGTGAACGGCGAGAAGGTCACCGACCCCAAGGCGGAGCTGGGGGCCGGCGAGTACACCGTGCAGGTGGGCAAGCTGAAGGTGGCGCGGGTGAAGCTGGCCTGACGCCGTGGCCTCCGGGGGCCTTCCGCTTCAGGGCTTGGAAGGCTCCTTCAAGAGGCCGCCCTCGTACAGCGCGGCAGAGCGCTGGACGATGAACGCGTGGGGCAGCAGCTTCATCATCGTGGCGAGGAAGCGATTGAGGAGGCCGGGCACGGCCAGCTCGCGGCGGCGCACGAGCGCCTCCACGGCGATGCGCGCACAGGCGTCCGCGGACATGATGCCCAGGTCACCGGCCTTGAACTTCCGGTCCAACCCCGACAGCGACAGCATCTCCGTGGCGATGCCGCCCGGCGCGAAGACGGTGACGGAGACGCCCGTCTTGCGCAGCTCGTGGGCCAGCCCGCGCCCGAAGCTGATCACGAACGACTTCGTCGCCGCGTAGGTCGCCTGGTACGGCAGCGGCGAGAAGCCCGCCATGCTGGCGACGAGCATCAACGCCCCCTCCCCGCGCCGCACGAAGTCCGCGGCGAAGCGTTGGGACAGCTGCACCACGCTGGTGACGTTGGTGGCGAGCATCGTGTCGAACGACTCGGCGGGCTGCTCCAGCACCCGGCCGTAGAAGGTGACGCCCGCGTTGAGGATGACACCGTCGACGGCGCGCCCCTCCACCGCGGCCGCGTGCACGCGCTCGGCCTCACCGGGACGCGTGAGGTCCGCGACGAGGGGCAGCACCCGCACCCCGTGCGCGCCCTCCAGCTCCGCCTTGAGCGCGAGCAGCCGGTCTTCACGGCGCGCGACGGCGATGATGTGGGCGCCGTGCTCCTTCGCGAGCAGCCGGGCCATCTCCAACCCCAGGCCGGACGACGCGCCGGTAATGAGCACCCAGCGACCGCGGAAATTCATCGGTTTCATATCGGGCGTCCTTATTCTCCGAGTGCCGCCGTGCGCAACCGGCGAACTGCGGCCCCCGGGCGGTCCTGTTAGAGTCCCGCGCACCATGCGCCTCTCCAGGTCGCTCGCCTGCTTCTTCCTGGCCCTCTCCGTGGCCCCCTCCGTCTGGGCTGGAGGCGGCGTCTTCGTCTCCGACGAACGCGTGGACGCGGTGGAGCAGCCCGAGTCCTCCAAGGTCGTCTTCGCCGTGGAGCCGGGCGTCACCTATCCGCTCATGAAGAAGGGCGGCCCGGCCCGAGCGTGGTGCAAGTTGCAGGGCCCCAAGGCGGAGGGCTGGGTGCTCTGCGAGGGCACCCCCACGGAGGCCATCGCGCGGGCGCCCGGCACGTCGGCCCTCGTCGAAGCGGACCACGCCAACACGCGCCAGCAGCAGGCGGCCCGGGGCGGAGGGGCCGCGCCGGCCTCGCCTTCCGACGACGACGACACGAACACCGTCGTGGTCCAGACGCCCGCCGGCCGCGCCGCCGCGCCCGCACCGGGCCCCGCGAAGGGCGACGCACCGGCCTGCGCGAGCACCTGCGAGAACGCCCCCCTCTTCTCCAAGGCCCCGGCGCTGTCCGCGCTGGACCGCGAGGTGCTGGACCTGTGCCCCGCGCGCCCCGACGCGAGCGTGAGCGCGGGAGACGTGCAGCGCTTCTTCGCGAAGCACTACGACGACGCCCGGGTGCAGCGCGCGCTGTCCGCGGCGGGACGGCCCGGGGCGGGCTCCCGGCAGGCGAACCTGGAGTGGCTCACGAGCCTCTGGGTGAGCACCGGCCCGCGCAACGCCTTCACCCACGTCTTCTGCGGCGATGACTGGCAGCGGGGCCCCATTGGCGGGCTCCACTTCCTGCCGCGCTACGCGCAGCTCGAGGCCGAAGGAAAGGTCTGCTACCTGGGCCCCGGCAAGGGCGCTGAAGCGCTGCGCGGCGAGCAGTACCTCATCCGCTTCCAGGGAGTGTCACCCTGGTCCTGCGGCGTGAAGCGGCTCGGTGGCTTCTCGAAGACGCAGGACGCGGTCTCCATCGCCGCCATCGGGACGCGCGCGTTCGCCCGCTGCTGCGCCCGGGGTGGGGCGAAGAAGGAGGGCGGCGTGTACTCGGCGCCGGACATCGGGGGCGGGAACTGGCGCATCTGGTGCGGCACGCGCAACGGCACGTACGGCATCGCCACGCTGCACCCGACCGACGAAGCCGCCACCTGCGCGGAGTAGCGGGACGCGGGCCGACGCCCCGAAGGAACGCCGGCCCCCTGCCCCACCCGCGCGCTACTGCGCCTTGCCCACGGTGAGCACCGCGCCCGTGGAGTACGCGGTGAACTCCGGCGCGTACATGGACTGCACCGTCGCAGGCCCCACGCGGAAGGTGCCCGCGAGGTTGGCGCGCAGCCGGTACTTGAACGTGTACTCGCCCACCGGGAGCGCCTCGAAGAAGAAGTTCGTCCCCGAGTCGCGCGTCTCCTCGTACCAGACGATGCCCAGGTCCCACTTGTGGCGGGACACCGCGTTCTCCGGCTCCAGGCCCGCGGCGCGCGGGTCGCGCAGGTGCACGTACTCGGCCGCGTGCTTCGTGCGCAGGGACAGCTGCACCTCCACCTCGTCGCCGGGGTGGAGCGGCGCGCCCTCCGCCAGGGGACGCAGCAGCGTCTGGTTGCCTTCACGCAGGCGCAGGAAGTAGCGACGCGAGACGTTGAAGAAGTCCCCGCGCTCCTCCTTGGGCAGCTCCTCCGTGGAGAAGTGCCACGTCGCGGAGGCGAAGGCGAAGCCCGGCGTCGTCTTCTCCACCACCGTCGTCGCCGTGTCGGCCTTCACCTCCGGCCCGGTCAGCACCACCTGGTTCTTCTTCCCCGTGTACACCTCCGGCGAGAAGACCATCGGGACGACCTTGGGGCCCACCGTGACCTTCAGCTCCTCGCGCACACCCAGGGCCCCTTCGGCCTCCAGGTAGTTCACCAGCGCGTAGAGCGCCTCCGCCGTGGCGCGCGTGGACTTCCAGTGGCCCAGCTTCTTGTCCAGGAGCAGCCACTGCACCAGCCCCTCGCGGCGAGGGTCCTTGGGGCGCAGCTCCGACAGCGTACGCAGCGCGAAGGCGTGCGTCTCCGTGGTGTCGTTGTACCAGAGCCAGCTGCGGTCCTCGGCGGCCCAGAAGGTGCCCTGGTCCTCCGTCGTCTTCGCGGAGTCCATCACGCTGTCCCAGACCTTCAGCGCGTCCTTCGTCCGCTTCGAGCGGTGCAGCGTGAGCGCCAGGTAGCCCTTGAGGTACGGCGAGTGTTCCTTCCAGTGCTTGAAGGAGAAGTCGAGCATGCGCTGCCGGTCGGCCGCCGTGAGCGCGTCGCCCGTGTAGCGCGCGTCGGGATACGAGGACGCCACGAAGTTGAGGAACGTGAGGAACTCCCACCCCTGGTTCTTCTTCATCAGCTTGTTCGCGTAGTCGTCCCGGAACTGCTTGCCCAGGTACGTCCACGCCCGCTGCGTCATCTCCGGAGGCACCTGCACGCCGTGCTCCATCGCGCGCGACAGGCCGTGCAGGATGTACACGGTCATGTACGGCGACGCGGGGCCGCCCGGCCACCACGGGAAGCCGCCGTCGGCCGTCTGCGCCTTCTTCAGCTTCGCGAGCGACGCCAGGCGCTCCGCCTGCGCCACCTTCGGATCCAGCACGCGCACCAGGTCGTCCGGTGACTCCCGGCCGCCCTTCGCGTCGGTGAGCCAGGGCGTCTCCTCCAGCGTCATCTTCCGGTTCGGATCCACCGCGTCCCACGTCTCGAAGCGCGTGGGCCGCTGGCTCAGCTCCTTCGCCATCTTCGCCACGGCCGGGTGTTTTTCATAAAGGCTGGCGACGATGCCGGAGGACACGAAGCGGTTGAGCGTCTGCTCCGTGCACTCATAGGGGTAGTTCACCAGGTACGGCAGGGCCTGGAGCACCGAGTAGAAGAGCTGCGCGTCCACCGTGACGACGAGCTGCTCGTTCACCCGCGTGGGGTCGTCCGAGCGCTTCAGGTCATCGAACGTCAGCGTCTTGCGGTCCTGGTTGCGCAGCGTCACGAAGCGCGACTGCGCCAGGTGCATGCGCCCGGGGAGCACCGGCAGCGGCCGCAGCTCTCCGTCACTGAAGCTGTCCGTCTTCGCGACCACGCGGAAGGCCACCGGCCCCACGCGCGCGGGCGTGGTGACGGGGAAGCGCAGGTGCGTCCCCTTCCCCGGCGCCACCGTGAAGGCCTGCACGGCCGTCTTCACGCCGAACTCCGACAGCAGGCTCTTCTGCGTGTCCGGATCCACGATGTCGAAGGTGAGCTGTCCCTGCTGGGGCTTCGTGCTCGCGTTGTTGACCACGACCTCCAGCTCCGCGCGGTCGCCCTCGCGCAGGAAGCGCGGCAGGTACGGCCGCACCATCAGCTCCTTCACGCTGCGGGTGGTGCGCTGCACCGAGCCGCCGCGCAGATCGCGCGTGAGCGCGTGCGCCCAGACACTCCACGCCGTCACCGAATCCGGCACGGTGAACTCCAGCACCGCCGCGCCGTCCGGCCCGGTGAGGAGCTGCGGAATCCAGAACGCCGTCTCCGCGAAGTTCGAGCGCAGCGGCTCTGTCGGTTCAGCCGCATCGCCTCCGCCCTTGATGATCTGGATGACCTCCCGCCGCTTCTGCTCCAGCTGCGGCTTGGGGGCAGCCGCGCTGGGGGATGGCGGAGGCGGAGGCGGCGGCGGCGCGCCAGGAGCACGCTCCTCCTCCGACTCGTCACGAGGGGGCGACCGGGAGACCGCCGCGCGCAACCGCCCCGTCGAGCCATATCC
>NZ_RAWB01000492.1 GCF_003612055.1 Corallococcus llansteffanensis
GTCCGGGGGGAGGGG
Organism: Corallococcus llansteffanensis; assembly: GCF_003612055.1. GTDB lineage: Bacteria > Myxococcota > Myxococcia > Myxococcales > Myxococcaceae > Corallococcus > Corallococcus llansteffanensis. The sequence goes on from NZ_RAWB01000492.1 coordinate 16, forward strand.
GCGCCTTCAGCGGGAGGACTGCGGCGATATCAAGGCAGTGCGCCGGATGCGACCCAGCGCTGGATGAGGGCGATGCCCTGGGGATCCAACGGACCGTCCGCGGGCATGCGCAGGTCGCGCACCGCCGCGCTGATGAGCTGGGCGTTGGACTTCCACAGGTCATACGTGTTCAGCGGCCGGCCGGGGCTGGTGGTGTGGCACTTGGCGCACCGGGCCTCGTGGATGGGCCGGATGTCGCGCGCGTAGCCGGGGGTGGTCGTGAGCGGCTGGTACGTGAAGGGTACCGCGCGGCGCGCCTCCGTGCCGTCCTCGAAGCGGGACACCACCGACAGCGTGTGCGCACCCGGCGCCAGGGTCGCGAGCGAGTACGGCTTGAGCGTGGCTTCGTCCGCCTCCAGGCCGCCCAGACTGAACAGGGGCCCTGTCGAGGCGATCTCTGCTTCCGCGTCCAGTTGGAAGGCGACGCTCTGGGGCGCGGGGCCCGGCGGCAGCGTGGCGCGCAGGGCCAGGCCATCCTCCACCACCAGCATGCCCTGGTGCAGCCCCGTCACGCGCGGCACCGGCGCCTTGGTGACCGCCATCGCCTGCCCGTTCACGTCCACCCACGCGCAGCCCGTCTCATCCACGGCCAGCAGCGTCGGCGTGCCGGACGGCAGCCCTTCCGCCACGCCCCAGACCTTCGCGTCCGCGTCGTAGGTGTAGAGCTGGCCTCCGGCGCGGGCCCAGAGGAAGCGCCCCGCGCCCATGAGCTGCTCGGGCCGGGACGGCAGCTCCACCGTGCTCCAGCCCTCCGGGTTGCGGCGCAGCACGCGGGTGCTGGTGAGCACCCACACCTCGCCGGGAGTGCCGGTGCCGGCGGAGATGCCCGCGAGCGCCTCCACCGTCTCGCCGTTGCCCAGGGGCGCGTCCGAGCCGCGCACCTGGTAGACGCCCGGCGCGGACGCCACCACGACGTTGAGCTTGCCCTCGCGCGCGAACCACAGGCCCGGCAGGCCGTCCTCCGCGGGGGCCGCCGTCATGGTCGTGATGCCGGAGAGGGCCTGGCCCGACAGCTTCAGCGACGCGAGCGTGCCGCCCTGCAGCTGGTACAGGCCCGTGGGGTGCGCGAGCCACGCCGCGCCATCCGCCGTCTGCGCGGTGGCGACGATGCCGGTGCCCAGCACCTCCTGCCACAGCGGTTCGATGAGCCAGCCCTGGTCCGCCAGGAACAGGCCGCTGTTGGTCTCCACCAGGGCGCTGTGCGGCCCCAGGCGGAAGGTCGCGCTCACGCTGCCGAGCGTGGCCTTGTTCTGCGGGTGGGCCGCGAGGGCCGCCTTGGTGCCGTCCAGCCGCAACCGCACGGCGCCGCCCGTGGGGGTGGCGAAGATGCCGCCGCCGGACTGATCCGCGAAGCCGTGGGCCGGGGCCAGCCCCTGCGAGCTTGGGACCTGGGTGGCCTTGAACGGCGCGGGCTTCGTCGGGTCGCTGCCCGGAGGCGCGTCGTCACCGCACGCGCCGGACAGCAGCGCGGCGCAGAGCAACAGCGAGGGGGAGAGGAAACGCGCCGCGGCAGGGGGGCCGCGGCGCTGCGGGGGACGCGAGGAGGGAGTGCTCATCAAGGCTCAGGCAAGGATGAACCGCAGCGGGTCCACCCGCGTGATGCTGTAGTCCAGCTTCGCCGAGGCCAGCACCGTCGCGATGATGTGCTCGGGGAAGATGTTGGAACCGTTCGGATCATTTGCGCCGGTGCGCAGGTCCACCGTGCCCGGGGACATGCCGATGTCGCCGCTGCGCCCCACCACCAGGTTGTGCTTGATGCCCGCGCCCATCAGCAGGCAGCTGTTGGACAGGTGGTGGTCGCGGCCGCCCGTGGCGTTGATGGTGGGCGTGCGCGCGAACTCGCTGAACACCAGGATGGTGGTGTGGTCCATGAAGTTGCCGCCACCCGGGTGCGCCGTGGCGCGCAGGTCCGTCACCAGCAGGTTCAGCGCGTCGAAGCCGGCCCGCTGGTTGCCTGCCTGGGTGAGCTGCGTGCCGAAGTGGGTGTCCAGGCCGCCGGCCAGGTTGATGGACACGCACTGGCTGATGCCCTTCTTCAGGGCGGTGGCCACCATGGCGGCGCGGCCGTTGGCGCTGTTGTACGGGTAGGCCTGACCGTTGAGGCCGTAGGTGGTGCGCACCTGGTCGTTGGCGGTCAGCTGGAAGCGGAACGAGTCCGACAGCTTGTTGGCCATCACCGACTGCATCTGCTCGCGGCTGTTCTCGTACGTCGTGCCCACGCCCCGCGCGGTGAGCGCCTGCTCCTCGCAGGTGATGGGCATGCCGTTGAGGTCGATGAGCTGCTTCTCGATCTCACTGTCCAGCTGCCGGGCCGCCGAGGGCGGGTCCAGCGTGAGCACCAGGTCCGCCAGGCCGCTGACGCGCAGCGCGTTGGCGTAGCCGCCGTAGCGGTCGTTGTACGACTCCACGTTCTGCGCGATGGACGGGATGGGCACCGTGGGCTTCATCTGCCCCACGATCTCCGTCGCGGTGGAGGAGCCGCGCGCGGCGCTGCCGATGGGCATCTTCCCGGTGAGGAAGTAGCGGTAGCCCACCTCGTGGGTGAGCGTGCTCATGTTGATGCCGCGCACCAACGTCATCAGGTCGTAGTGGTCGGAGAGGTTGGGGGCGCGCGCGTCGCCAATCGCCGGGCCGAACGTCATCGTCGGCTTGCCCGCGCCCGCGCGCTCCTTGGGGATGAGGGGCGTCTGCTGGAAGCGCGCCTCCGCGGCGAGCTGGTTGTAGCCCGTCACGATGCGCGTCTCGCTGACGCGGTCGTCCGTGAACACGGTCGGGTCGCGGGGGTCGAACGCGAGCAGCTGGTCCCAGCCGCCGGAGAAATAGACGAAGACGAAGCAGCGGTCCGCGGGGGCCAGGTTGGTCGCCTGGGCCACGGCACGGAAGGGGATGCCTCCCAGGAGGAGGGAGCCCATGAAGCCGGCCCCCGCCTTGAGGAAGTTGCGGCGCTCGGGGATGCAGGTGTCGTCTTGGCGCGTCTTCTTCATCGCAGGCACCTTGAAGGTCAGTAGGTGATGAAGCGCGAGTCCGTCAGCATGGCGATGCATACGACCGCCAGCGCCTGGTCCCGCTTCTTGAGGGTTTCGGCGCGAGCGGCGGCCTTGCGGAAGAAGGTCGCGTAGCGCGCCAGTTCGTCACCCGACAGGGGCGAGCCCCAGAAGCGGGTGGAGAGGTAGACGAGCGTTTCGTTCACCTGCGCGTCCGTGAGCTTGTTCAAATCGCTCATGGGCGTGGGCAGCGTGCGGCCCAGGGTGCGCAGGGACAGGTCCGCCTGCGCGATGTCCTTCTGCGCCTGCGCGATGCACACCTTGCGCGCGCCGTCGTCCAGGAAGCGGGCGAAGACGAGGTTGGGCTCGGTGTTCTCCGTGGTGATGAGCGCGTAGTCGGCGCGGCCCAGCGACTGGGCGCGGGCCTCCAGCTCATCCCACTCCATGCCCACCGCGACCTTGATGGACTCCTTGAGCTGCGCGACGGTGAGGCGCCGGGGCGCGCGCCCCACGCTGCCACCCTGGGCCTCCGGGTCCGGCAGCGGGTCGATGGGGGTGCCGTTCCCATGCGGGTTGGGGACGGGGTCCAGCTGGGCATCCAACGGGACGGGCTTGGCGGGGGCGTCCACGGAGCCGCTGGTGCAGCCCGCTGCGAGCGCGAGAAGCGCGGTCAACACGAGGCGGCGCATCAGTCGATCCTCCGGTACGCGTCGGACATCACCACCTGCTCGATGAGGCCCTTCATGCTGTGGTTGTTCTTGGCGAAGTCCTGCGACAGCGTCTGCAGATACATCCGCTGCTCCTCCACCGTCATCGCGCGGCCGAGGAACTCGTTCCACACGCGCTTGACGGTGCAGCGCTCCAGGTCACCCGTCTCCATCATCCGCTGCACGAGCGTCTGCGGGCCGCCTTCGATGTTCTTCTCCTCCTCCGCGGTCCGGTAGAGGTACGTCTTCAAGAGGCCCAGCGAGTTGGCGCCGTCGCCGTCGAAGGCCTGCATCACGTACTGGCCGCACTCGCCGCCGCAGTTGGTGTCGCCGTTGAGCGCGCAGTCGCGGCACTTCGGGTCCAGGCGGGGGAACTGCTCCGACGGCAGGAACAGCGCGGAGCGCTCCGCGTAGCGGCCCCAGTGGGCGCCCGTGGGCTCGATGGTGGCGTGGCAGTAGTTGCAGCCGCAGCGCTTGGCCAGGTTGTTCTCCCGGTTGCAGGAGTCATCCGGGGGCGGCAGCGTGGCGTCCGCGGCCGGCGCGAAGTGCTTGCACAGGAACGCTTCGTAGAACTCGTTCACGCGCGCGCGCTGGGTGGGGAAGCGGTAGAGGAACGCAGGCGTGGTGAGCACGCCGGAGTGGGTGCTGTCGCGCGTGTACTCGGACCAGGAGGCGGTGTCCGCGTACGGGACGGCGGGCAGCGTGACCGGGTCCGCGGGCGACTTGACGTTGAACACCGCGACGCCCTGGCGCTGGCGGTAGAACTCCGACAGCGTGCCGTTCACGAACGAGCGGCGCGTGGTGAGGATGTTGAAGTAGGGCTCGTCGTTGCGCACCACCGCGTCGGTGATGTGCAGCGGCTCCTCGTTGAAGGCCGCGACGCGCGCGGTGTGCACTTCATTGATTTCGCAGCGGCGCATCTTGTCGCCGCAGCCGCAGCTGCGGTCGCCGTTGAAGCGGCCCGTCTCGCAGGACTCGTTCGTGTACGGGTTGGTGGGGCGGTTCTGCGCCTCGATGGCGCACACCTTCACGGGCTCCGTGGTGGAGGACCAGTACGGCTGCACGCTGGTCGTCACGTAGCCATCGCGCTGCACGCAGCCGCGCTGCGGCACCCAGGTGCCGTTGATGTTGTTGCGCTTCGCCATGTCGAACGTGCAGCGATCCAACCGCTCCAGGTTCGGCTTCGTCTCCGGGTTCGGGTGCACCCAGGCGGTGATGACGCCGTCTGCCGGGAACGGCTTCAGCACGTTGGTGGAGGTCTTGTCCGGGTCCGGCTTGCACAGGTAGGACACGGACCTGCCCGCGGTGCCGCTGTAGCGGTTGTCGCAGAAGTTCGCGTACTTGCCATGCGCCGCGCTGGCCTTCAGCGCGTTGCAGTCGGCGTACTTCAGCTCCGGGTCGGTGGAGGCCGGGTCCAGCAGCTGGCACTTGTAGTAGTTCAGGTCGTAGTCGTAGCTGACCGGCAGCGGCACGCCCTGCGCGTCCCGGCAGGTGGTGGGCGTCAGCGAGTGGCCGTCCTGCGGGTTCGCCTTGCAGTTGTCCTGGTCGATTTCACCGTCACAACGCTGGCTCTGGCCACCGCGCAGGCTGTTGGAGTTGTTGCCAGCGAAGCTCAGCGGGGTCCCGGAAACCCGGTAATCGCCGTTGCCCTGCACGCTCTGGTTGATGTTGGAGCGCAGCAGCGCGCGGTGGAACTCGCGCATCCGGGCGTAGAAGGGCTCCTGGCCCATCATCTTGCGGACGTCGTCCGCGGTGACGGAGCCCTTGGCCTGGAAGGCCTTGTACTCCTCCATGGTGGGAGGCCGACCCAGCAGGTCGAGGGAGAGCTGACGGAGGTGCCGCTCCAGAGGGACTTTCGCCACAGGCGCGCACACCGCTTCTTCAGCGGCTGCGGGCAGGGCGAGCAGGAGGGCGGCGCTCGCCAGGGGGGCAAAGCTACGCACGCTGAACACAGTGAACCTCCGAGAGGGGGGGTCGGGGGCGACGCGGAGGAGTATGAAGGAATTTCCGGTTTGAGATCCAGTTGACCTTACCGATTCCATTCGACCGACATGTACGCCCACGTAGGACTCTCCTGGGCGAAGCAGTTGCGCGGGGCCGGCGGCGCGGGCCACAAGGGGGCATGTCCAACGCCGCACTCGGGCTGACTCCCCCTTCGTCACCGTCGCGCGACCGGTCCTTCTTCATCGCCATTGGCGTGGTGTCCGCCGGGGCGCTGGCGCTGCTGGCGTGGCTGCTGCTCATCCGGCGCGGGAGCGCGGAGACGGGCGTGGACCTGCGCTTCATGCCGGCGGTGAACGCGGGGTTCAACGCGACGGCGGCGGTGCTGCTCCTGGGCGGGTGGATCGCCATCAAACGCGGCGCGCGGCGGGTGCACCAGAACCTGATGGTGAGCGCCTTCGCGGCGTCCGCGCTGTTCCTGGTGGGCTACCTCGCCTACCACTACGTACACGGGGACACGCGCTACGTGGGTGACTTCCGGGGGCTGTACCTGACGCTGCTGGCCAGCCACGTGCTGCTGTCCATGCCGGTGCTGCCCCTGGCGCTCGTCGCCTTCTACTTCTCCTGGCGGCAGCAGTTCGCGCGGCACCGCAAGGTGACGCGGTGGCTGGCGCCCATCTGGCTCTACGTGTCGGTGACGGGCGTGGTGGTGTTCTTCATGCTGCGCGGCGCCGTCCCCGCGGTGCCCTGAGGCCAGGAGCGGCGCCCGGCGGCCCGCGTCACTGCTCGGGGTGTTCGGAGTCGGCGCGCTCGGAGCGGGACGCGCCGCGCGCCGCCGGGCCCGAGGCGTGGACCTTCCGGGGCAGGCGCACGGTGAAGGTGGAGCCCCGGCCCTCCTCGCTCTCCACGGAGAGCAAGCCCCCGTGCAGTTCCACCAGGCGGCGCGCGCTGGCCAGGCCCACGCCGCTGCCGGACACGTCCTGGGCCACGTTACGGCCGCGGTGGAAGCGCTCGAAGACGAAGGGCAGGTCCGCGGCCGGGATGCCGATGCCCTGGTCCACCACGTCGAGCCGCACGTCCTGCCGCGAGTCCCCCTCCTCCAACGACAGGCGCACGGTGACGGTGGTGCCGTCAGCGCTGTACTTCACCGCGTTGCCCATCAGGTTCTCCAGCACGCGCTCCAGCGCGCCCGCGTCCCAGTCGCCGGTGAAGTCGCGGCCCTCCGGCGCCTCCAGGACGAAGGGGTGGCGCGCCGCGTGGGTCTCCTGCTCGCGCACCTTGGCGCGCACCAGGGCGAGCAGGTCCAGGGGTGCGCGCTGGAGTGGACGCTCCTGGCCGCGCGTCACCTCCAGGAAGTGGTCGATGAGCTCCCCCATGCGGTGCGCGGCGCGCACGAGGTGGCCCAGCCGCGTCTCCAGCGCGGGCGTCATCGCGGAGGCGGGAATCTGCCGGCGCAGCACCTGGGCGTTGAGCGTCATGATCTGCAGCGGGCCCTTGAGGTCGTGCGTCGCCAGCGCGAAGAGCTCGTCGCGCACGGCCAGCGCGTCCCGGGCGGCGGCCTCGGCGCGTTCGGCCCGCAGCCGCCGCGCCTCCAGCTCGCGCGTCATGCGCACCGTCTCCACCGCCGCGAGCAGGCTGCGGCGCAGGCGCTCCGGGCTGAAGGACTCCTTGACGAGGTAGTCCTGGGCGCCCGCCTTCATCGCCTCCACCGCCACGCGCTCGTTGCCGCTGCCGGTGAGCACCACGACCGCGGGCGGGGTGGGCA
>NZ_RAWB01000493.1 GCF_003612055.1 Corallococcus llansteffanensis
GGACGGGGCGGGGTGTCTGGGATTCGGGCTCAGCGAGCGGGCATCAGAGCTCGATGCAGATGTTCCGCACGCAGCAGTTCCAACAGTAGGTGTGGCTCTGGCCACCCTGCTCACACGCGTACACGCAGCGCGCCATCTCCTGCGTGATGGCGGGCACGGGCGCATCCATCGTGGGGCTGGAGGCGCTCGCGGACGCCCCTCCCAGTGCCAGACCAAACAGGAACACGGTCGCGGTGATCAGCTTCCTCTTCATCTTGGGCATCCTTTGGAAGTGCGCCCCGGGTTGAGCGCGGCTCCAGTATGAGCCTGTCTGGCTTGTCTTTCCATCAGGTCAAGGAAAGACAGAGGAGTGATTCCCGTCGGGTCGGAGTTTTATGGAGCCGTACTCTTTGAGCCGAGAATCTGGACGACGCGTGAACGGTGGATGTGCCGTTCGGGAGCCAGCTCCAGGAACTTCTCGTAATGCGCTCTGCTCTCTCCGACCCGGCCGAGCTTGGCATTGACGACGCCCAGCATGAGTTGGCATTCCGGGTTGGAAGGATATTGCTCCGCGCAGGTGTTGGCCGTCTTGAGCGCTCCCTTGAGATCCCCTTCCCAGCTCTTCTGGTTGACGAGGGACTTGAAGTCCTGGACGGTCTTGAGCCGTGGGGTTTCTTCCTCTGCCGGATTCGAAACGCTGGGGGCCTGGGGCGCGGTGTCAGAGGAGGCAGAACCGGCGGCCGCTATGTTGAGAAGCTCTAAGACGCGTGCTCGTCTGGGATGATCCGGTGGGGCAAGGACCAGGAACGTTTCGTAGTGCATCTCGCTGAGTTGGAAGGAGTTGATCCTGGCGTAGAGGACGCCCAGCATGAGGTGGCAGCTCGGGTTCTTGGGGTACCTTTTCGCGCAGTCCTTGGCGAGTTCAAGCGCGGCGCTGGTTTTTCCCTCCTTGGTGAGATGGGTGGCATTGACTTGGATGGCCTGCACTGCTTCGCTTTCAGAGGCCGGAACGGTGACGGCCTCCTCCCTTGCTGGCGGTGGCGGTGGCGGTGGCGCCGTGGGCTTCATCCACCTACGGAGCCTCCAGACTTGTTCCCTGGATGCCAACTCCGTCATCAGCCCCCCGGCCACCGGGGGCTGTCAGTCGCCCTGACCCGCACGCAGGGCAACCGGGCCAGCAAGCAGTGGATGTGAAGTTTCTCACACTTACTGTGAATTCATGTATCATGCTTTCCGCCTGCCTTTGACGGCGCGGGCAGGTGTCGGGGACCCCGACTGTCCTGGCGCGTCAATCACACATCAGGGGGAATACATCCTATGAATCGCATGCAATTGCTGCGTCGCGGCACCGTGCTGGGCCTGGGCTTCTTCGCGCTGGCGGGCTGTGGGGGCCCGGACGCCGTGATCCAGGATCCCGACGTGGCCTCCGTCGAGCAGGGCATCAACGTCGCGACGAACGGCGGCTTCGAGGCCAACGCCATCGGCAACTTCAACTATGTCCAGCTCAACGCAGGCAGCACCGCGCTGCCGCCCTGGACCATCACCGGCAGCATCAAGGTGATGAAGAACTCCTACAAGCTGCCGGCCGGGGGGGTGCAGTCCATCGACCTCAACGGCTCCGGCGCGGGCTCCATCACCCAGTACGTCCCCACCGTGGTGGGCGGGGGCTACACACTGGCGTTCTACGTCTCCAACAGCCCGGGGTGCACCACCGTCTCCCGCTCGATGGACATCGCCTACGACACGCGCACGGCCAGCACCTCCAACGCCTCCGCGACGTGGAGCCTGCGCACCTACACCTTCAACGCCACCACCACCTCGACGCTGATCAAGCTCACCAGCACCTCGGGCGGCGTCGGATGTGGGCTCGCCATCGACAACCTGACCGTCAACGGCCCCTGAGCCCTGGACGCAGGGACAATCGGACCGTCGTCCTTCACACAGGACGACGGCCCGCTTCGTTGTAGCCCCTGGAGCGCTCCGGGTGCGACGTCCGCTGCAGGACCCAAGGGGTAGACGGTCCGCGCCCGACGATCCAGATCGGGCGGGCCTTGGATCAGTCCCCCGCCCCCTTCCGCCCTCAACGCTCGTGCGAGGACGCGTCGTGGCGTCCGCTCCGGAAGGCGGTGGAGGCGGAGGCGCCGTGGGCTCCATCCACCTGCGGAGCCTCCAGGCCTGTTCCCTGGCAGGCAGCGCCGTCATCAGCCCCCCTGCCACCGGGGGCTGTCAGGTCCCCTGACCCGCACGCAGGGCCGCCAGGCCAGCAACCAGCGATCGTGAAGTCTCACACACTCTGTGTGAATCCATGTATCCTGTTTTCCGCCTGCCTTTGACTGCGCGGGCAGGTGTCGGGGAACCCGACTGTCCTGGCGCGTCAATCACACGCATCCGGGGGATACACCCTATGAATCGCATGCAATTGCTGCGTCGCGGCGCCGTGCTGGGTCTGGGCTTCTTCGCGCTGGGGGGCTGCGGGGGCACGGACGCCGTGATCCACGATCCCGACGTGGCCTCCGTCGAGCAGGGCCTCAACGTCGCGTCGAACGGCAGCTTCGAAACCAACTCCATCGGCAACTCCAACCTCGTGGTCCTGGAAGCAGGGAGCACGGCGCTGCCGCCCTGGATTATCGGCGGCGCCGGCATCAAGGTGATGAAGAGCCCCTACACGACGCCGGTCCATGGGCTGCAGACCATCGACCTCAACGGGGAAGATGGGGCGGGCTCCATCGTCCAGTATGTCCCCACCGTGGTGGGCACGTTCTACTCGCTGTCGTTCTCCTTCTCCCACGGCCCGGGGTGCGTCGGCCTCTCCCGTTCAATCAACGTCTTGTACGACACGAGCACGGCCAGCGCCTCCAGCATGGGCTCGTCGTGGAACTCCCGGACCTACAGCTTCAAAGCCACCACCACCGCGACGCTGATCAAGCTCACCAGCACCTCGAGCGGCGGCGGATGTGTGGCCGCCATCGACAACCTGACCGTCTACGGACCGTGACCCTCACGGTGCACTGAGCGTCGGGCCGTCGTCCCTTCCACCGGGGCGGCGGCCCGTCTTCGTTTGACGCCACAGCATCCCTCGGCCCCAGAGGCCACGTCGGGAAGTGGCGTAGGATTGTTTCGCTGCTTCTCTCCTCCTGGATGGCTCCCTTGGAATTCCCTTTGGCCCCCGCCCTGCGCATCGACCTGGGCAAGCGCGCCGGCGTCACCGGCGGTCTGCTGGGCGTGCTGTGCGTGTTCGCCGAGTTCTGCTTCCTGTTCCCCCACGTGCTGGTGTCCAACGACGGGCGCGCCTTCTACGCGGAGCACCTGGGCGTCTTCCGCGGCATCCTCCAGGTGTCCATCGTCGTCACCTTCCTCCTGGGCACCTTCAGCGTGTTGACCCTGCGCTCCAAGGCGCACGGGGTCATCGCCATGGTGCTCGCGATGGTTGCCATGCTGCTGGGCGGCGGTGAGGCGGAGCCCCTCACGCAAACGCCTCGCGCGATGAGCGCCGGCCTGGACTTCTTCGCGTTGGACCTGCTGGTGCTGGGGCTGGTGTTCATCCCCATGGAGCGGCTGTGGGGCCTGCACGAGCAGCGCATCTTCCGCACGGGCTGGCAGACGGACCTGAAGCACTTCTTCGTCAGCCACGTGGGCGTGCAGCTCATCTCCTTCGCGGTGCTCATCCCGGTGCAGGTCTTCCTGTCCTGGGCGGTGCGCATGGACTTCCAGCAGCACGTGGCCGCGCAGCCCGTGTGGCTCCAGTTCTTCGAAATCCTCCTGGTGATCGACCTCGTCAGCTACTGGGTGCACCGGGCATTCCACACGGTGCCGTGGATGTGGAACTTCCACGCCATCCACCACTCGCCGCTGCAGATGGACTGGCTGGCCAGCTCGCGCTCGCACCTGGTGGACGTGCTCGTCAACCGCTTCGCGGGCTTCGTGCCGGTGTTCCTGCTGGGCTTCCACCCGTCCGCCATCTACGGCTACCTCGTCTTCGTGTCCTTCCACGCCGTGTACATCCACGCGAACGTGAACCACCGCTGGCCCTACCTGCGCTGGGTGTTCGCGACGCCGGAGTTCCACCACTGGCACCACACGTCGGACGAGGAGGGCATCGACAAGAACTTCGCCGTCTTCCTGTCGTTCATCGATGTCATCTTCGGCACCGCCCACCAGCCTTCACACTGGCCGTCCCGCTACGGGACCACGCAGTTCCAGCCGCCGGAGACCTACCTGGGGCAGCTCGCGTACCCGTTCAAGCGGCACGAGAAGACGCCCTACGGGTAGCGGACACCCTTCGCCCATTTTGCGAGGCAAGCCGGGGGCCCCGACGTATAGATCGCGCATGCGCTACGCACTGACGGCTGCTTCGTTCCTCGTCCTCGCGGGTTGTTCCCACTCGACGCCCGCTCCCTCGTCGTCCCCTACGTCTCAAAGCCAGGGGGCTCCCGTGTCGATGCAGGCCCTGGTGGAGGCTCCGGATCGCACGGAGGCGGACCGCGCACTGGACGCGGGCCGGCATCCTGCCGCGCTGCTGGAGTTCGCCGGTGTGCGGCCCGGCATGAAGGTGGCGGAGCTGATGGCGGGGACCGGCTACACCACGGAGTTCCTGGTGCGCGCGGTGGGGCCCACCGGGAAGGTGTACGGCGAGAACCCGAAGGTCGTGCTGGAGCGCTTCGCGGAGAAGCGCTGGCAGGAGCGGCTGGCGCGCCCGGTGAACCAGGGCGTGGTGCGCGTGGACCGCGAGCTGGACTCGCCGTTCCCGCCCGAGGTGAACAACCTGGACGTGGTGGTGAGCAACATCATCTACCACGACACGACGTGGCTGAACGTGGACCGGGCCAAGATGAACGCGGCGGTGTTCCAGGCGCTCAAGCCCGGCGGCGTCTACCTCGTCCTGGACTCGAGCGCGAAGCCGGGCACGGGCATCGCGGACACGGAGACCCTGCACCGCATCGACGAGAAGCTGGTGCGCGACGAGGTGGAGGCCGCGGGCTTCAAGCTCCAGGAAGAGAGCAACGTCTGGCGCAACCCGCAGGACACGCGGGACTGGAACTCCAGCCCGGGCGCCGCGGGTGAACGCCGGGGCACGAGCGACCGGTTCGCGCTGAAGTTCGTCAAGCCGGGCTGAGGAGCCAGGCACGACGGGACAGCGCGGCTCCGCGCTATGGTGCGAGCCATGGCGCAGGAAAAGAAGCAGACCTTCACCGCGAAGCTCGAAGTGGCCAACGACGCCGGTGGCCGCTTCGTGCGCTGTCCCTTCGACAGCAAGGACGTCTACGGCGAGGCCCGGCCCCCCGTGATCGGCACCGTCAACGGGCAGCCCTTCCGGAGCCGGCTGATGGTGTACGGGGGCAAGACGTACCTGGGCTTCACGCGCGAGGTGCGTGATGCCGCCGGCATCGAGGAAGGCATGGCGCTGAAGATCGTCCTGGAGCGCGACACGGCGCCCCGCGAGATCGAGGTGCCGGAGGACCTGCAGCGCGCGCTCGACGCCGAGCCCGCGCTGCGGGACGTGTTCACGAAGCTCGCGTTCACGCACCGCAAGGAATTCGTGCAGTCCATCACCGAGGCGAAGCGGCCGGAGACGCGCGAGCGCCGGCTGGCCCAGACGCTGGAGAAGCTGCGCGCCCGCGCGGCTCAATCCTGAGGCGGACCGTCCTCGTCGCTTCCGTCCGACGGCTGCCCACGCACCGCCGTGAGCAGCAGGTCGTACTTCCCCCCGAGGAACGTGCGGAAGCCGTGCTGGTGCAGGTAGCGCCGGTAGAAGGACAGGTCCTTCACCAGCAGCGACAGGTCCGGCTCGCGCAGGTTGCGCACGCGCGCGCCGTAGACGACCTCGCCGTCGCGGAAGCGTGAGTTGGGGAAGCCCAGCACCAATGCTGCCCGCGGCTCCAGGTGCTCCTGCACGAGCTTGCGCAGCAACGCCCGGTCATCCACGCCAGGGCTCTGCAACGTGCCCACGGACACCACCGCGTCGAAGCGCCCGAGCCCCGCAGGAAGCGCGTTCAGGTCCGCCTGCACGAAGGCATGGCGCGCATCCGGGAACGCCACCCGGGCCTCGGCGAGCGCGCTGGCGCTGTGGTCCACGCCCACGAAGCGGGCATCCTTCGCGCCCTCCACCCACTCGAACGCGGCCAGCTCATCCCCCCGGTTGACGCCCAGGTCCAGCACCCGCGCACCCGGAGGCAGACGCAGCCGCTCCACGGCTTCCAGCCAGGGCAACAGGAAGCCCGCGTCCTCGAACTTCCGCACCCGCGCGAACGCGGACGCCGCGCCATAGCGCTCCTGCGGCGACTCCGAGCGCTCCCCTTCCCCACTCCCCGCGTGCCACGGAGCCTCCGCGCCCAGCGGCTCGAACGTGAGCCGCACGTGCGTGGCATCCACCCCGCGAGGCGTGCGCAGGCGACAGGCCAGGCCCTCCGCCAGGTCACACCAGCTTCGCAGCGGCCGATGGACGAGCCCTCCCTCCGGCCCGACGCGCTCTCCCGGATAGTGCCCGTGTCCCAGGTCCGGATCCGGCACCTCGATGGACACGGCACCCGAGGCCAGCGCCGCCTCCAGGTGACGCAGCACGAGGACCAGCGGTTCGGCGTGGAATCGACGCGGGCTTTCAGGAGGGACAGGGGGGCGCGACATGCCCCCCACCCTATCGCTCAGCGGGACTCCACCACGACCTTCCCGAACGGTCCCCGGTCCAGATGCTCCAGCGCGGCGGGCAGGTCCTCCAGGCGGTAGCGCGTGTCGATGACCGGCTTGAGCCCGAGCCGGTCCACCGCGCGCACCAGCTCCTCCAGCCCGCGCCGGTGGCCCACGTTGATGCCCCGGATCGTCGGCTCCTTGAGCAGCAGCGGAGCGGAGGGCCCCGTCACCGTGAAGCCCTCGAACACGCCAATCACGGAGATGCGTCCATGCAGCGCTACCGCTTCGATGGAGCGTCCCAGGTGCGCGCCGCCCACCAGCTCCAGGATGTGATCCACGCCCCGGTCCGCGGTGAGGCGGTAGACGGCCTCAACCCAGTCCTCACGCTCCCGGTGGATGACGTGCGTCGCGCCCAGCGCCTTCGCCCGCGCCAGCTTGTCGTCGCTCCCCGAGATGACGATGACGTCCGCGCCCTGGGTCCGCGCGAGCTGCAACCCGAACAGCGCCACGCCGCCCGTGCCCTGCACCAGCACCGTCTGTCCCGGACGGACCGGGCCGTACTCCACCAGCGCGGTCCACGCGGTCAGCCCCGCGCAGGGCAAGGTGCTGGCTTCAGCCGCATCGAGCGTGACCGGAGCCCTCACGAACCAGTCCGCCGGGAACGCGACGAACTCCGCGAGGACTCCCGGGTGCGTCCCGCCCAGCATCACGTACGGAGGGACGCGCGCCGAGCCATGCCCCGGGCCATCCAGGCGACCGGGAGAGAACGTGGAGAGGACCCGGTCCCCCACCTGTCTCCTATACACATCTGACGCTGCCGACGATAAGGCTCCTT
>NZ_RAWB01000494.1 GCF_003612055.1 Corallococcus llansteffanensis
TCCTCCACCTGCCCCTCCCCAACTCCACCTCGCCAGGGCACACGCTACCGTCAGCCTCCCACGGGCTTCTCGTGAGCCCTGCGAGACTGGGGAACTCGGGCCGCTCGCGTCCGTGAGCGGGTGGACCCTGTGGGCCGCATGTGCCCCCAGTGTGCCCCTCCAGCGGAGCTGAGAACGGGACAAGACGGGAGAAGACGGGATAGGGCGGCACAACGAACCGATGTGAGATCAAGGCGATAGCGGGCAACAGCGCGTCCTGCCTGGGGTTTTCTATCGCCCTGCCTGCGGGTTCGATTCCCGCCATCTCCGCTGAGGGAGGCGTCAAACGCAGACATCCCATATTCCTTCCATCACATTTCGGATGGCCATGGAACCGGGCTCCGCCCACGCGCCGCTCACGTCCCCTTCGCTACCAGGCCCAGCTCCTTCAACCGCCTTCCCAGTGCCCGCTTCGACACCTCCAACTCGCGCACCATCGCGTCCAGGTCGCCGCCGCAGGCCTCGAAGCTGCGGGTGATCTCGTCCGCGCCCAGGTCGCCCGCGGTGCGCAGGTTCGGGCTCTTGTCGATGAGGTCATAGACAGACGGCCGCGGAATGCCGAGCGCATCCGCCGCTGCCTTCAGGTCCCACGCACTCGCCCGCAGCGCGGCCAGCAACTCCGCCTCCGTCACCTGCGAGGGTTTGCGCCGGGGCACGGCCGCCGGGTCGCGGGCCTCCGGCGCCTTCACGGCGGCGACGACAGGCACCACCGCGTCCGGAGGAGCCCCCAAGGCCTCATCGAGCTGTGAATCCAATTGCAGTCGCGCCTGTCCCCGGCTGCCAATCACAAGCTGGCGCGCCAGGTTGCGAAGCTGCCGGATGTTGCCCGGCCACGCCGCCCGCACCAGTCGCGACGCCAGCGGCGCGGGCAGCCAGGGCTCCGCGTGCGGGTCCTCCGTGTCCAGGCGGCCCGCGTCCCCCAGCGCCGCCAGTTCCTCGCGCGCGAAGTGGAAGAACAGCCGGCCAATGTCCTCGCGCCGCTCGCGCAGGGGCGGCACGCGCAGGTCATAGCCCGCCAGCCGGTGCAGCAGCGGCGCCTTGAAGCGCCCGTCGCGGATCTGCTCCTCCAGGTGCGCGTCCGTCGCGGCGATGAGGCGCACGTCCACCGTCACAGGACTGCTCGCGCCCACCGGGTACAACTCCCCCGTCTCCAGCACGCGCAGGAGCATCACCTGCACCTCGGGCGGGGCCTCGCCCACCTCGTCCAGGAACAGGGTGCCGCCGTGCGCGGCGCGGAAGAAGCCCTCGCGGTCCCGCGTCGCGCCCGAGTACGCGCCCTTGTGCGAGCCGAACAGCTCCGACGCCGCCAGCTCCTTGGGAATGGCACCCAGGTTGACGCTGAGGAAGCGCCCATCACGCCGGGTGCTGCGCCGGTGGATGGCCTGCGCCACCAGTTCCTTGCCCGTGCCCGTCTCGCCCCGGATGAGCACCGACACGTCCAGGTCCGCCACGCGCTCGATGTGCTTGCGCAGGCGACGCAGGCCCACGCTCTCGCCCACCATGCCCAGCGTGTCCGCCGCGCCCTCCCCGTCCAGTTCCACCCCATGCAGCAGCACCACCACGCGGCCCGCCAGTTCCAACGCCACGCCGTCCGCCAGCGTTTGCGCCCCGAAGTCGTGCGCGCCGTGAAGCGGCATCCCCGCCAGCACCACGTGCGTGCCGTCCTCCGGCACCACCAACCGCACGCCTCCGTCTCCCGAGGGTGCGAACTCCAGCGGCTTGCGGCTGATGAACGGATCCGCCAGCGGCAGCCCCAGCGCCCCGCCCGGCGCCACGAAGTCCGGCCCGTTGCGAGTCAGCGCCACCGAGCGCCCCGCCGCCACCGCGTCCAGCAGCAGCCGGGTCCCCACCCGGCGCGGCACCGGATGGGACACCACCGTCAGCGCGGGGACGACGCGCGGGGAGCGCCGGGGGCCACCGCGCTCCTGCATCGCGGCCGTGGAGACATCGGCGAGGGGGTCATGCGGCATGACCCCACAACCTACCGCACCCTCCGGGGGCCGAAGTCAGCGCTGGGACGTCGAGATGGAGCCGAGGTCGATCCTGGCTGGCTCGACGCGTCGAAACCCCTGCCGCACCGCATTTTCGAACAATCCCCGACAAGTTCTTGAATCCTGGGAACCTACCGGGTTGAGACAGCCCCGGGCTCACGGGTAGCGTGGTGGGGCATGCAAACTCCCGAACGCCTCGTCTTCCAGCAGAGCTTCGAGGGGCTGATCCGCGCCCTGGGTGACCGCATGGATGAGCCATGCGTGAAGCAGCTGCGCGACGCGGGCATCGACCCTCGCGGGAAGCTGTCGGTGGCCTACCCCCTGGACGTGTGGGTGGAGGCGCTGAAGCTGGCCGCGTCGGTGCTGGCGCCGTCGGAGACCCTGGAGGACGGCGCGGAGGTGGTGGGACGCCGCTTCCTGGAGGGCTACGGGGCGACGCTCATCGGCAGCGCGCTGCTCGCGGGCGTGCGGCTGCTGGGGCCGCACCGGATGCTGGACCGGATGACGCGCAACCTGCGCACGGGCACCAACTACCTGGAGGCGCGGCTGGAGCAGACCGGCCCCACGCGCTACGTGCTCACCTGCCGGCCGGTGGTGGTGGCGGGCTTCTACCGGGGCCTGTTCGCCGCGGGTCTGGAGATGAGCGGCACGAAGCGCCCGTCCGTCGTGCTGATGCGCAGCGCGGGCGACGCGGCCGTGTATGAGCTGTCCTGGACAGGCGACAAGACCACCGAAAAGGCCGCCGAGCCGAGGAGCTGAACGGGCCCTATATTCGGCCCATGCTCCGCATCCCGACTCCCGCCGTGGCGGTGCTCGCGCTGGCCCTGACGTCCGGGGCGCTGGCCGCGAGCGGCAGCCCCCAATTGCAGACGTTCTTCCAGGGCGCGCTGGACAGCCCCGCCTACCAGCAGCAGGCCTTCCAGCGCGTCGCGAAGGTCTGGAAGCAGCCGGGCTCCAAGGGGACCCCGGCCCTGGGGAAGAAGACCATCGTCCAGGCCATCCTCGACAAGGACGGCAAGCTCGTCTCTACCGCCATCCTCACCGAATCCGGCGCGAAGGCGTGGGACGCCGCCGCGCTCGCCGCGGTGAAGAAGGCAGCGCCCTTCCCGCCGCTGCCCAAGGGCTACGCGTCCCCCACGCTGGAGGCGCACTTCCACTTCGCGTGGGTCATCCCACCTGGATGACGACCTTGCCAAAGTGCGCGCCGCTCTTGAGGTGCTCGAAGGCGGCGCGGGCTTCCGCGAAGGGGAAGACGCGGTCCACCGCCGGACGGACCTCGTGCAGCGCGAACGCCCGGGTGAGGGCCTCGAAGGACTGACGGGGGCCCACGAGCACGCCCTGCACGCGCAGGTTCTGCATCAGGATGGGGATGAGGGACACGTTGCCCGCCCCGCCCGTCAGCACGCCGATGAGGGACACGGTGCCGCCCACGCGCACCGCCTTGAGCGAGCGCTCGAAGGTGCCCGAGCCGCCCACCTCCACCACGTGGTCCACGCCCACGCCGCCGGTGAGCGTGCGCGCCGCCTTCTCCCAGTCCGGCGTGGTGGTGTAGTTGATGCCTTCGTGCGCGCCCATCTTCAGGGCCCGCTCCAGCTTGTCGTCGCGGCTGGAGGTGATGATGACGTGCGCGCCGTGCATCAGGGCAATCTGCAGCGCGAAGATGGACACGCCGCCGGTGCCCTGGAGCAACACCGTATCGCCGGCCTTGAGCTGCCCCTGCGTGACGAGCGCGCTCCACGCCGTCACCGCCGCGCACGGCAGCGTGGCGGCCTCCACGTCCGACAGGTACGCGGGCGTGAGCACCACGCCGTCCTCGTGCAGGAGCATCGTGTCCGCGAGCGCGCCGTCCAGCGGACCACCCAGCGTGCTCGTCGTGGCGGCCCGGTTCGGCTCCCCGGACTGCCACGCCTGCGAGAACAGGGTCATCACCCGGTCGCCAGGCTTCACGCGGGTGACGCCGGGGCCCACCGCGTCCACCACGCCCGCCCCGTCTGAGTTGGGCACGAGCGGCAGCTTCTGACGCGGATTGTAGCGGCCCTCCACCATCATCAGGTCGCGCGCGTTGAGGCTCGTGGCCTTCACCCGCACGCGCACCTGGAAGGGTCCGGGCGTGGGGTCCGGCCGCTCCGTGCGCACCAGCTTGTCCAGGCCAAAGGCACCGCGAATCTCATAGGCGTTCATGGCGACAAGTCCTAGCGCGGGCCCGCTCGCGGCGCTCGCCTCGGGACGCGCGGAGCGTTGGAAACCCCACCCCGTCCCGCCGGGCTCACCAGACCTGGGAGGCTCTTTCCTGCTGGACGTGAACCCGCCATCTTCTCCGGGTTTTCCACGAAGAGAGGGTTTCCAACGTGACACGTTTCCTCCGACGTCCCGCGGTCCTCGCGTGCGCGCTCGCCCTGGGGCTCCAGGCCTGTGGCGGCAGCGAGGCTTCCACCGAAGCGGTCTCCCCCCCTGCTCCCCAAGCGCTGGAGTCCCACGCACAGGCGCTCGTGCAGGACGCGGTGCCGGGCGACATCCTCACGGCGCTGCAGGCCCTCCCGGGCCTCACGGTGGTGCGCGAGAACGCGACCCCGCTGCCGGGCGTGCGGCACTTCGTGCTGACGTACGACCAGCCCGCGGACCACCGGCACCCCGAAGGGACCCGGTTCCAGCAGCGGATGACGCTGCTCTTCCGGAGCACGGAGCTGCCGGTGGTGCTGGCCAGCACGGGCTACGGCATCAGCACGCAGCCCTACCAGGTGGAACCCACGTTCCTGCTCCAGGGCAACCAGTTGCTGGTGGAGCACCGCTTCTTCAACGCCTCCACCCCGCAGCCCACGGACTGGAAGCTGCTCACCCTCGAGCAGGCCGCGGCGGACCACCACCGCATCATCCAGGCGTTCAAGCCGCTCTTCCCCGGCCGGTGGATCAGCACCGGCGGCAGCAAGGGCGGCATGACGTCCATCTACCACCGGGCCCTCTACCCGCGTGACGTGGATGGCACGGTGGCCTACGTGGCGCCGAACAGCTACGGCACGCAGGACCCGCGCTACGTGCGGTTCCTCGGCAAGCTGGGCACGCCCGAGTGCCGCGAGCAGATCCGCGTCTTCCAGCGCGAGGTGCTGGCGCGGCGCGCCGAGGTGGAGCCCCTCTTCCAGGCGCGCACCCAGGAGTTCGGGCTGACGTTCGACCTGCTCGGCGTGGACAAGGCGCTGGAGTTCACCGTCCTCGAGTTCGCCTTCGCGTTCTGGCAGTACGGCAATGCGTCGCTGTGCGCTCGGATTCCCGCGGCGGGCGGCTCCGCGGAGGCGCTGGTGGACTTCCTGGATAACGTGGTCGGGCTCTCGTACATGAGCGACTCCGACCTGGACTACTACGCGGCCTATGACTTCCAGGCGGCGACGCAGCTGGGCAGCTACGCGTCCGACGAGCGCCATCTGCACGGCGTGCAGCGCTACCCCGGCCAGTATGACCCCAGGGCCCTCGTGCCCTTCGACATGAAGCCCTACCGGTTCAACCCCTTCGCGATGCCGCTCATCGAGGGCTGGGTGAAGGCGTTCGGGCAGAACATCCTGCTCGTCTACGGGCAGAACGATCCCTGGTCGACGGGGGCGTTCGACGTGCGCGCGAGCAATGACTCGTACCGGTTCTACGTGCCGGGCGGCAACCACGGCTCCCGCATCAGCATCCTTCCCGACGCGGAGCGAGCCGTGGCGCTGGAGCGGCTGGCTGCATGGGCGGGTCTGCCCGCCGCGAGCACCGGCACGCTGGGCCTGAGGGCCGGCGCCGTGCAGTCCGGCGAGGAGTTCGTCAGCACGGGCGTCGTGGACCGCCGCCGCGGGCCGCCGCGCGACTGACGTCAGGACCGTTCGGCTGTCACCTCGCGGGCCACGTCCAGGAAGGCGCGGAACGCGGGGGACACCTGCGCGCGGCTGGGGAAGTAGAGGAAGAGTCCGTCCACCCTCGCCGCGTAGGGCTCCAGCACCAACCGCAGGGTGCCGCGCTTCAGGTGCGGCACCACTGTGGGTTCAAAGGCATACATCAAGGCGAGTCCCGCTTCCGCCATGGAGATCAGCGTCGGCTCGTTGAGGCAGAGCAGCGGACCCCGGACCGGGATGCGCCAGGTCTTCTTGCCGCGCTCCAGCTCCCACGCGTACCGCACCCCCGAGGAGGGCATGAGGATGTTCAAGCAGTCATGCTCCAGCAGGTCCTCCGGACGCTGGGGGATGCCCCTGCGCTTCAAGTACGCCGGGGCGCCCACCACGACGAAGCGGTAGGGCTTCGACAGCCGCACCTGCACCATGTCCCGCTCGATGGACTCGTACGGGCGGATGCCCGCGTCCAGCCCCTCCGCCACGATGTCCACGAAGCGGTCCTCGACGCGCAGCTCCACCTCCACGCGCGGGTAGCGTTCGGCGAAGCGCACCAGGATGGGCGTGACGACGGTGGTGACGGCGATGGTGGGCACCGACAGCCGCACACGCCCCGTCACCTCCCCCGCGCTCGCCGTGGCCGTCCGCAGGGCTTCGAGCGCGTGCTCCACGGAGGGGCCGGCCTGCTCCAACAGGCGCTGGCCCGCATCCGTCAGCGCCACGCTCCGGGTCGTCCGGGTGAGCAGCGGCACGCCCAGCCGTGCTTCCAACTGGCGCACCGACTGGCTGAGCGCGGACGGGGAGATGCCCAGCTCGTTGGCGGCCGCGGCGAAGCTGCGCCTGCGGCCCACGACCAGGAAGGCGTTCAAGGCATTGAGGGGCGTGAAGGCCATTCAGAAGCTTTCCTACATACAGCGTGTGGATTCCATCCGTTTCGCGCGGCGGCCTCCGCACCCATCCTTCCGGGCATCACGCAGCGACCTCATCCCAGGAGCCCCCCATGATTTCCGTTCGCGGCTACGCCACCCAGGACGCCCGCTCGCCCCTCGCCCCGTTCCAGTTCGAGCGCCGCGAGCCCGGCCCGCGGGATGTGCAGTTGGAAGTCCTCTATTGCGGCGTCTGCCATACGGACCTGCACGTGGCCCGGAACGACTGGGGCATCTCCCGCTACCCCGTGGTGCCGGGACACGAGATTGTCGGCCGCGTGGTCCGCGTGGGCTCCAGCGTGACGAGGTTCAGGCCCGGCGACCTGGGCGGGGTCGGCGTGATGGTGGACTCCTGCCGCTCCTGCGAGAACTGCCGGGACGGGCTGGAGCAGTACTGCACCGTCAGCGGCGTGCAGACGTACAACACGCCCCAGAAGGACGGGAAGGGCCACACGCTGGGCGGCTACTCGGAGGCCATCGTGGTGGACGAGGACTTCGTCCTGAAGGTCCCCGCGAACCTGGACCCGGCGGCCGTCGCGCCGCTGCTGTGCGCGGGCATCACCACCTACTCACCGCTGCGCCACTGGAAGGTCGGTCCCGGCCAGCGCGTGGGCGTGGTGGGGCCTGTCTC
>NZ_RAWB01000495.1 GCF_003612055.1 Corallococcus llansteffanensis
GCAGCGCGGTGATTCGCTCCACGGGCGCGTTGCGGTCCACGGGGACGAAGGCGGCACCGGCCTTGAGGATGGCGAGGAGCGCGACCACCAATTCGAAGGAGCGCTCGACGGCGAGGCCGACGCGGGCACCCGGAGTGATGCCGAGGGCGCGCAGGTGGTGGGCCAGTTGGTTGGCGCGAGCGTCAAGCTGGGCATACGTCAGGGTCGTGTCACCCAGGACGAGGGCCACTGCGGTGGGCGTGCGGTGAGCCTGACGCGCGAAGTGGACGTGGACGGGGACGTCGGTGGGGCTCTCTGCCGCGGTCTCATTCCAGCCGACGAGCAGGCGCTGACGCTCTTCGGCTCCCAGCAGGGGCAGCTCGGCCACGGACAGCTCGGGCGTCGCGGCCACGGCTTCCAGCAACGTGCGCAGATGGGCGGCCATCCGCTCCACCGTGCTCCGCTCGAACAACGCCGTGCTGTACTCCACTTCGCCCTGCAACCCATCCGGCGTCTCCGAGAAGAAGACGCTCAGGTCGAACTTCGACGTCGTGTGCTCGGAGGCCAGACCTCGCAGGCGCAGGCCCGGCAGCCGCACGTCTTCGGTGGGCAGGTTCTGGAGCGTCAGCAGCGTCTGGAAGAGCGGTGTGTGGCTGAGGCTGCGCGTGGGCTGCAGCACCTCCACGAGCTTCTCGAAGGGCACGTCCTGGTGCTCATACGCTTCGAGCACCGTGCCGCGCACCTGCTGGAGCAGTGCGCGGAAGGACTGGCCGTCCTCCACGTTGGCACGCAGCACGAGCGTGTTGACGAAGAAGCCGATGAGGCCCTCCGTCTCTGCCCGGGTGCGGCCCGCGATGGGGGAGCCGACGCTGAGGTCCTGCTGGCCCGTATAGCGGGACAGCAGGGCCTGCCAACCGGCGAGCAGCACCATGAACAGCGAGCCGCCCTCGTGATGGCCCAGGCTCCGCAGCTTCTCCGTCAGCTCGCGCGGAAGGGTGAAGCCAAGCATCGCGCCCGCGGTGCTGCGGACCGCCGGTCGCGGCCAGTCAGTGGGCAACTCCAGCACGGCTGGCGCGCCAGAGAGCTTTCCCTCCCAGTAGGCCACTTCGCGTTGCAGGGCTTCGCCGCTGAGCGTGCGGCGCTGCCAGGCGGCGTAGTCCGCGTACTGCACGGGCAGCTCCGGCAGGGGAGACGGCTGGCCATGGGCGAACGCGGCATAGAGCGTGCTCACCTCTCGCACCAGCACTCCGAGGGACCAGCCGTCGGAGATGATGTGGTGCATGTTGACGACGAGGATGTGCTCCCGCTCCGCGAGCTTGAAGAGCAGCGTGCGCACGAGGGGGCCGATGCGCAGGTCAAAGGGCCTGCGCATCTCTTGGGCCACCTGTGCCCGCGCCTCGGCTTCCCGCTGCACTGCTTCGACATCCGAGAGGTCGACGTGTCCCAGGGGCAGGACGACTTCCGGGTGGATGACCTGCACGGGCTCCCCGTCCACCTGCGCGAACGTGGTGCGCAGGGCGTCATGGCGACGGATGACTTCCTGCAACGCTTGCTCCAGCACGTCCGTGCGCAGGGCGCCGTCCAGCCGCACCGCCACGGGCATGTTGTAGAGGGGGCTGCCCGGTTCGAGCTGATCGATGAGCCACAGGCGTTGCTGCGCGAAGGAGAGCGGCAGCGGGCCTTCATGCGAGATGCGCGTGAGGGCCGTGGCGCTGACTCCCGTGAGGCCGGCCAGGCGCAGGGCTAAGCCTTCCACCGTGGGTGACTCGAAGAGCGCACGCAGGGGCAACTCCACGCGTAGCTCCGCGCGCACGCGCGACACCACCTGGGTTGCGAGCAGCGAGTGGCCGCCCAACTCGAAGAAGGAGTCCCGCACGCCCACCCGCGGCAGCCGAAGCACTTCGGCCCAGATGGCGGCCAGCTTCGCCTCCGTCAGCGTGCGCGGTGCGAGGTAGGTGTGTCCTGCCTGGGGTGCCTCGGGTTCCGGCAGTGCCTTGCGGTCCACCTTGCCGTTGGAGTTGAGCGGCAGGGCGTCCAGCACCACCACCGTGCCTGGCACCATGTACTCGGGGAGCCCCAGACGCAGCTGCGCCTTGAGGGGCTCCACCTCAAGCGACTCGCCGGCCTTCGCGACGACGTAGGCGACGAGGCGCTTGTCGGCGGCTTCGCCCTTCGCCACCACCACCGCGTCCTTGATGGCCGTCACCCGACGGAGAGCGGACTCCACCTCGCCCAGTTCGATGCGGAAGCCGCGCACCTTCACCTGGAAGTCCACGCGGCCGAGGTACTCCAGCCGCCCGTCCTCGCGGTACCGGACGCGGTCGCCCGTGCGGTACATGCGGCCCCCTGTCGGGCCGTAGGGCTCCGGGAGGAAGCGCTCCGCGGTGAAGTCCGGCCGCAGCAGGTAGCCGCGTGCCTGGCCTTCGCCCGCCAGGTACAACTCACCGGCCACGCCCACCGGCACGGGTTGGAGCGTGGCGTCGAGGACGTAGGCGCGCGTGTCCGGGAGGGGCCGGCCAATGAGCGGCACTTCCTCGCGTCCCACCAGCGAGCCTGTCGAGTACGTCGTGTCCTCGGAGGGGCCGTAGAGGTTGTAGAGCTTCTGTACGGAGGGCAGGGCGTAGACCTGCTTCGCCAACGTCTCCGGCAGTGCCTCGCCCGCGAGGTTGATGACGCGCACGCTTGGAGGAACCGCGCCCAGGCGCACCAGTTGGGCCATGGCGGAGGGCACGGTGTTGACGAGCGTTACCTCCGAAGCGGTGGGCAGCTCCGCCAGGTGCAAGGCATTGCGTGCCACCACCACGGCGCCGCCGCTGGAGAGCGGGGCGAAGAGCTCGAACACCGACAGGTCGAAGTTGAGGCTTGTCGCCGCGAGGACGCCCTTGAGTTCTTCGAGGGAGTACGTCGCCAGGGCCCAGTGCAGGAAGGCCACGGCGTTGCCGTGGGTGATGGCGACACCCTTGGGACGGCCGGTGCTGCCCGAGGTGTAGATGAGGTAGGCGAGGTGGCCAGGGAGCACGTCCACCGCAGGCGCCGTGGTGGGCTGCTTCGCCAGCTCCGCGTCCGTGTCCAGGCACACCGGCGTGGCGGAGTGCACCGGGAGGAAGGCGAGCAGGTGCGAATGCGCTACCAGCGCCGGGCCCTGGGCGTCCTCCAACAGCCAGCTCAGGCGTTCGCGCGGATAGCTGGGGTCGAGCGGTACGTAGGCCCCCCCGGCCTTGAGGATGCCAAGCGTCCCGATGACGAGGTCCTCCGTGCGCTCCACGCAGAGGCCCACGCGCACTTCGGGGCCGACGCCCAGGCCGCGCAGCCGGTGCGCGAGCTGATTGGCCCGTGCGTCCACCTCCCGGTACGTCAGGCGCCGCTCCGGGGTAATGATCGCCACGGCATCAGGCATGCGGCGCACCTGGGCCTCCACCATCGCGGCGATGCTGGACTCGCGCTGCGTCGCAGGCGTGCGCGGATTCCACTCGACGAGGAGCTGACGGCGTTCCGTGTCGGTGAGCAGCGGCAGGTCCGCGAGCCGGGTGTCTGGCTTCGTCGCGATGGCCTCCAGCAGCACGCCCAGATGGCCCGCCATGCGCTCGATGGTCGAGGCGTCGAAGAGGTCCGTCGCGTACTCGAACGAGCCAATGAGCCCCGTCGGTGTCTCTCGCAGCGCCAGGGTGAGGTCGAACTTGGCGAAGTGCGCTTCCAGTGGCAGCGACTGGAAGGACAGGCCCGGAAGGCGCAGCGCTTCGGAGGGCGTGTTCTGCAGGCTGAACATCGCCTGGAAGAGCGGCCCTCGGCTCAGGTCGCGCGCGGGTTGCAGCGCTTCGACGAGTTTCTCGAACGGGAGGTGCTGGTGCTCATAGGCCGCGAGCGTGGTGCCTCGGACCTGGGCCAGCAGCTCACGGAACGTCGCCTGAGGCTTCAGGTGCGCCCGCAGCACGAGCGTGTTGACGAAGAAGCCGATGAGGCCTTCGGTCTCCGCCTGGGTGCGGCCGGCGATGGGCGAACCCACGCTGATGTCGTCCTGGCCGGCGTAACGCGACAGGAGCACTTGGTAGGCCGCGAGCAGCGTCATGAAGGGCGTGGCGCCTTCACGTTGGGACAGGGCCTTGAGGGCGTCCGAGACCTGCGCGGGGATGCGCACATCCACCTTGGTGCCGCGGTGCGACTGCACGGGTGGACGTGGACGGTCGGTGGGCAGCTCCAGCGCGGCCGGTGCACCCGTGAGCTGCTGCTTCCAATAACCCATCTGCGCGTCCAGGACCTCACCCTGGAGCCAGTCGCGCTGCCACGCCGCGAAGTCCGCGTACTGCATCGGTAGCGGGGGGAGTGACGGCGTACTGCCCGTGCTGAACGCCGCGTAGAAGGCGGCCAGTTCTCGGATGAGCACGCCCATGGACCAGCCGTCGGAGACGATGTGGTGCATCGTCACCAGCAGCAGGTGCTCCTCTTCGCTCAGCCGTACCAGCGTGCTGCGCAACAGCGGGCCGGTGGCGAGCTGGAACGGACGGCGCGCCTCGTGGTCAGCCTGTCGTCGGGCTTCCTCGTTCCGTTGGGCTTCGGGCAGGGAGGTGAGGTCGATGACGGGCAGCGTCCAGTCACCTGGGGCGTGAATGTGCTGCGTGGGCTGGCCCAGGTGCTCGTGGAAGGTGGTGCGCAAGGCCTCGTGGCGCAGGACGAGGGCCTCGAAGGCGCGGCGCAGGGCTTCCACATCCAGGCGCCCGGTGAGCTGGAGCGCGGCGCGCAGGTTGTAGGATGCGTCCCCGGGCTGGAGCTGATCCAACAGCCACAGGCGCTGTTGCGCGAAGGAGAGGGGCCGCGGACCTTCGTGCGAGACGCGCGTGAGGGCCGTGGCGCTGACTCCCGTGAGGCCGGTCAGGCGCAGGGCCAGTCCTTCCACCGTGGGTGACTCGAAGAGCGCGCGCAGGGGCAACTCCACGCTCAACTCCGCGCGCACGCGCGACACCACCTGGGTGGCGAGCAGCGAGTGGCCGCCTAGCTCGAAGAAGGAATCCCTTACGCCCACCCGCGGCAGCCGAAGCACTTCGGCCCAGATGGCGGCCAGCTTCGCCTCCGTCAGCGTGCGCGGTGCGAGGTAGGTGCTCCCTGACTGGGGCGCCTCCGGCTCCGGCAGGGCCTTGCGGTCCACCTTGCCGTTGGAGTTGAGCGGCAGGGCGTCCAGCACCACCACCGTGCCGGGCACCATGTACTCCGGGAGGCCCTGACGCAGCTGTGCCTTGAGCGCTTCGGCTTCCAGGGCTTCGCCAGCCTTCGCGACGACGTAGGCGACGAGGCGCTTGTCGGCGGCTTCGCCCTTCGCCACCACCACCGCGTCCTTGATGGCCGTCACCCGACGGAGAGCGGACTCCACCTCGCCCAGTTCGATGCGGAAGCCGCGCACCTTCACCTGGAAGTCCACGCGGCCGAGGTACTCCAGCCGCCCGTCCTCGCGGTACCGGACGCGGTCGCCCGTGCGGTACATGCGGCCCCCTGTCGGGCCGTAGGGCTCCGGGAGGAAGCGCTCCGCGGTGAAGTCCGGCCGCAGCAGGTAGCCGCGTGCCTGGCCTTCGCCCGCCAGGTACAACTCACCGGCCACGCCCACCGGCACGGGTTGGAGCGTGGCGTCGAGGACGTAGGCGCGCGTGTCCGGGAGGGGCCGGCCAATGAGTGGCACTTCCTCGCGTCCCACCAGCGAGCCTGTCGAGTACGTCGTGTCCTCGGAGGGGCCGTAGAGGTTGTAGAGCTTCTGTACGGAGGGCAGGGCGTAGACCTGCTTCGCCAACGTCTCCGGCAGTGCCTCGCCCGCGAGGTTGATGACGCGCACGCTTGGAGGAACCGCGCCCAGGCGCACCAGTTGGGCCATGGCGGAGGGCACGGTGTTGACGAGCGTTACCTCCGAAGCGGTGGGCAGCTCCGCCAGGTGCAAGGCATTGCGTGCCACCACCACGGCGCCGCCGCTGGAGAGCGGGGCGAAGAGCTCGAACACCGACAGGTCGAAGTTGAGGCTTGTCGCCGCGAGGACGCCCTTGAGTTCTTCGAGGGAGTACGTCGCCAGGGCCCAGTGCAGGAAGGCCACGGCGTTGCCGTGGGTGATGGCGACACCCTTGGGACGGCCGGTGCTGCCCGAGGTGTAGATGAGGTAGGCGAGGTGGCCAGGGAGCACGTCCACCGCAGGCGCCGTGGTGGGCTGCTTCGCCAGCTCCGCGTCCGTGTCCAGGCACACCGGCGTGGCGGAGTGCACCGGGAGGGAGGCGAGCAGGTGCGAATGCGCTACCAGCGCCGGGCCCTGGGCGTCCTCCAACAGCCAGCTCAGGCGTTCGCGCGGATAGCTGGGGTCGAGCGGTACGTAGGCCCCCCCGGCCTTGAGGATGCCAAGCGTCCCGATGACGAGGTCCTCCGTGCGCTCCACGCAGAGGCCCACGCGCACTTCGGGGCCGACGCCCAGGCCGCGCAGCCGGTGCGCGAGCTGATTGGCCCGTGCGTCCACCTCCCGGTACGTCAGGCGCCGCTCCGGGGTAATGATCGCCACGGCATCAGGCATGCGGCGCACCTGGGCCTCCACCATCGCGGCGATGCTGGACTCGCGCTGCGTCGCAGGCGTGCGCGGATTCCACTCGACGAGGAGCTGACGGCGTTCCGTGTCGGTGAGCAGCGGCAGGTCCGCGAGCCGGGTGTCTGGCTTCGCCGCGATGGCCTCCAGCAGCACGCCCAGGTGGCCCGCCATGCGCTCGATGGTCGAGGCATTGAAGAGGTCCGTCGCGTACTCCAACGTGCCCATCATCCCTGCCTGCGTGTCCCGCAGCCCCAGCGAGAGGTCGAACTTGGCGAAGTGCGCCTCCAGCGGCTGCGACTGGAAGGACAGGCCTGGCAGTCGCAGCGCTTCGGTGGGCGTGTTCTGCAGGCTGAACATCGCCTGGAAGAGCGGCCCGCGGCTCAGGTCGCGCGTGGGCTGGAGCGCTTCGACGAGCTTCTCGAAGGGTAGGTGCTGGTGCTCATAGGCCGCGAGCGTGGTGCCTCGGACCTGGGCCAGCAGCTCACGGAACGTCGACTGAGGCTTCAGGTGCGCCCGCAGCACGAGCGTGTTGACGAAGAAGCCGATGAGGCCTTCCATCTCCGCCTGGGTACGTCCCGCGATGGGAGAACCGACGCTGATGTCGTCCTGGCCGGCGTAGCGCGACAGGAGCACCTGGAACGCGGCCAGCAGCGTCATGAAGGGCGTCGCGCCTTCACGTTGGGACAGGGCCTTGAGGGCGTCCGAGACCTGCGCGGGGATGCGCACGTCCACCTTGGCGCCGCGGTGCGACTGCACGGGCGGACGCGGGCGGTCCGTGGGCAGCTCCAGCGCGGACGGTGCACCCGTGAGCTTCTCCTTCCAGTAGCCGATCTGCGCGTCCAGGGTCTCGCCCTGGAGCCAGTCGCGCTGCCACGCCGCGAAGTCCGCGTAC
>NZ_RAWB01000496.1 GCF_003612055.1 Corallococcus llansteffanensis
CCGGATGCGGGCAAGACGGATGCCGGCACGGTCGCCGCCAGCGCGCCGAAGCCCGCGCCGAAGATGACGGCCGAGGTGAAGACGCTCGTGGACCGGATGCAGGCCTTCTACGAGAAGACGGGCGACTTCAAGTCGGGCTTCAAGCAGGACTACAAGTACAAGACCTTCCGCCGCACGCAGTCGTCCACGGGCACGGTGACGTACAAGAAGCCGGGCCTGATGCGCTGGGAGTACACGAACCCGTCGCCCCGCACCTTCGTGCTCGCGGGCAGCAAGGTGTACATGTACGACCCGGCCGCGCAGACGCTGTCGGTGGCCGCGATGGACACCAGCCAGCTCTCCGCGTCGGTGACGTTCCTCTTCGGCCAGGGGAATCTCGCGGAGGAGTTCGCCATCTCCAAGGGCGACTGCAAGGACTGCAAGGGCACGCTGCTGGTGTTGGATCCGTTGAAGACGGAGCCGCGCTTCCGCCAGGTGCGCCTGGAGGTGGATCCCACGACGGCCCAGGTGCTCAAGAGCACCGTGGTGGATCCGGACGGCAGCGAGAACACCATCGCCTTCGTGGACCTGAAGACGAACGTGGGCATCTCGGCGGACAGCTTCAAGCTGAACCCGCCCGAGGGCACCCGCGTGGATGACTTCACCAAGCCGAAGGCGCAGTAGGAAGGCCGCCCTCCATGCGCGGCGTGCTGCTGGCGGGGTGCGTGCTCCTGGGCGCGGGATGTCACTCCTCCGCGCCGCCGGGGCCCGTGCGTCCCACGAGCCTCGTGGGGCAGACGCTGCCCCTGTTGTCGTCGCCTGCGCTGCGGCTGACCGTGGCGGGCCGGCTCGATGGCCGGGCCGTGCCCGTCGTGCTGGATGTCGCGCGCCCGCTGTCGCTCGTGACCACCGGCTGCTTCGGGGACACGCCGCCCGCGCCCGCCGGCACCGCGCGCGTGCCCGAGCCGTCCGGTGGCCACCGCTCGTGGCCCGAGGTGCCGGCTCCCGCGCTGACGGTGGGCCCGGTGGCGCCGCCCCTGCGCACGGTGCTGCTGTCCGGCGAGAAGGGCTGCTCGGTGACGCTGGGGCAGGACGTGCTGGCCCCGTACGCGCTCACCGTGGAGCCGCTGCGCCGCGAGGTGACCTTCACCGCCACGCGCCCCCGCGAGGCCTATGACGCGGAGCTGCGCGCGTCGGACGCGGTGCGCGAGTCGCACGTCGTGGAGCTCAGCCGCGACCCCGTGGGGGACTGGGCGCTGCTCGCCGTGCAGGTGACGCAGGGCACCGCGAGCGTCACCGGGCCCTTCGTCCTGGGGACGCGCGAGCCCTTCTCCCGGCTGGCGGTGGACCCCGCGCTGGCGCAGGGGCTCCAGCCGCTGGAGACGGCCGCGGGCCTGCCGCCGCGCACCTTCGCGGTGGACGCGGTGGAGGTGGCCGACGGGCTGGGCGTGCGCCCCCTGGTGATGGAGGCAGCGGGCCGCTGGCCGTCACAGAGCAGCCTGGGCCGGCTGGGGCCGGACGTGTGGGGCCACTTCACCGCCACCGTGGACGCGCAGGGCGGAGCGCTGGTGCTGCGCAGGCCTCGCGTGCGCACGCCCGAGGACGGTGGCCGGCAGCAGTGCGCGGGCGAGGGCGGGGCCTTCAGCGAGGAGGCCTGCTACGGCGTCTTCGTGCACCCCGAGCCGGACGGCGCGGTGGCCCTCTCCGGCGCGGTGTACCGGGACGTGCCCGAGGGCGTGCGGCTGTACGTGGAGCCCCGGGGCGCGGACGGCCAGCGCCTGGAGACGGGCTGTCAGGTGGGGCTGAGCTTCCCCACCACCCTGCGCGGCGCCAACACGCAGCACCGGCTGCCGTGGGCGTCGCTGGCGCAGAGCCTGCCCGCATGTCACGCCGCGCTCCAGGCCGCGCGGAGCTACGCGGTGTCGCTGGTGGAGGAGGGCCGTCAGCCCGAGTGCCCCACCACCTGCGCCTTCGTCACGGAGACCGCGTCGCGGCGCACGGTGTGCGAGTGCCAGCCGACGCCGCTGGGCGAGGGCGTGGCGGTGCCCACCAAGGGTTCGGGCCCGCAGCCGCCTCCCGTCGAGGAGCGCGAGCTGGAGCCCGAGGATCCGAAGTAGTGCTGTTCAACCGCCGCCGGTGACTACTCCGGCCGCGGCTCCGCGGGACGCTTCAGCGCCTTCAGGGGCACGGGCGCGGGCAGGGCCTCGCGCGGGGTGTGCGTGCGCTGCTTGGGGTCCGGACGCTCCACCACGCGGGCGATGAGGTCGTAGTCGTGCGCCTCCGTCACCTCCACGGTGACGAACTCGCCCGGGTACGCCAGGCCGTCGTTGATGTAGACCTGTCCGTCGATTTCGGGCGCCTGGCCCTCGTGGCGGCCCACCAGCAGGTGCTCGGACTCCTCGCTGGGGCCCTCCACCAGCACGGTGAGCTTCTGGCCCACGAGCTTCTTGTTCTGCTCGCGGTTGATGCGCTTCTGGATGGCCATCACCTCGCGCCAGCGGCGCTCGATGGTCTTCGCGGGGACCTTGTTCGGCAGGTCGAACGCGGAGGTGCCCTCTTCATCCGAGTACTGGAAGACGCCCAGGCGCTGGAAGCGCTGCTCCTTCACGAACTCCTTCAGGAGCTCGAAGTCCTCCTCCGTCTCACCCGGCAGGCCGACGATGAGCGAGGTGCGCATGACGAGGTTCGGCACGCGCTCGCGCAGCTTGGTGAGCAGCTCCTTGAGGAACTTGGAGTTGCGGCCGCGCTTCATGGACAGGAGCAGCTTGTCGCTGGCGTGCTGCACCGGCATGTCCAGGTACTTGGCGATCTTCGGCTCGGACGCGATGACGTCGATGAGCTCGTCCGGGAACACGCGCGGGTAGGCGTAGTGCAGGCGGATCCACTTCACGTCCACCTTCGCCAGCTCCCGGAGCAGCTCGTGGAGCTTGGGCTTGCCGGGCAGATCATGCCCGTAGGCCGTGAGGTCCTGCGCGACGAGGTTCAGCTCCTGCACGCCGCTGTCGGCGAGGTTGCGCGCCTCGGCGAGGATGTCCTCCACCGTGCGCGAGCGCTGGCCGCCGCGCAGCGTGGGGATGATGCAGAACGCGCAGGCGTTGTCGCAGCCTTCGGAGATCTTGAGGTACGCCGTGTACTTCGGCATCGAGTTGATGCGCGGCGTCTGGGCGTTGTGGATGTAGTCCGGATCCGGAATCACCTGGCGCGGCGACGCCTCGGCGGCCAGCAGGTCGCCAATCTGCGCGTAGGCGCTGGTGCCCAGGAAGTGGTCCACCTCCGGCATCTCCTGGGACAGGTCCTGGCCGTAGCGCTGGGACAGGCAGCCCGTGACGACGAGCGTCTTGCACGCGCCCGTCTTCTTGAGCTCCGCCATCTCCAGGATGGAGTCCACCGACTCCTGCTTCGCCGGGCCAATGAAGGCGCACGTGTTGACGACGATGACCTGGGCCGCCGCCGGGTCCTGCACGAGCGAATAGCCGCGGGTGCGCAGCGTGCCCAGCATCACCTCGGAGTCCACCCGGTTCTTCGGGCAGCCGAGGGTCATCATGTACAGGCTCTTGGTGTCTTCCACTGCGTCTACCGCTTTCCGATTTCCGTTCGATCGAAGTGGTCCGCACTCCAAACGAAGTTGACGATGGCGCCGTTCGAGTAACCGATGGTCAGCGCTCCCTCTTCATCCAGTTCGATGGAACTGGCGCGACCCAGCGCACAGGTGGCGGCCGGCCACTCGAGCGCCTGCTGCGCCGTCTTGCCCGATACGACGTAGAGCCCCATCCGGAGCTCGTCGTCGGAGTCGCATTGACCCTCGACGGCATAGGGATTCTTCCCGGTGAGCACGGTAACGACCGGTCGCCCGTCCGGCAGGCTCAAAGTGTCCGGCACGTTGACGCCCATCGTCGACGCGTCCACCGCCTTGGGCGCCACCAGCGCGCGCAGCGACGGGGGCGTGAGCGATGAATCGCCCTGGGCCCAGTCCGGGTAGGGCATCACGCCCCACCCGAGCCAGCCCGTGGGGGCCGCCTCCAGGGCGGTGACGGACGCGGGGGGCTTGAGCTTGAGGTTCTTGCGCGTGTCGTCCGGCAGCCGCAGCGCTTCGCCCACCATCGTCGTGCCGCCCGTGCAGTTGGAGACCGGCACCGTCTTCTGGCCCACCTGGTCCTGGTCCTCGTAGGTGACGCACAGGTCCATGACGAGCGGCTCCACCGCGGGGAAGCGGGGCAGGGCGCGCACCGGCACCATGGCCACCACCACCAGCGTGTCGCCCCGGCGGTGCACCGAGGCGTTCACCAGCCCTTGCGCGAACCGGGGCGTGCCGCTGTCGGCCGCGGAGGTGCGCTGGCCGTCGAAGGCGAAGCGGTAGGTGTAGCCCGTGGCGGTGGGGCCCGCGTCCGGGAAGGACAGGGTGAGGGTGATGAGGTCGCCCGCGAGCAGCTGGTTGTCCGTAGCCTCCACGCCCACGAAGAGCGTGTCCTTGCGCCAGCCCACCCGGGCGGAGAAGTTCGCGGTGGCGCCCTCGACGGTCAGCGGCTTGAGCACCAGCGGCGAGCCGAAGTCCTTGAGCCCGCCCTCCGGACGCGGCGCCTTCTTGAGCACGGGCACCGGGCGGCTGGGGCGCGCGGCCTCCTGCGCGAGCGGGGCGGAGGACGCGAGCAGCAGGCAGAGCGTGAGGAGGGCCGGGGGAGCGGCGTGCATGGCGGGGGAGCTCAGTCGCGGAAGTTGGTGAACTGCATGTCCAGGCTCAACCGGTCCTGCTCCTTGCGGAACAACGCCATGGCGGCCTGCAGGTCGTCGCGGTTCTTGCCCGTCACGCGAAGCTGATCCGCCTGGATGGAGCCCTGGACCTTGATCTTCGAGTCCTTGAGCACCTTGATGAGCTCCTTGGACTTCTCCACCGGGATGCCCTGCTGCAGCTTGATGGGCTGCTTGACGTTGGCGAGGCCCGTCTTCTCGATGTCGCCGAACTCCAGCACCCGCAGGCTGATGCCTCGCTTGGCCAGCTTCACCAGCAGCACCTCCTTGGCGGCCTGGACCTTGTCCTCGCTGTTGGCCTTCACCGTGACGGAGGTGTTGTCCGGGGCGACGATGATGTCGGCGTTGACGCCCTGGAAGTCATAGCGCGTGCTGAGCTCCTTCTTGGTCTGATTGACCGCGTTGTCGAGCTCAGCCAGGTCGATTTTGGAGACGACGTCGAAGGAGGGCATGGGGGGCTTCGGCGCCCTTACCATACCTACACCCGGACGACCAAGGGGACCACCAGGGTGCGTCGGGAGGTGTGCTGCTTGAAGGCCCGCTTCACCGCCCGGACCAGCTCCTCGCGCGCCAGGGCGTCGTCCCCGCGAAGCTGGGGGTTGAACTCCTCGAAGTAGGCCTTCGCCTCCAGGGCCACCCGGGAGAGCACCCCCTGCTCGTCAGGAGAGAGCCCCTGGCCGGACAATTGGGGGCCCGCCACCAGGGCCTGGGTGTCGCGCCGGAGCACCACCACCGCGGCGACCATGCCCGTCTCCGCCAGCCGGTTGCGCTCCCCCAGGGTCTCCGCCGTCAGCACCCCGTTGCCGGAGCGCTCCCGGAGGATGCGGCCGGACGGCACGCTGCCCGTGAAGCGGCCCTGGCCCTCCTGGAACGTCACCACGTCGCCGTCGTGCGCCAGCAGCAGGCCCTCCGGGGCCATGCCGGACTCGCGCGCGGTGGTCAGATGTCGGTGCAGGTGCCGGACTTCCCCATGGACGGGGACGAAGTTGCGCGGGCGCACGATGTCCAGCACGCGGCGCTGCTGGGGGCGGCTGGCGTGTCCGGAGACGTGCACGCCGGGCTCCACCTGGGCGTAGACGATGCGGGCGCCGCGCCAGTGGAGCTGGTCGAGCAGCGCGCCCACGGAGCGCTCGTTGCCGGGGATGGGGCGGGCGCTGACGATGACCAGGTCGCCGGGTTCCAGCCGCACGGGCCCGTCGCCGTTGGCCAGCTGGGTGAGGCCCGCGCGGGGTTCGCCCTGGGCGCCGGTGGTGAGCACCGCCACGCGGTGGGGCGCGAGCTTGGGCACGGAGTCCAGGTGCACGAAGAGCGAGTCAGGAACCTGGAGGTAGCCCATCTCCCGCGCCAGCTCCACGTTGCGCACCATGCTGCGGCCCTGGAGCGCGACCAGGCGGCCGGTGCGCTCGCACAGCTCCAACAGGTGCCGCACGCGGTGGAGGTTGGAGGAGAACTGCGCGACGACGATGCGACCCTTCGTCTCCTGGAAGAGGCGCTCGAAGGTGGCCTGCACCACGCGCTCGCTGCCCGTCTCGTCGGGGAGCTCGGAGTTGGTGGAGTCCGACAGCAGGCACAGCACGCCTTCGTCGCCCGCCTCGCCCCAGCGCTCCAGGTCCGTCTTCAGCCCGTCGATGGGGTCCGGATCCAGCTTGAAGTCGCCGGTGTGGATGATGGTGCCTTCGGGCGTGCGGACGATGAAGCCCACCGCGTCCGGCACGGTGTGCGTGACGCGCGTGGCCTCCACCTGGAAGGCGGTGCCGACCTTGAAGGGCGTGCGCGGTTCGATTTCGCGCAGGTCCGCCTCCACGCCCAGCTCCTCCAGGCGGTTGCGCGCGAGCGCCAGCGTGAAGCGCGTGCCGTAGATGGGGACCGGCACCTCGCCGAGCAGGTAGGGGAGCGCGCCGATGTGGTCTTCATGGCCGTGCGTCAAGAGCACGCCCTTGAGCTGCGCGGCGTTGCGCTTCAGGTGGGTGAAGTCTGGGACGATGATGTCCACGCCCGGCATTCCCGCCGAGGGGAACATCAGACCGGCGTCGATGAGCAGCATCTCCCCACGACAGGCGAGCACCATGGCGTTGAGGCCGATTTCGCCGAGGCCGCCCAGAGGTATGACGTGGAGCATGTGAGCGCAGTCTAAGGACTTGCTCCACCTGGCGCGTGGGAATCCGCACCCCCTCGCGATTCAACGCCTCTGGCCGCCTGCTTGACTCGGTTCAACTAAAGGCTTAGTTGTATCGGAACTAAGCCTTTAGTTCGAAGTCAGGGAGGTCGCCGCCGTGTCCAGGTCGCCGTCCGTCGAGGAGTCCCGGCCGCTGACGCCGGTGGAGCTGGAGCTGATGCAGCTCGTGTGGAAGCTGGGGGAGGTGAGCGTGGCGGACGTGCTCGCGGCGCTGCCCGCGGAGCGCAAGCTGGCCTACACGTCGGTGTCCACGGTGCTGCGCATCCTGGAGCAGAAGGGTGTGGTGCACAGCCGCAAGGAAGGGCGCGGGCACCTGTATTCCGCTCGGCTGTCGCGCGAGGCCTATGAGGCGCAGAGCGTGCGCCACCTGGTGGCGACGGTGTTCGACGGCACGCCTTCGTCGCTGGTGGCGCGGCTGGTGGAGGCGGTGCCGCTGTCGGCGGAGGAGGTGGAGCAGATCCGCAAGCTGCTGGGTCGCAAGGGGGGCAGGGGATGAACCTCTCGCTCAGGGAC
>NZ_RAWB01000497.1 GCF_003612055.1 Corallococcus llansteffanensis
GTCCGCCTCCCTCGGATGCGCCGGCGGAGGACACCCCGGCCCTGAGCCCGGAGGAGATGGCGGAGATTGAGAAGGCCCTGGGCGAGGACGCCAGCACCCGCGCGCGCCCGTCCGGCGACACGTCCCCCGCCTCGCCCACCGCCACCAATGACTCCGGCGTGACGCCGCTGCGGCTGCCCAACGCCATCTCCGGCGGCACCAGCTTCCTCAACCTGAGCTTCATCCTGGACCTCGCCGTGGCGGCGTTCTCCAACAAGGAGCCCCTGCAGGGCGGCGCGCATGACCCGACGCAGAACGGCTTCAACCTCCAGCAGCTGGAGCTGTCCATCGGCTCGGTGGTGGATCCGTACTTCCGCTTCGACAGCAACATCGTCTTCAGCCAGTACGGCGTGGAGATTGAAGAGGCGTACGCCACGACGCTGGACCTGCCCGCCAACCTCCAGGTGCGCGCGGGCCAGTTCCTCACCCGCTTCGGCCGGATCAACGCCACCCACCCGCACGCGTGGGACTTCGTGGATCAGCCCTTCGTCATCAGCCGCATGTTCGGCGCGGAGGGCAACCGCGGCCTGGGCCTGGAGACGTCCTGGCTCACGCCGCTGCCCTGGTACGTGGAGGTGATTGGCAGCGCCACCGACGCGAAGGGCGAGGCCACCGCGCGCAGCTTCTTCGGCGCCGCCAACGAGCGCGTGCTGTCGCCGCTGGACCTCCAGCTCACGGGCGCGGTGAAGCAGTTCTTCCCGCTGTCGGACGACCTGTCGCTCTTGTGGGGCCTGTCCGCCGCCACCGGCCCCAACCCGACGGGCTACCGCAACCACACCAGCATCTACGGCACGGACGTCTACCTCAAGTTCCGCCCCATCACGGAGGCGAGCGCGCAGCAGCTGGTGCTCCAAGCGGAGGTGCTCTACCGCCGCCGTCAGGCTCCCGACGACGTGCTGACGGACTGGGGCGGCTACGCGCAGACGGTGTGGCGCTTCTCCGGCCGCTGGGCCACGGGCGTGCGCTACGAGTTCGGCTCGCCGGCCAGGACGCAGGAGGGCCGCATCGCGAATGATCCGCTCGACCCCGAGTGGGTCTCCGACCGCCACCGCGTCAGCGCGGAGCTGACGTTCTGGCCCACGGAGTTCTCCCGCCTGCGCCTGCAGGCCGCCACCGACCGCGTCGGCTGGCGCGCCTCACCGGACTACTCGGCCTTCCTCGCGCTCGAAGTGGTGACGGGCGCCCATGGTGCCCATGCGTTCTGAACCCCTTTCCTGGAGCCCTTCCATGCGTTCCCTCTTCGCGGCCCTGTGCGCCGCCGTCGTCTGCTTCGCCGCCACCCCTGCTCGCGCGGACCTCAAGGTCGTCACCTCCCTGCCGGACCTGGCCGCGGTGGCCAAGGCCGTGGGCGGAGACAAGGTGGAGGTCATCGCGCTCGCGCTGCCCACGCAGGATCCGCACTTCGTGGACGCCAAGCCGAACCTGGCGCTCGCGCTCAACCGCGCCGACCTGCTGATCACCGCGGGCCTGGACCTGGAGATCGGCTGGCTGCCCACGCTGCAGGTGGGCGCGCGCAACAGCCGCATCCAGACGGGCAACACGGGCTACCTGGACGCGTCGCAGTTCGTGCGCCTCCAGGAGGTGCCGGCGACGGCGGTGGACCGCAGCCAGGGCGACGTGCACCCCGGCGGCAACCCGCACTACCTCTATGATCCGCGGCAGGCGGTGACGGTGGCGCGCGGCATCGAGGCGCGCATGTCGCAGCTCGATGCGAAGAACGCCGCCACCTACAAGGCCAACCTCGCGAAGTTCACGCAGGAGGTGCAGGCCGCGCAGCCCGGCTGGGAGAAGCGGCTCGCGGGGCTCAAGGGCGCGCCCGTCATCGCGTACCACCGGACGACGGCGTACCTGCAGGAGTGGCTGGGCTTCACCACCATCGCGTTCCTGGAGCCCAAGCCGGGCATCCCGCCCAACCCGTCCCACCTGGCGCAGGTGATGGCGCAGGGCAAGGCGCGCAAGGCGAAGCTGCTGGTGAAGGAGGACTACTACCCGGAAGGCACCGCGAAGCTCGTGGCCTCCAAGATCCCCGCGCCGCTCGTCGTCATCCCCGGGGGCACCGACTTCCGCAACGGGCAGACGTACGTGCAGCGCATCGAACTGCTGGTGAGCCGGCTGGAGCAGGGGCTCGCCGGGAAGGGGCCGTGACATGACGCGACGATTCCCCCTGGCGCTTCCCGGAGCGCTGCTGCTCCCGGTGGCGCTCCTGTCCGGCTGCGCCTTCGACGCGGGCGAGGGCTTCGCGGTGCTCAAGCCCTCCGTGCAGGCCGCGTACACGCCGCTGTCCGGCCGCGACGCGGGCGACGGCTATCAGGCGCTCGCCTCCGACTTCCAGCTGCGCATGGACGCGGCCTCCATGCGCCTGGGCAGCATCGACCTGCTCGCCAGCTCCGGCGGTGGCGGGGCCACGACGTTCGATCCCTCCTCGCCTCCTCCGGGCTACTCGCTGTGCCACAACGGGCACTGCCACAGCGACTCGGGCGAGCTCGTCGACTACGAGGACATCGAGGCGGAGCTGGGCGGTGGTGGCGGCAGCACCACCACCACGGTGGCCAACCTCCCCGTGGACGGCGACCTGGACCTGCTGCGGCCCGCGTCCGTGGGCCTCGACTGCCAGCCGGATTGCGAGCTGCCGCGCACGACGCTGTCCCGTGGACGCTGGTCCGTCACCGGCGTGCGCATGACGGGCAGCGTGCGCGACAGCCGCGTCCCGGCGCGCTTCGCGGGAGCCCGGGACTTCCGCATCACCCTCGCCCCGGTGGGCGCGGAGGCGGAGCCGCTGGCCGTGCTCTCCGGGGACCTGGACGTGCCGTCCGACCGCGAGAACGCGCCGGCCGTGGAGCTGGGCCTGAAGCTGGAGTTGACCCCGGCGCTCTTCGACGCGGTGGACTGGTCCACCGTGGCGGAGGCGCCTGACGGCGTCCTGGACCTGGATGCGCCTGGGAACGCGGCGGTTCGCACCGCGTTCCTGGAGCGCCTGGCGCAGGTGAGCCCTGTCGCGGAGGTGAGTCGTGGCGCACGGTGATCACGAGACGGCCTTGGACAGCGCGCACCGCACCGCGGCGGCGCACGAGCCTGGCGAGCCGCTGCTGAAGTGCGAGCAGCTCGTCATCGGTTACGGAGGCAAGGACATCCTGCCGCCCATGGACCTGGTGGTGCGCCGCCGGCAGTTCGTGGCGGTGGTGGGCCGCAACGGCTCCGGCAAGAGCACCTGGTTCAAGACGCTGCTGGGGCTCATCCCCCCGGTGTCGGGGCAGATCACGCTCGGCGCGCCCAACATCCGGAGCGCGTACGTGCCGCAGATGTCTTCCATCGACTCGCTGCTCCCGGTGCACGCGCGGGAGCTGACCGGGTGGGGGCGGCTGTCGGGGTGGAACTTCCTGCGCCCTTTCCCCAGCCGCGCGGATCGACAGAAGGTGGAGGCGGCGCTGGACACGGCGGGCGCGCGCGCCATCGCCAGGCGGCCCTTCCGCGACCTGTCCGGCGGAGAGAAGCAGCGCGCGCTGCTGGCGCGGGTCAT
The DNA here is from genome assembly GCF_003612055.1 of Corallococcus llansteffanensis. Lineage (GTDB taxonomy): Bacteria > Myxococcota > Myxococcia > Myxococcales > Myxococcaceae > Corallococcus > Corallococcus llansteffanensis. Next base: position 3,557 of record NZ_RAWB01000497.1, read on the forward strand.
CGCCACCGAGGCGGACGTGGTGCTCCTGGACGAGCCCACCGCGGCGATGGACGCCGTGGCGGAGAAGCAGACGATGCTGCGGCTGTGCGCGCTCGCGCATGACCGGGGGCTGGGCGTGGTGGTGGTGAGCCACGACATGTCCGTGGCGGCCGAGCACGCCGACGTCATCCTCTTCGTGGACCGCGAGCACCGCTGCTTCGTCATGGGCGATGCGCGCACCGTGTTCTGCCATCCGGCCTTCCGCCGCCAGTACGGCGACGACTACTGCAACACCGCGCCCCAGGGGCCCCACCGTGGAAACAGTCCTGCTTGAGCCCTCGAAGTGGGAGCAGTTCCAGTCAGCCTGGGAGCTGTTCCAGGATCCCATCCTGTGCGCGCTCATCGCCGGGTGCGTGCTGGGCTTCCTCAGCGTCTACGTCGTCTTGCGGCGCATGGTGTTCGTCAGCGCGGCGGTGACGAACACCGCGGGCCTGGGCGTGGCACTGGCCTTCTTCGCGGAGATCCACCTGGGCGTCCACGTGGATCCGCTGGTGGGCGCGGTGGTGCTGTCGGTGGCGGCCACGCTGCTGCTGATGGTGGAGCCCGCGAGGCTGCGCCTCTCACGCGAGAGCCTGCTGGGGTGCGCGTTCGCCTTCGCAGGCGGTGCGGCCATCCTCGTGGGAGACCGCATCGCGCAGGAGGCGCACGACATCCAGGGCATCCTCTTCGGCACCGCGGTGCTGGTCACGCCCGACCAACTCCACGCCGTGGCGGTGGTGGGCGCCGTGCTGATGGTGCTGCACCTGTGGTGGTACCGGGGCATCACCTTCGTCAGCTTCGATCGAATCGGCGCCACCGTGCAGGGGCTGCCGGTGCGGATGCTGGACACGGTGTTGATGGTGTCCATCGGCATCATGGTGGGCGTGTGCGCGCGCGCGCTGGGCGCCCTGCCCGTCTTCGCGTTCTCCACGCTGTCGGCCATCGCCGCGCTGGTGCTGGACCTGCGGCTGCCGTGGACCTTCTTCACCGCCACCGTGCTGGGTGGCATCGCGGGCGCGGGCGGCTACTTCTTCGCGTACTTCTACGACTTCCCGGTGGGCGGTTCGCAGACCGTCCTCTCCGGGGTCCTGGTGCTGCTGATGATGCTGGTGCAGTTGGTGCGCGCGCCCTTCCAGCGCAAGGCCTGAGCTGTGGCACCCCGCCGCCGTTCCTTCAGCGGACGGCGGCGGACACCTTCTTGAACTCGGGCGTGCCCGCGCGGCCCAGCAGGTCGAACAGGGCCGACTCCACGGTGAGGATGCGCGCGCCCGCATCGCGGCACAGCTCCAGGCCCACGCGGCGGTCCTCCTCGGCGCGCGACATCACGGCGTCCGCCAGCAGGCACGGCTCGCGGCCACTGTCGGCCAGGTCGCGCGCGGTCTGGAAGACGCAGATGTGCGTCTCCATTCCGGCGATGAGCACCTGCTTGCGATCTCCGAGCACCGCGAGCACATCCGGAGTGGCGGCGGAGAAGTCCAGCTTCTCCAGCGGCTTGAACTCGCCCAGCTTCAGCTTCAGGAGCGAGTGCGTGCGGCCCAGCCCCTGCGGGTATTGCTCCGTGACAATCACCGGCACGCCCAGGGCCCGGGCCCCCTCCACGGCAGCGCCGGTGCGCGCGAGCATGCGGTCCAGGGCGTCACGCTCCATGGCGGCGCACAGCCGCTCCTGGATGTCGACGACGAGCAGCACGGTCTGCTCGGGCTTCAGGCGGATTGAAGGCATGGGACGGCTCCTTGCGAGTGCTCCCAAGTGACGTGAAGGCCGCGCGTCCGTCAAGCACGGCCGCGCGGACGCTCACCCGCCGTGGACGGTCCAGGGGCCCTCCCCGCCCCTTGGTGCGGGCGCGGTGTCCACCGGCACATCGGGCACCCGGCGGAGCGCGGCGCGGCCCCTCCCGCCGGAGGCGAAGCCCCGCGCGCGTTGCAGGCCCGGCAGGTGCGGATCCGCGTCGCGCCACAGGTCCAGCACCACGGCGAAGTCGCGCGCGGCTTCGGACAGGCACTCGCAGGCGACGTGAGCCTCGGCGACGAGCAGCATGCAGTGGCCACAACCCGGCCGCTCCCCTGCCCGCTCCAGCGCCAGCTCCAGGGCCTTCTCCTCGCGACCCGAGTGCAGGCGCACGCGGGCCAGCGTCTCCCGCGGCGGACGGCAGAAGAGCGCGGGCCCCACCGGCCGCAGGCGCCGCTCCAACCGCAGGGCCCGGGTGAGCGCGGCCTCCGCGCGACCGGAGTCACCCCTCCTCGCGTCCAGCGTCCCCCGCAGTTCCTGCGCGGCGACCTCCGTCGTGCGCGCCACGTCGCGGGGGCACAGGGCACGGCCTTCCGAACGGGGCGCGTCCGACAAGGTGATCACCAGCGTCTCCAGCGCCTGGCATGCGCGCTCCACGTCCCCCAACCGTCCCGTCTCCAGCGCGCAGGCCCCGCGCGCGTACAGGCGCACGGCGTCACGCAGGCCCTGCTCCGCGACGGTGGCGCAGTCGCCCAGCTCCATCGGGACCTCCGCCGCCGCGCGGCAGAAGCCGAAGCGCAGGTGCGCGGCCACGAGCGTGGTCGCCGCGAAGAGGATCGCCTGAGGCCCTGCACCCGCGGCTTCCACGCGCTGGCGCAGCTTGCGGGCCCACTTCTGGGCCGCCCGGTAGCGCCCTTCCTCCGCGCAGCCTTCACTCAACAGGCGCAGGGCGGCGTCCGCGCTCGGCGCGACCTCCAGCGGCAGCGACTCCCGGGCGAGGTAGGCATCATCCGCCTCCACCACGGCCTCCAGGATGCGGTTCGCCTCCGCCGCGCGGCCCATGCGCAGCAGCAACCGTCCGGCGGCGAGCAGCGCGGGGCTGCCGGCGGGAACGAGCAGCGGAAGGGCCTCGGCGCTCGCGCGGGCCGTCTCCGGTCGCGCGCTCGGTAGCCACGCCTGCACCCAGGCCAGGTGCACGCCCGCGTGCTCCGGATGCGTGCGCAGCAGGTCGCGCAGGATGAACTGCGCGTAGGGCTGGCCCTGGCCGGGACGCCCATCGGATTCGTAGCCATCCAGCAGGAAGCCCGCGAGCAGCAGGCGGGGCTCGGGCTCCTCCGGGAAGCGGTCGACGAGGAACTCCATCTCGCGCACGAAGGCGTGCCGGCCATTGGCGGGGCCCTTGTCCGCGAGGAGGCTCGCGGCGACCACCAGGCGCTGCTCCAGGTCGGTGGTGCCCTCGGCCAGCGCCAGGGCCTTGCGGATGGCTTCCGCGCGGTCGGCGGCGAAGCGGGCTCCCGGGCCCCGCGCGAGCGCGAGCCCCCACCAGGCCATGGCGAGTGACGGATCCTGTCGCGCGGCCTCCGCGAAGGCGCGCCGGGCCTCCAGCGCCCAGCCCAGGTGCAGCAGGCGCAGGCCCTGATCAAAGTACGCCTGCGCGACCGGGACTTGCGTCGTCACTGGCAGGTGGGCCTTCCCGTAGCCGTCACACAACGGCGGCGTGGGAAGGGCTTCGTCCGGCAGGTCCTCCCACGCGACGTGGGCATGGACGGACGGTGCATCGGCTCGGAACAGTCGTGCCAGCATGGGTCCTCCTCACGCTCCGGTCATCGGAGCGACACGGTGTTGCACTGCGGCGTGTTGCACTCCGGCGTCGGTCGCGCGCACACGCACGGCCATCCGCCTCCAGGCGACCGACAACTCCTCCGCGGGCACGGGGGACGCCTTGCGCCGCGCGGCCAGACACTCGCGCCGCCAGGCCAGCCCCACGTCCCGCGCCACCCAGGCCTCGTAGTCCGCGAGCCAGTCCGCCAGCAGCGCGAGCCCCGCCCGCACCGCCCGACGCTCCGGCCCGGAGGCCGCATCCC
>NZ_RAWB01000498.1 GCF_003612055.1 Corallococcus llansteffanensis
GACCCTCTCCGCCATCACCCAGCGTCCCGCGTTCCGGCCCACCCCCGCCACGCAGCAGGCCACCCAGACGCAGCAGGCTTCACAGACGCAGCAGGCCACGCAGCCCCCGGCGGTCCACCCCATCGTCCAGCGGTTCCAGACCGACAGCTTCGAAGCAGGGGCCTCGGGGACGCCGAGGACGCAGGCCACGACGCCGACGCCGCTGACGACGCCGGCGGGCGCCGGAGAGGCCGCCGTCAGCGCCGAGTCCGTCGTCCAGGCGGGCACGCATGGCGCCGAGCAGGTCTACCCGGAGCTCTCCTACGAGGAGAACCAGCAGTACAACGGCCACCCGGTGGGCTACTGGAAGACCGAGGTGTTCAACGCCGCCACGAAGGCGGGCGCCAGCCCGGAGGAGGCCGCGCTGCTGGTCGCGCAGTCCATGCAGGAGGGCGGCACGGACTTCAGCAAGAACGGCTCCGCCACCAACTTCGGGCCCTTCAACCTCAACAAGGACCTCATCCAGTCCTTCGGAGGCGACGCCGTACCGGGAGATCTGAACCAGCTCAACGGGACGGACTCGAAGGCCATCGAGCTCAACGTCGACGTCGCCCTCAATGCCATGCGGACGATGGGCGCCAACAACTACCTGCACCACGTGCGGGGCGGCGCCTCGAACTACACGGATCCCAACCAGCGCATCAGCAGCAACGTGGACGTCCGGAATGATGACGCCCACGCCTTCGAGCGCAGCCTGGCGAACAACGCCCACAAGATCCTCGCGGCCTACCAGGCGGATCCCAGCTCGCTGGCGACCAACCACCGCTTCGCCTCGGACATCCCCGCCATCTGAGCCCCCGACAAAGCCAGACAGCCGGTCCCTACACATCTTCCGAACGGAGCACTCCATGGCCTCGTCCCTCTCCATCAGCAGTTCGCGTCCCCAGCCCCCGAAGCAGTGGGACACCCGGGCCGGCCAGGTCCAGACGCCTCCTGTCATCCAGGACAAACGCGCGCAGGAAACGAAGCCCGTTCCGGCGCGCTACGAGGCGAAGGACGGCTTCGAAGCGGGGAAGAACACCGGCGCGGACTGGAAGGCGTTCTCCGGTCAGCAACCCCAGGAGCCACAGGGCACGACCGGCACGAGCAAGACGTTGGCGCCGAACCAGGCGGCGGCGGACGAGGCCATCCAGAAGAGCTATGCGGACTGGAAGGACAAGTACGTCACCGCCGACGGCGCCAACGGCGCGCTGCGCGTGCAGCGCCCGGAGAACAACCACGACACGGTGTCCGAGGGCATTGGCTACGGGATGATGCTGGCCGCGTACAACAAGGACCAGGACACGTTCAACGGGCTGTGGAAGTACGCGCAGGCCCACATGAACGAGAACGGCCTGATGAACTGGCAGCTCGACTCGCAGGGCGGGACCCTTGGCCAGAACGGCGCGACGGACGCCGACGAGGACATGGCCATGGCGCTCGTGGTCGCCGACAAGCAGTGGGGCGGCTACAAGGCGGACGCCGGCAAGCTCATCAACAACATCATGGAGCACGAGGTGGAGCCGGGCACGAACGTGCTCAAGCCAGGTGACAAGTTCGGCGGCTCGAACGAGACGAATCCCAGCTACTTCGCGCCCGCGTACTACAAGGAGTTCAGCAAGTTCACCGGCGACACGCGCTGGGACAAGGTGGCGGACTCCAGCTACGACATCCTGGAGAAGACGCTGCAGCAGCCCGGCTCCAAGGACACGGGGCTGGTGCCGGACTGGGTGGACGCCAACGGCAAGCCGCTGGAGCGCGGCCCGAACTCCTCCTACGACGCGATGCGGACGCCCTGGCGCATCGGCACGGATGCCGCGTGGAACGATGATCCGCGCGCGAAGGCGTACCTGGACAAGGTGAACTCCTTCTGGAAGTCGCAGGGCGTGGAGAACATCGGCGACAAGTACGCGCTCAACGGCGACCCGATCGAGAAGAACCACAACGCGGTCGCGGTCTCCATGGCGGCGGCGGGAGCCATCGCGGATCCGGACGCGGGCTACCGCGAGTCGATGTGGAACGAGATGCAGAAGGTCCCTGGCGGGAACTACTTCAATGACTCGCTGCGCTCGCTGGCCCTGCTCCAGACGGGCGGGCGGATGCCGCCGCCGTCGGGCGGAAGCACCTCGGGCACCCCGGGAGGCCAGACGGTGCCTCCGACCGATACGGTCTCGCAGCAGGTCCCCGCGAACACGGGCACGGGGCAGGTGGACGCGGTCTCGGATACACAGGGCGTGGAGAACGCGTATGGCCTGAAGCAGGCCATCGCGGACATGGACAAGCTCGCGTCGCTGCACCCCGTCGGGTCGGAGATGCATGGCGTGGGCGACGCGAAGCGCGCGGAGTTCGACAAGAACAAGCCCGCCATCGCCCAGGCCGCGCTGAGCGCCGCCCAGCGCTACTTCCCCGAGTTGCCGGTCCAGGACGCCGCGCGGCTCATCCTCGCGGACATCGCGCAGGAGTCCACCTTCGACCCGAAGCTCAATGTCGGCCCCAACGGCGAGGTCGCCCCGGACAAGACCATTGGCCTGCTGCAGCCCCGCGCGGCCTCCAATCTGGAGGACTTCCGCAACTACGCGAGCGGTGACGGACTGAAGCGCGCGGACGGCAGCGCGTGGGACCCGAAGGAGACGCAGGACCCGGAGCTGGGCAAGGCCTGGGAGAACGTCCACGTGGGCGCCTGGTACATGTCCCAGATGGCCCGACTGGGCGCCATCTCCGTCAACGAGCACTACCTCTGGGGCCGCGACGGCACCGCGCCCACCACCGTCCAGACGGGCCTGCTGTCCCACTTCATGGGCCCCGGCGGCGCGGCGAAGGAAGGCACGAGCAACCCCGACGCCGCGAGGTACCTGTCCATGGTCGGCGGGGAGATGGACTTCCTGGATGCCGGCCTCTCCCAGCGCATCTACGACACCGTGCTCAAGCCCGGAGCCGTGTAGCGTTCCCCCCATGACCCGCACCTGGCGCCTCCCGACGCTGTCCCTGGCCGTCCTGTTGCTGCCGCTCCTCGCGTGCGACCCCGCCGACGGGCAACCCCAGACAGACCCTCCCCTGCCCGTCTCCACGAAGAGCGCGAAGCGTGGTATTGCGTATGGCTACCATTCGGCGGCGGACCTGAAGGCGCTCTCTCCCGGGATGAGCTGGTGGTACAACTGGTCGCCCAAGCCCGAGGACGGCGCGGCGAGCGTCTACGCCTCCCAGGCCGTCACCTTCGTACCGATGGCCTGGGGCGGCACCCCCACCGCGGATCAGCTCGCGTCGGAGATCCCCGCGGGCTCGCAGTACCTGCTGGGCTTCAACGAGCCCAACTTCAAGAGCCAGGCGAACAAGACGCCCCGCCAGGCCGCGGCCCTCTGGCCCGTGCTGGAGGAGGTGGCCCGCCGCAAGCAGCTCAAGCTGGTGTCACCGGCGGTGAACTACTGCGGCGACTGCGTGTCGGAGGACGGCGTCACCTTCACCGACCCCGTGGCGTACCTGGATGCCTTCTTCAAGGCCTGCCAGGGCTGCCAGGTGGATGCCATCGCCGTGCACTGGTACGCGTGCGACCTGGGCGCGCTCAAGTGGTACGTGGGCCAGTTCAAGAAGTACAACAAGCCCCTCTGGCTGACCGAGTTCGCCTGCGGAGACCGCCCCGCCAGCGAGATCACCGTGGACGTGCAGAAGAAGTACATGGTGGACGCCATCACCTGGCTGGAGTCGGAACCCAGCGTGGAGCGCTACGCGTGGTTCTCCGGGCGCAACAATGAGATCCCTGCCATCAACCTGCTGGGGGCCTCCGGCGAGCTGACCGAGCTGGGCCGCCTGTACGTCACGCTCGCGGCCGGCACTTCGGCGCAGGCGCCCTGACCTCCCGCCACGACGCGGGGTGAGGCCCCGCCCTACATCCCCCAGGCCGCCTGCCCTCCGGCCGGAAGGGGGGCCACTCCAGCGTCAAACAGTCGGGGAGTCGTCTACTCGGCCCATCCAGGATTCTGGGGGTAAGGTAGGCCGGGAATGGCACTGCAAGCCGGAGACACCTTCGGGCGGTATGAGCTGGTGTCCTGGCTGGGCCGGGGCGGCATGGCGGAGACGTGGCATGCCCAGCTCGTGGGCGCCGCGGGAGTGACCAAGTCGGTCCTCATCAAGAAGGTCCTCCCCGAGTACGCCGACGACGAAGCCTTCATCTCCATGTTCATCAGCGAGGCGCGCATCTCCGCCACGCTCTCCCACGGCAACGTCGCGCAGGTCTTCGACTTCGGCCGGGTGGATGGCGAGTACTTCCTCGCCATGGAGTTCGTGGACGGCCAGCCGCTCCACCGCGTCCTCAAGCGCGCCATGAAGAGTGGCATGGCCGCCCTGCCCGTCCCCGTCGCCGTCTTCATCGCGATGGAGATGTGCCGGGGCTTGCACTACGCGCACACACGCACGGACAGCAGCGGCGCACCGCTGGGCATCGTCCACCGCGACATCTCCCCGGACAACGTCCTCGTGGGCTACGAGGGCCAGGTCAAGATCGTCGACTTCGGCATCGCCAAGGCGAAGCTCCTGCGGGGCTTCAAGACGGCGCCGGGCGTGGTGAAGGGCAAGTACCTCTTCTTCTCCCCGGAGCAGGCGCGCGGGGAAGAGGTGGATGCGCGCACGGATGTCTGGGCCACGGGCGTCGTGCTGTATGAGTTGCTGTGCGGCAGGCTGCCGGTGGATGGCCCGCCCCACGTCGTGATGATGAAGGTCGCTCACGGCGAGATTCCTCCGCTGAGCGAGCTGCGGCCGGACCTGCCCGCCGAGCTCAACGACATCGTCCTCAAGGCCCTGAACCCGGACCAGACGCAGCGCTTCGCCTCCAGCCATGCGTTCGGCGATGCGCTGGCGGGGTTCCTGTATTCGAACTTCCCGCGCTTCTCCGCGATGAGCATCGCGCACCTGCTGCGGGTGCTGTTCCGGGGCGACCTGCACCAGGAGGGCCGCGCGCTGGCGGTGCCGGACGACTTCCTGGCGGAGCTCAAGGCCTGGCGGGAGCCCTCGGCGCAGCAGCAGATACCCACCCGGCGGCTCCTCCGGGCGGTGCCGACGCCGCCTCCCGCTCCCAGCCCCGTGTCCGTCGTCACGCAGGACTCCCAGGAGACGGTCCGGCCTCCTCCCACGGACGCGGTGAACGCACCCACCCGGTCCCTGCCACGCCTGGCCCGGTTCGCCCTGGGCGGCGTGGCGCTTGTCGCGCTGGGCGGCGGCCTCTGGTGGGAACTGTCCCGGCCCGCGGCGCAAAGCCGCCTCCAGCCCGCGCCTGTCACGCCCGTGGTGCGAGCCACGCCCGTCACCGCACCGGAGCCGCAGCCCCCCGCCGAGGAGGATGCAGGCGTTGACACGGAGGATTCGGATCTCCTCGTTCCCTCGGAGCCGACACCGCCGACCCCGAAGCCGACGGTGACACCGACGAAGCCAGCCCCCGCCGACAACTGGGACGACGCGCGCGTGGCCCGGCTGCTGGCGGACATGGACCGCTTGAGCAAGAGCAAGGAACTGACGCAGGCCGCGAGGCTCGTCCAGACCTGCGTGGACGCCCTGCCCCGCAACGCGGACTGCCGGCTGACGGCGGGCCTGACCTACGAGCGGCTCCGGGCCTTCGACAAGAGCGCGCTCAACTACCGCGCCTTCCTGGAGGTCACCCAGGCCACGGATCCCCGGCGGGGCGCCGTCTCGGACCGCCTGAAGGCCCTGCCGACGCCACCGCGACGCAGCGAGCCCAACCCGACGACGCGGCCCGGTGGCGCCGCCAGCAGCAACGACCCGGAGCTGGACTCCCTGCGGAGCACGACCCTGCGGTTCATGATGCAGGAGCGCTGGGGAGAGGCCCTCAGCGTGGCCACGCAATGCACGACGCGGCTCCCCAAAGAGCCCGAATGCTACATGTTGCAGGGGGCCGTCCAGGCGAAGCTGGAACAGTTCCGGGAGAGCACGCAGAGCTATGAGCGGTTCCTGCTGCTCGCGCCCACGGACCATCCCAAGCGCCCCATCGTCTTGAAGAAGATGATTGAGAACAAGATGGCCACGTCGCCGAACTGATCCGCGATCGGGCTAGAGTACGTCCCTATGGGATTGCAAGCTGGAGACACTTTCGGACGGTATGAGCTGGTGTCCTGGCTGGGCCGGGGCGGCATGGCGGAGACGTGGCGCGCGCAGCTCATGGGCGCCGCGGGAGTGACCAAGTCGGTCCTCATCAAGAAGGTCCTCCCCGAGTACGCCGACGACGAAGCCTTCATCTCCATGTTCATCAGCGAGGCGCGCATCTCCGCCACGCTCTCCCACGGCAACGTCGCGCAGGTCTTCGACTTCGGCCGGGTGGATGGTGAGTACTTCCTCGCGATGGAGTTCGTGGATGGCCAACCCCTCCACCGCGTCCTGAAGCGCGCGATGAAGAGTGGCATGGCCGCGCTGCCCATTCCCGTCGCCGTCTTCATCGCGATGGAGATGTGCCGGGGCCTGCACTACGCGCACACGCGCACGGACAGCAGCGGCGCGCCGCTGGACATCGTCCACCGTGACATCTCTCCGGACAACGTCCTCGTCGGCTACGAGGGCCAGATCAAGATCGTCGACTTCGGCATCGCCAAGGCCAAGCTCCTGCGAGGCGTCAGGACAGAGCCCGGGGTCGTGAAGGGCAAGTACCTCTTCTTCTCGCCGGAGCAGGCACGCGGGGAAGAGGTGGATGCCCGCACGGATGTCTGGGCCACGGGCGTCGTGCTGTATGAGTTGTTGTGCGGCAAGCTGCCGGTGGACGGTGCGCCCCAGGTCGTGATGATGCGGGTGGCGCGCGGTGAGATTCCCGCGCTCAGCGAACTGCGACCGGACCTGCCCACCGAATTGAATGACATCGTGATGAAGGCGCTGACCCCGGACCGGGACCAGCGCTTTGAATCCAGTCATGCCTTTGGCGAAGCCCTGGCGGGGTTCCTGTATTCGAACCATCCGCGCTTCTCGTCACTGAGCGTCGCGCACCTGCTGCGGGTGCTGTTCCGCAAGGACCTGGTGCAGGCGGGCCGGCAACTGTCGGTGCCAGGGACCTTCCAGGAGGAGATGAAGTCCTGGGGTGCGGGCGTGGTGGTGCCGGAGCCCGTGACACCGGCGGTCCAGGAGGGAATCCAGACCCGACGCATCGCCCGGGCCGCGAAGCGTCCCAACACCGCCATCACGGGCACGACGGAGCCGGATCCTCCCGCTCCGTCGCCGGGCCCATCCTCACGCCGGATGCTCTATGGGGTGGGCGCGGGAGGACTGCTCGCGGCAGGGGCAGGCCTCTGGTTCATGCTGGGTTCACCCTCGCAACAGCCCCTCGCCGAGGCCCCTCCTCCCAGCCCCATCCATCCCTCGG
>NZ_RAWB01000499.1 GCF_003612055.1 Corallococcus llansteffanensis
GGGCAACCGGGCAGACAGGGGCTCGTGGTTCCGGTGGTGGGACAGTCCCCAGGCCCTTGGTGCAGCGCGGCATGCGTCGGTCCTGGACAGGCCCCGGGCGAACGGCTTTAGGACGGGTCTTCTCTGGAGGTGCACGGCATGTCTCCCTCGTCTTCCCCTCGGATGCACCGCAGCCTGCTCGCGGGCGCCGTGCTGCTGCTGGCACCCCTGGGTTGTGTCACGTCGACCCAGGAGGGGGCCGCGCGCGACGAGGCCGCCCTGCGCACGGATGCACCGCCCCGGGTGAAGCCGAAGTGGGGGCTGGTCATCCACGGCGGCGCGGGAGTGATTTCGCGTGAGAACCTCTCCCCGGAGCGCGAGGCGGCGATGCGCGCCGTGCTCACCCAGGCGCTCCAGGCGGGCCACGCGGTGCTGGCGAAGGGAGGCAAGAGCCTGGACGCGGTGACGGCCGCCATCCACGTGCTGGAGGACTCGCCGTACTTCAACGCCGGCAAGGGCGCGGTGTTCAACCACGACGGCGTGAACGAGCTGGACGCGGCCGTGATGGACGGCAAGACGCGCGCGGCCGGCGCGGTGGCCGGAGTGCGCCACATCCAGAACCCCATCGACCTGGCGCGGCTGGTGATGGAGAAGTCCCCCCACGTGATGATGGTGGGGGACGGCGCGGAGGCGTTCGCGCAGTCGCAGGGCATGCCCCTGGTGGACGCGAAGTACTTCTACACGGAGGAGCGCTGGCAGGGCCTCCAGCGGGCCCTGGAGCAGGAGAAGGCGAAGGCCGCTCCGCCCGCGACGCCGGGACAGCCACCCTCGACACCTGATCAGCAGCAACCCGCGACGCCGGGAACACCGGCCGCTCCGCCCGCCACTCCCGGAACGCCGGCTGCTTCGCACCCCGTGCCCGGACAGCCGCCCGTGACGCCGGGAACACAGGCCGTTCCGCCCGTGACGCCGGGAAAGCAGGCCGCTCCTCCCGCGACGCCGGGAACACCGGCCGTGACGCCGGGAACACCGGCCGCTCCTCCCGCGACGCCGGGAAAGCAGGCCGCTCCTCCCGCCGCTCCAGGAACGCCGGCCGCTCCTCCCGCGACGCCGGGAACACAGGCCGCTCCTCCGGCGAAGCCAGGAACACAGGCCGCTGCGCCGCTGACGCCGGGCGTGGATCCGATTACGGGGGACCACAAGTTCGGCACCGTGGGCGCGGTGGCCCTGGACCAGGATGGCAACCTCGCGGCGGGCACGTCCACGGGAGGCATGACGAACAAGCGCTTCGGCCGGGTGGGGGACGCGCCCATCATCGGCGCGGGCACCTACGCGGACGAGCGCTGCGCGGTGTCCGCCACGGGCCACGGTGAGTTCTTCATCCGCTACACGGTGGCGCGCGACATCTGCGCCCGCGTGGAGTACCAGGACCTGCCCCTGCCGGAGGCCGCCAACTTCGTCATCCACGACGTGCTCGTGAAGGCGGGCGGCGAGGGCGGCGTCATCGCCATGGACCGCCAGGGCCACGTGGCCATGCCCTTCAACTCCAGCGGCATGTACCGCGGCTACATCGGCGAGGACGGCACGCCGACCGTCGCCATCTTCCAGCAACCGTGAAGAGGCACCCGGGCCCGCGAGGCCCGGGCACCCCCTCGCGCGCTACAGCTTGATGACCGACACGTCATCCATGTGGATGAAGTTGGCGGTGTTGCCGGTGAGGGCCCGCGTGTGGAAGCCGAACTCCAGGAAGCCGCCCGTCACGGACACGGCGGGCGTCTCCACCTGGGTCCAGTCCCCGTACGTGCCCAGCGAGGTGAACGCGAACGTGCACGAAACGCACCCCTTCACCTGGAAGCGCGCCATGTCGAAGCCGCCGCCCTTCCGCACCCACGCACGGACCTTGTAGTTGCCCGACGCCAGCCCGGACAGGGCCTGGTACGTCCACGTCTCGAACGGCGCGCCGCTCCAGTGCGTCAGGTGGTTCGCGCTCGCGTGCCCGCCGTTGTACGTCTCCGTGAAGGCCGCGCCCGAGGTGCCGTTGGGCGTCCACGTCGTCCAGCCGGACATGCCGGACTCGAAGCCGCCGTTGGTGACGGAGGGGCCGCTGCCCGTGCCTCCGCCGTTGAGGATGTTGCGCGCCTGGGTGATGTCCAGCGCGGACAGCGCGGAGGCGGCCTGGGCCAGCTGCGCCTGCCGGGTCGCGTCGCCCGCGGACTGCTTGCGCTGCTGGTACAGGGTGTTGATGAGCTCCAGCTCGCTCTGCGAATACGGCACGCCCAGCTTCTGCTGGAGCGACGTGAGGAAGCCGTAGCCGAACTCGCGCGTGGGTTCGATCATCGTCCCCTCGCCGTAGTCGTTCCACGTGTTGAGCTGGAAGTGGTTGATGCTGGCCGCGTTCTTCGCCAGGTCCAGCGTCTGGTTGAAGGCCGTGAGCCCGTTGTGGGCGATCTCCCAGGTGGGCCCGCCCCAGCCGCCCGCCGTGTAGAACGACCGGAAGCCCGGGTACACGGAGCCGAACTTCAGGGGCGAAGGCTGGTTGTTGTAGAAGTGCGTGAGGCCCGCGGTGAAGTCCGGGTAGATCCACGCGAACTCACCCTTCGCGTTCCCGCCCGCCTCGCCCGACTCGTACCAGAGCGTCAGGAAGGTCGGCTTCTGGCTCAGCGGTGAGAAGACGTTCGTCCACTCCCCGGCGGACTGGAACGTCTGCGGCCCGAAGACGAGCAGCAGCGGCGCGTTGTCCACCTTGATGTAGTTGGGCTGGTTGAAGTACCGGTCGCGCAGGTACGCCATGTCATTGCGCGCGGCGCCCAACTTGTCGGTGATGGCGCCCGCGTCGTACGCGAGCTGGGCGTTGTGGTCCTCGTACACCACCGCGAAGTCCAGCCCCACCGCCGCCGTCTGCGCGATGATGGCCTCGGTGTTGGCGCGGTTCTTCGGGTAGTCGAACGCGTTGATGGTGCCCGGCCAGTCGATGAGCACCCCGTCAACGCCCGCGTACTTCATCATCAGCAGCTGGTACTCGATGACGTCCCGGTCCCCGGAGCCGTAGGGCCCGATGAGCGGGTAGTAGTACGACGCAATCTGCCGCCGCCCGGAGCCGTCCACCACGTCCGGGTTCTGGTTGGCCATGGTCCAGTGGATGCCCCACGCCCCGTTGCCCGACGTGGCCCGCGTCTCGAACCAGGGCATCAGGTGGACGTAGACCTTCTTGCCCACCGACTTCGGCACCTTCACCGCCGCGCCCGCGCGCTGCGTCTCCAGCTCCGGCCCCGTCGCGCCATCCGAAGGAGACGCGGGCGTGCCACACCCCGCGCCAAGCAGCCCCAGCAGCGCGCACGCCCCGAGCGAAATCCAATCCTGATGTCTCATGTGAAAAGGCTCCTGGCCGGAGGAACCACCCCGGCCAGGAGCCCGTTAACACAAGACGTCATCAATCAGGAATAGCTGAATTCCTGGAAGGTCGTGTCGCCGTCGCTACTTCTTCACGAGGAACAGCTCGCGCACCTGGAGCAGGTCCACGTCCCCGGCGAAGGCGGCGAACTTCTCGTACTGCGCGGGGGTGATGCGGGCGCGGGGCAGGAGCATGGACTCGGCGATGGTGAGCGCGCGGCCGTCCTGCTTCTCCGAGCGGGTGTAGTGGCCGAACTCGCTGTCCACCTTCAGGCCCGCCTGCGGATCACTGAGCTTCCAGCCCTGGGGCAGGGTGAGGGTGACGCTGGTGCGGCTGGCCTCCGTGTCGTCGATGTAGAGCGGCGTCGAGCGCGAGCTCACCTGCACGTAGCGCCGGCCCAGGAGCGCGGGGAAGGTGAGGGGGCCCAGGGCCATGCGGTTGTCGCCCTCCATGCGTCCGAAGCGGGGCACGGTGAACGCGTAGCGCAGCACGAACGGGGCGCCCACCTCCTGCGCGTGCTCCAGCTTCACGGACGACAGCTCCGCGCCGGCGAAGTAGCGCGACACCGCGCCCTGGAGCGCCTGGTTGCGGTTCTCCGCGGAGAGCTGATCAAACGCGTCGGCGATCTGCGCGGCGTCGAAGCCGGAGTAGGTCTCCTCGCCCTGGCCGGTGAGCTTGCCGTCGGTGCCAATCTCCAGCGTGAGCTTCACGTCCTTGCCCGCGCGCGGCTTGAGGGCGGGCGTCTTCACCTTCTCCAGCGGCTTGCCGGGCTCCGGCAGCAGGTACGCCTCGCGCTCGCCCATGGCCGCCTCGGGCAGCTCACCGAAGGGGCCGAAGCGCACGGACGTGTCCACCCACACGGGGGCTTCCCCCGGCACCTCCACGCGCAGGGCCGCGTAGGGCAGGAGCGCGTCCGCCGGGAAGAGGTAGGTCGCGGGGTCGGTGTTGAAGGTGCGCACCGCCGCCACGCGCGACGGGATGCCCAGCGCCTCCAGGCCCGCCTTCATCACGGACAGGCGGCTGCCCCGGTCCTGCGCGACGGTGGAGGCCGCGGACTGCGCGAGGCTCGCGTCCCGTCCGGAGAAGCGCTTCATCACCGTGGCGTGCAGCGCCTTCACGGCGTCCAGGCCCTTCTTGCCCTCGGTGGCCTCGCGCGCGAACGCCTCCACCTCCGCGGTGCGCATCCACCGGTCCTGGAACGCGTCGCCGTACACGCGCGCCAGGCCGTCGTTGCCCGTCTCGCCCGCGCCCACCATCACGAAGGGCAGGTACTCGTTGCCCGTGGGCGGCGCGTCCGGCTCCGGGATGAACGGCGGCACGCGGCGCGCGTCGTAGTGGAACACCTCCACGTCGCCCTTCACCTCCGGGGCCGGCGCCTTCATGCCGTGCGCGTCCACCTTCATGCCGCTGCCCCTGGGCGCGACGACGGTGTACGTGCTCCACGCGTTCGGCTGGTTGGCGATCTGGAAGTAGAAGGCGGACGCGGTGAAGCCCGGCTGCGCGGGGCCGCGCTCGCCCTCGGCCAGCAGGTACTCCACCTCCACGGAGTCCCCCACCTGCACGCCGGGGAGGCTCACCGTGTCCTTGCCCTCGAAGTTCTCCGGCTCCAGCACGCGGCCGTCGGCCTTGAGCGTGCGCAGCGCCAGCACCTGCGCGCCGCGGGGGATGTTCACCTCCGCGATGTCCTGCACGCCCGACTGCTCCAGTGCCTTCTGGATGGTGTGGATGCGGTTGACGAGCGACCCGTCCGGGAACGCCTGCACCGCCGCCGCGTCCAGCACGTACGCCGCCGCGCTGCCGCCGGTGATGGGCGCCGCCTCATAGGCCTTCAGCGCCTCCTTCCCGTCGATGGCGTAGGCCGCCAGCAGCTCCTTGCCCGTCTTCGCGCGCTCCACCGCGCGGCGCAGGGGCAGGTCGCTGCCGTCCAGCTTCAGCGCCTGCTCGCGCAGCTTCAGCGCCTCCGCGCCCTGGCCCGCGTACTCGCGCACGTCCGCCAGCCGCTTGAGCAGCTCCGTGTTGCGCGGCCACACGGCCGCGAGCGACTGGAGCACCTTCGCCGCGTCGTCGTAGCGGCGCAGGCTGATGTAGGCGGTGGCCAGCGCCGCGGCGGCGTTGAGGTTGGTGGGGTCCTGGGCGAGCAGCTGCGCGGAGCCCTTCGCCGCGGCCTCCATGTCCCCCCGCGTGCGCAGGTGATCCACCTTGCGCGCCTCCGCGCCGGGGCAGCCCTCCTGGGCCTTCATCAGGTCGTCGCTGCGCGCCGTCGCGTCCCGGCGCCGCGCCAGCGAGTACTGGAGCCCCAGCGCCTCGCACAGCCCCGGCTGGGCCTCCAGCGCCGCGGCGAGCGACGTCTCCGCCAGCGCGTCCACGTCCAGCGCGAGCGCCGCGCGGGCCAGCAGCAGGTGCACCGGGAAGCCCGCGGGCTTCGCCGCGTCGCGCGCCGTCTTCAGCGTGTCCAGCGCGGTGGTCGGCTGGCCGTCATCCAGGAAGAGGTCCGCGCGCAGCAGCAGCGCGGACACGTTGCCCGGGTCCTTCGCCAGCGCCGCCTCCAGGTCGCGCGTGGCCCGGCCGCGCGCCACCTTGGACGGGATGGTGCGGTCCTGCGCGGCCTGCTCCGCGCGCAGGGTCAGCACCGCGGGCGTCGTGGCCGGAAGCTTCGCCATCAGCCGCCGCGTGCCGTCCAGGTCGCGCGACAGGCCGTCGCGCACCGCGAGGAACGCGCCCAGCAGCTCACCGGCCTCGGACTGGAGCGCCTGGGCCAGGTCCTCCGCGCCCGGGTACACGGACGGGGCCTCGGCTTCGTCCAGCGTGGCGGTCCAGACGGGCGCGGGGCCGGTGGCGGCGGTGAGGCGCACCTGCGACGCGCTCCCGTCCGCCTTGAGCAGCGCGAAGGTGAGGCCGCCCATGGAGTTGTCGCGCGACAGCTTCACCACGAAGCGGTGCTTGCCCGCGGGCAGCTCCAGCGCCCGGGCGGACACGGTGGACGCGGTGCGCGCCCAGTCGCGGCGCTCCAGCACCGGCGCGCCGTCCATCAGCACGCGGTGCGACGTCTGGCTCACCGTGCGCAGCACGTACACGCCGGCTTCCGCCACCTC
Organism: Corallococcus llansteffanensis; assembly: GCF_003612055.1. GTDB lineage: Bacteria > Myxococcota > Myxococcia > Myxococcales > Myxococcaceae > Corallococcus > Corallococcus llansteffanensis. The sequence continues at coordinate 6,463 of NZ_RAWB01000499.1, forward strand.
CGCGTCGATGCCCAGCACGTACATGTCCCCGTGGCCGGGCTCGCCGCCCAGGTCCAGGCGCCCGTCCGGCGAGCGCAGCGTGCGCGCGGTCAGCGGACCGTACGCGCCCGTGAAGGGGCCCGCGAACGAGCCGTCCTTCTCCGGGGCGATGGGCTCGTCGATGGCCAGCACGTGGAAGGGTGAGAAGGGGCCCACGAGCGTGGCCTCACCCGCGCCGCCCAGGTCCTTGAGCGCCTGCGCCTGGGCGGCCGTGTCCGCGCGGAGGTTCGCGACCGCGAGCCTGGCGGCGCGCAGCAGGTAGGCCGTCTCGCCCTGGGCGCCCGCGGCGAGCGCGGCGTCCACGCCCTTGAGCAGCGCGTCGTCCTCCGCGCGCGAGGTGCCCACGCGGTCCAGCACGTAGCGGGCGGCGATGGCGGCCAGCGGGTGGCGGGGAGCGCGCTTCACCAATTCCAGCGACGCCGCGAGCGCGCGGTCGGACTGGCCCTTGCGCCGGGCCAGCAGCGCCTGTCCCTCCAGGGCGTAGGGGTCGCCCGGGTCCTTCTTCACGGCGGCGTCGAAGCGCTGCTGGGCGAGCCCCACGTCGCCCGCGATGAGGTACGCGTGGAAGCCCGCGAACGCGAGCGTGCGCGCTTCGGCGTCACCCTGTCCGGCGCGCTCGGCGGCGGACTCGAGCACGTGGGGCGCGACGACGGAGGACGGCCGAGGGCAACCGGTGAGGCCAAGGCCAGCGACGAGGGCGAGCGCGGTCAGGCCGCGACGGAAGGTGCGCATAGGGGAGTCGAGGGATAATGCAATCCCCCCGGCGAGGCCATATTCCCCTTGCGGTGCGTGTCCGGAGACGGCTTCCGGCTGTTTCCCTAGCGGCGCTTCGTGGACTTGGCGGGGGCCGCCTTGGC
>NZ_RAWB01000049.1 GCF_003612055.1 Corallococcus llansteffanensis
GGGCCGCGCTGCCCTCGGCTCCGGCGGGGGCCTGCGCCGCCTGCGGGCCCTTGTCGGCCCGGGCCTTGCGCTTCTCCTCGCGGTGCTTTCGACGGCCGCTGCCGCCGCCCTCCACCGGGGCACGCCCGCGGCCGGTGGGCACGGAGCCCTTCCAGAGCGGCCGGTCATAGGCGCGCAGGTGGTCCGTCCAGCGGTCGTTCGGATCGCGCTGCATGGCCTCCACCCACGAGGAGATGCGCGCGTCGAGCGCACCGAGCGCGTCGACGATCTGCGCCTCCAGCGTCATCGGCGGCTTCGCGGTGCCGGCCCCGGCCTGCCCCTGCTGGGAGATCGCCAGGTGCGTCAGGTGCTGCTCCAGGAGCGGCGGGAAGCCGGGGATGGCGAGCGTCTTCTCGCGGATCTTCTGCGCGGCCAGCACCGCGTGGCCCACGAGCCGACCCTCGTCGGTGTTCTCGAAGCCCTTGTCGGACGAGCCTTCGCCCGCCTTCATCACGTCATGCAGGAACGCGCCCGCCAGGAGCAGGTCGCGGTCCGCCATGGGGTAGTGGTCCGACACGCGCAGCGTCAGGCGCATCACCGACAGGACGTGCTCGGCCAGCCCTCCGCGCCACGCGTGGTGCACGCCCTTGGCCGCCGGAGCGACGGGCAGCCCCGCCGCCACCTGCGCGTCGTCCAGGAACGCCACCAGGAGCTGCTTCACGTACGGGTCGTTGACGCGCTCGTTGATCAGCTCGCGGATCTGCCCCACCGCGCGCGGGCCACCGCCGCCCTCGTGACGGGGCTCCGGCTTGCCGTCCGCCCTGGGCTCACGGGGCTCCTTCGCGTCGCCGGACTTCGCTTCGCCAGCCTTCGCGTCGCCGGACTTCGCTTCGCCGGACTTCGCTTCGCCCGACTTCGCTTCGCGGGGCTCCTTCGCCTCGTTCGCGGGCTTCGCCTCGGCGGGCGGGGCGGGGGGCGGCTCGAACTCCTTGGGGTCGAGCGGCTCCGGGTCCAGCCGCTCCACGGCCTCCACGACCACCTGCGTGCGGCCGTGGAAGACGATGACGCCGCCCTGCACGAGGACGTAGTCACCGGTCTGGAACGTGGGCTCGAGCGCGTCCACCTTGTCGAAGACGCGGGCGTCCACCGTGCCGCTCTTGTCGGCCAGGGACAGCGAGAGGAACACCTTGCCGCTGCGCGCGTTCACCTTCTCCTTCTTGGTGACGCGGAAGACGGTGTTGACGCGGTCCTTCTCGCGCAGATCGACCGCGTACACCTTGCGGACGGTCTCGACGGAAGCCTCCGGGGTGGAAGTCGCGGCCTGGGACTCATTTTCGGTTGTCATCGCGGCCGCGGACACTACCACCGAGGAGGCCCGTCAAGGCGAGCCAAGACATGCACCCCGCTCAGCTCACTTCGAGCGCCACCGCCTCCAGGTACTCGGTCCCCGGGGAGCCGACCGGCGACGGGTGGTCCGGCGGCAGGCCCATCCGCACCAGCCGGAAGGCGATGCGCGCCTCCTGTTCGCAGGCCGTGGCCACCGCTTCGTTGAACGACCCCAGCCCGAGCGGGGGGTGGTAGCCGACCACCAGCAGGCGCCCGCCGTGACGGGTGCGCCGCAGCGCCAGCCGCACCTGCTCGATGAAGGCCTCCTCGGACGCCACGCCCTGGGTGTCCAGCAGCACCAGGTCGAACGTGTCCTTCAGGGCCCGAAGCACCGCCAGGGGCTCGCCCTGTTCCACCGTCACCCGGCCGAGCAGTCCGTTCGCCTCCGCGTTCTCCCGCGCCAGGTCCGCGGAGTCCGCGTTGCCGTCAAAGGCGAGGATCTGCTTCGCCCCGTGGCGCCCCGCGTGGACGAAGAGGCCGCCCACGTTGCAGGCCACGTCCAGCACCCGGTCCCCGTTGCCGGTGCGCCCCAGGAAGCGGCGCAGCTCGCGCTGATCATACTGGTAGCCCGTGCCCTTGCCGTAGGTGAGGTCCACGGTGAAGCGCGCCCCCATCTCCAGCAGGCGGCACCAGCGCGGCGGCGTGCCGTACATCACGTGCGGACGCTCCGCGGTCAGCCCCAGCGCCTTGCGCCGGAACGTGTCGTTGCGCAGGAGCACGGACGCCGCCCCCGTCACCTCGACCAGCGTGCGGGTGATCTCCTCCTTGCGCGCGTCCATGGAGCGCGTGAGCGTCTGGACGACGAAGTGCGAATCGTAGCGGTCCACGATGAGGCCCGGCAGCCCGTCCCCGTCATCGTTCACGATGCGGCAGAAGCGAGGATCATCCACCAGCCGCCCGCGGCGCTCGAAGGCATGGCGGACGTGGCGGGGGATGAGCCCTTCCACGGCCTCGTCCGGCAGGCCCAGGCGGCGCACGGCATAGGAGGCCTGGAGGTCCACGTCTCCCAGGCCCAGGAGCTGCCCATCCTCGTCCTTGAGCTGCATGGGCGTGCCGGGTTCGGGCTCGCCCTCCATGGAGACGATGTCCTCGCGGCGCAGCCAGGGTGCGCCATGGCGGAGCTTCCGGGCGGCTTCTCGGGACAGGTAGGTGCTGAGCAAGGTGTCGTCCTCCTCCAGCGCGGTGGGGGCACCCCGTGGGGCGCCCTCGTGAAAGATGCGCTGTGTGGGGCCTGCTGGCGGCAGGGGCCGCGCCGCCACCCTGGAGGGCAGGGGAGGGAGCGGCGCTAGAGGACGGGCGGCGGCCGCTTGTAGGCCTTGAATGTCACCCGCGTGAGCATTCCGCTGACCACCAGGGCCAGCGCGATGCCCAGCATGCGCACGTTCCACGACTTGCCGGTGACGAGCAGCACGAGCGCGAGCACGCCCACCGCCACCGCGCCCAGCACCGTGAGCGTCTGGGAGCGCGAGTCCTTGTGGGCCTGGGGCCTGCGGGCCTGGGCGAGCACCGGCAGGGAAGAGGCCTTGCGCCACTTCTCCGCGCCGTCCTCGCGGACCTCGTCGTCGGGGTCCACGAGCCCCTGCACGTAGGCCCGCTCGATGTCGCCCAGCGAGGGGAACATCAGCTCTCCGTCAGGGGTGCGCACGCGGTACGCCATGGGTTTTTCCCTCCCCGGTCACCCTGCCCGGACCGGGAGGGGACCTCAAGTCAGCTCGGTGGCAATCTGCTCAGCGATGCGCAGTCCATCAATGGCGGAGGACACGATGCCGCCCGCGTACCCGCAGCCCTCGCCGGCCGGGTACAGGCCGCGCATGGACACCGACTGCAGGTCGTTGCCCCGGGTGATGCGCACCGGGGAGGACGTCCGGCTCTCGATGCCGATGAGCTTCCCCTCGTCGCTGATGAAGCCGCGCATCTTCCGGTCGAAGGTGCGCAGCGCCGCCTTGAGCGACTGCGTCAGCCGCTCCGGGAACAGCTGGTTCAGGTCCGTGTGCGCAAGGCCCGGGCGGTAGCTGGTGTCTCCCGGGTCCTTCTTCACGCGGCCGGCCAGGTAGTCCGGGATGGTCTGCGCGGGCGCGTAGAAGCGGCCTCCGCCCAGCTTGTACGCCGCGGACTCCCAGTGCCGCTGGAACTCCAGGCCCGCGAGCGGCCCCCGGAAGCCCTCGCGCTCGAAGTCGGCCACGGACACGGACACGACGATGCCCGCGTTGGCGAACTTCGCGTTGCGCCGCGAGTTGCTCATGCCGTTGGTGCACTGCAGGCCTTCCTGCGTGGGCGTGGGCACCACGATGCCGCCGGGGCACATGCAGAACGAGTAGACGCCGCGCACCTCGCCGTCCACGTCCAGGTTCTCCGCCAGCTTGTAGTCCGCGGGCGGCAGCTTCGAGTGCTTCGCGGCGGCGCCGTACTGGATGCCGTTGATGAGGGACTGCGGGTGCTCCGCGCGGAAGCCCAGCGCGAAGGGCTTGGCCTCCACGCTCACGCGGCCGTCGGCGGCGAAGCGCTCGTACAGCTCGCGCGCGGAGTTGCCCGGCGCCAGGATGACGCGGTCGCTCTCCAGCGTGCGGCCGTCGGCCATCTTCACGCCCGCGATGTGGCCGTCGCGGTAGAGCAGGTCGTCCACGCGCTGCTCGAAGTGCACCTGGCAGCCGCCGGCGATGAGCTCGTCGCGCAGCTTCGCCACCGCGCCGGGCAGCAGGTCCGAACCGATGTGCGGCTTGCCCTCGATGAGGATGTGGTCCGGCGCCCCGTAGCGCGCGAACGCTTCAATCACCTTGCGCACCATGGGGTGGTTGATGCGCGTGGACAGCTTGCCGTCGGTGTACGCGCCCGCGCCGCCCTCGCCGAAGTTCATGTTGCTCTCGGGGTCGAGCGACCCGTCGCGCATGAGCTTCGCCACGTCCTTGCGGCGCGTCACCACCTCGCGGCCCCGCTCCAGCAGGATGCTGCGCACGCCGCGCTCCAAGAGGCCCAGCGCGCAGAACAGCCCCGCGGGGCCGGTGCCGATGATGAGCGGCAGCTTCTCCGGCTCCTTCACGCGCGGGAGGACCTCCGGCGGGGGAGGGGCCTCGCTGACGTCCGGCGGCAGGCGCGGCGCCTTCCTGCCCGGGGCCAGCTCCACCTCCAGCGTGTAGATGTAGCGCGGGCTGCCCTTCTTGCGCGCATCCAGCACCGAGCGCACCACGCGCACGGAGGCGAGGTCACTCCGGGTGACCCCCAGCTTCTCCGCGGCGCGCTGGCCGAGCAGCTCCTCCGGCTCGTCCAGCCACAGCCCGATGTTGTTCACCCGGTACGCCATCTTGTTCTAGCTCCTCGGTGGGGGCGCGTATGTGCTCCAGCCCCCCCAGGGAATGCAAGCACTTGAAAAGACGAGACGCTCATCTGCCAGCAAGGGGGTAGGTGCGTACCCGTTGATGCACCCGCCCCCTGTCTCCAGGCGGTGGGGAGGCCCCGGGTGCGTAACCCCCTTCGCACCTTCCACTTCCCGTGCCGTCCAGTTTCGGGCTTCAACCCCTGGGGACTCTTGGAGAATTCGTTTGGAAGAGAACGACTGGCACGGGGGTTGAACCTAGCAGCCGAGTGATGACGCGGCGCCCCTGGTTCGGCGCCGATTCCGGAGGCAATTCCCGTGAGCACCGATCAAAAGAGCACCCGCATCCTCGCGCGCACCTTCTTCACCCAGCTGCGTGCAAGCGGCTACACGCCGCACCAGGTCATCGGGATCGCGACGGAACTGCTGGAGCTGGTCACCACCGACCTGCGGGAGGGTGGTGACAAGGCGGCTGCCGCCCAGGCAACACCGGAGTCCGCGCCCGAGTGGCAGCAGCGCGCGTAGGCCGTTAAGCTGGCGTGACAGACCCTCGCGGGTGAGCGGGCTCCGGACCGGTTCCGGGGTCCCCGCCCGCAAGGTGGAGGAAGCGAACCGGCGGCCGCCGGTTTTTTGTTGTCCGCCCGGCTCCCCTGTCGCGCATGTCGCGGGTCGCCCCCGGGGCGTCAGGGGCTTCGACGCGCCGTGTCTTCAGGGCTGGGGGTGGCGCCTGCGTTCGCGGGCGGCCGCACCGGCGATGAAGAGCAGCGCGGCGGTGAGCGCGGTGAAGACGAGGCTCGCGGAGGTGGGCGCCGTCATCGCGAGCAGCCCGCAGCCCCCGAGGAACGCGAGCACGTCAATGGCGGCGGGCCGGGGCTGGGGCAGCACGAGGATGGTGGCGCACCCGGCCAGGGGCAGGCCCAGCGCGACCTGCCGGAAGATGGCGTCGGTGTTGGTGCGCACCGTCTCCCAGTAGTTCACGAGGATGGCGGCGAAGATGACCACCGTGCCTCCGGCGAGCACGAGCACGCCCGCGGCGGCCGCGTCCTTGGTGAGCCGGGCCTTCTCGTCGAACTGTTGCACGGCCAGATCCACCAGCTGCTCCAGCGCGCTGTTGAGGATCTCCGCGAAGAAGATGAGCAGCACGCAGAAGATGAGCGTCACCTTCTCCGCGAGCCCCAGCGGGATGCCGCTGCCCACCAGGCCCACCAGCACGCCGGAGATGAGGTGGATGCGCATGTTGCGCTGCCAGGCGACGGTGTGGATGAGCCCCGCCCACGCGTGACCGAACGAGGCGAACAGCCCGTTGCTGCGGCGGGAGGGAAACTGGGGACGGGAGGGTGCAGGAACGGTCATCGGAGAGTGAAGGGGTCGGCAGGCTAGCACCCGCGGGTTCGATTGCCGCGTCTGAGTGAACGGGTAAGGTCGGCCCCGTGATGCGAACGTCCTTGTCGTCCTGGCCGCGCGTGCTCGCGCTGGCCCTGTGGTGCACCGGTGTCCTCGCGCATGCGCAGGGGGCCCCCACGAGCTTCGAAGGAGATGACCTGGGCCTGGAGCCCCCCGGTGTCCACTATCTCCCAGCGCCGGGCCCGCGAGCCCACGAGCAGCACCGGCTGTCCGCCTCCGAACCTCCCGTGGTGCGGCGCGAGGTGCGGGGCCCGGCGGGGGGCGTGAAGGCGGCCGGGGTGCCGCAGACGCGCCTGGGCGAGGGCGCGCTGTCCGGCAAGGTCATCTACCTGAGCCCCGGGCACGGCTTCTACCGCGACAACGGGCTGAAGCGCTGGGCGACGCAGCGGGGCAACACCTTTGGCGTGGTGGAGGACTTCATCTCCGCGGAGGTGGTGTCCCAGGAACTGCTGCCCCTGCTCGTGGGCGCGGGCGCTACGGTGGTACCGGTGCGTGAGACGGACCTGAACCCGCTGCTCGCCATCGTGGATGACGGACAGGCAGGCTACACGCAAGACGGGGACCTCGGGCGCTTCCACGCCTCCGAGCAGAAGGGCTGGGGCGCTCCTCCCGTGCCCATGGGCAACGGCGTGGAGCCGTTCACGCTGGGCACCACACGCACGCTGGACACGGCGGCCACCGACACCGCGCGCGCCACGTGGACCCCGAACGTGTCGGCGGACGCGGCCTACCAGGTCTATGTCTCCTACGGCTCCGACCCCACGCGCGCGACGGATGCGCACTACGTGGTGAAGCACGCGGGAGGGGAGAGCCACTTCCGGGTGAACCAGCGCCGCCACGGTGGGACGTGGGTGCTGCTGGGCCGCTTCTACTTCAAGGCTGGCCAGCACCCGGAGTCGGGCGCGGTGGTGCTCCAGAACGACTCGGCGGCGGGCACGGGCGCGACGCTGTCGGTGGACGCGGTGCGGCTGGGCGGTGGCCGGGGCCTGCTGGGAGACGCGGCGCAGGGGCCGCTCCAGCGCCCGCGCTTCGAGGAGAGCGCGCGCTACCACGTGCAGTACAGCGGGGCGCCCTTCAGCGTGTACGCGCCATCAGGGGCCAACGCGCTCTCCAACGAGCGCAACGCGGACGTGACGGCCCGGCCGCGCTTCGCCGCGTGGCTGCACGAGGAGGGCGAGGACGCCGTCTACGTGGCCTGGCACACCAACGCGTCCACGTCCGGCAACGTGGTGGGCACGGAGGCGTACGTCTACGGGCCGAACCCGGTGGACGGCACGCTCAACTTCACCGGCGTGAAGGACAGCGACGTGATGGCGAAGGCGCTGCTCGCGCAGATTGAAAAGGACCTCAAGCGCGAGGTGGATCCGAACTGGCGGGTGCGCACCCTGCGCTCGGCGAACCTGGGCGAGGTGAACCCCACGCACAACCCGGAGATGCCCAGCGTGCTCCTGGAGATGGCCTACCACGACAACACGGCGGACGCGGCGAAGCTCAAGGAAGCGCGTCTGCGCCACGTCGCCGCGCGCGCCATCGTGCAGGGCCTCATCAAGTACTTCGCGGCCCGCGACGGCGTGGCGGTGAACCTGCCGCCGGAGGCCCCGGGTGCGGTCGTGGCGCGCAACGCGGCGCCGGGCGCGGTGGAGGTGAAGTGGACGGCGCCGCCGTTGGTCGCGTCGGAGGAGGGCCGCGATGCCCCGACGGGCTACCGCCTCTACCAGAGCGCGGATGGACGGGCCTGGGATGAAGGCACCGCCGTGCAGAACCCCGAGGCCACCGTCACGCTGGCCGCGGGCACGCTGCGCTACTTCCGCGTCGCCGCGGTGAACGCGGGCGGCGAGTCGTTCCCGTCCGCCACGGTGGGCGTGCGCGTGGGCGGCACGCCGCCGGTGCTGCTCGTCAACGCGTACGAGCGGCTGGACGCCACGGTGGCCTGTGGCGAGACGCTGACGCCGTACGACCTGGACTCCCCGCTGCGCGTCTACCTGGAGGCCATGAACGACGGCAGCTTCCTGCGCCAGCACGGCGCGGCGTTCGCCCAGACGGCGCTGCCCTTCGACAGCGCGACGGGCACCGCGGTGGCGGCGGGGCTCGTGACGCCCACGGGCTACAAGCTGGTGGACTGGTCCACCGGGCGCGGAGGCGTGGGCGGCGCGGGTCCGTCGCGGGCGGAGCAGGACGCCCTGCGCGCGTTCGTCACGGGAGGCGGGCACCTGCTGCTGTCGGGCGGTCGCACCGTGTCCACGCTCGCCGCGGGCAGCGCGGAGGACCGGCTGTTCGTCGCGGACATCCTGCGCGCGGCCATCGCCCCGGGCGCGCCGGCTTCCCGCGTGGAGGGCTCGCCGGGCGGCTTCCTCGCGGACCTGGCTGCCACGCCGCTGGATGACGGGACGCTCGGGGGCTACCCCGTCGGCGCCACCGACGTGCTGGCGGCGACGGGCGGCGGCGCGGAGGTGCTGCGCCATGCCGGTACGACGCTAGGCGCGGGAGTCGTCTCCGGGACGACGCCTGCGGGACAGGTGATGGTGCTGGGCTTCCCCTTCGAGGGCCTGGCGTCGAACCAGGCGCGGTCGCGGCTGGTGGGCGCGTTCCTGGTGAAGGCGGGGCTGCTCACCCAGCCGCCGCCCCTGCCCGACGCGGACGTGACGCCCCCGGTGAGCCCCCGGCCGCTGACGTCCTGCGTGGCGGTGCGGGAGCGCAACCCGCATCCGCCCGTGGATCCGCCCCCGGTGGACCCGCCGCCGGAGCCGAAGGTCGTCCAGGTGATGCCGGACGTCTATTACGGCAAGGCGGACACCGGCTGCGGCTGCGGGGCGGGGGAAGCGGGAACGGCCTCCGGGCTCTGGGTGTTGGTCGGGGTGATTGTTCAGCTCCGGCGTTCGCGCTCGAAAGCGGCCCACGCGAAGCGTTGACTCGGCGGGGGCGCCTGCCTACGGTCGCCCGCCTTCTTTACGAGACTCATGACGGTGGGCCGTGAGGGCCCACTCCTACTTCAAGGAGATACGGACATCATGGCCACCAAGATCGCCATCAACGGCTTCGGTCGCATCGGTCGCTGCATCCTGCGCGCCGCGCTCAGCCGCAAGGAAGACCTCGAGATCGTCGCCATCAACGACCTCGACAAGCCGTCGGCGCTGGCCCACCTCTTCAAGTACGACTCCGTGCACCGCACGTGGCCGGGCGAGGTGAAGGCGACGGACAAGGGCATCGTGGTGGATGGCCGGGAGATCGCCGTCACCGCGGAGAAGGACCCCACGGCGCTGCCCTGGAAGTCGATGAACGTGGACGTGGTGCTGGAGTGCACCGGCCGCTTCACGGGCCGCGAGGGCGCCGAGAAGCACCTCAAGGCGGGCGCGCGCAAGGTGCTCATCTCCGCGCCGGCCAAGGGCCCGGACATGACCATCGCGTTCGGCATCAACCACGAGCAGTACGACCCGTCCAAGCACCACATCGTGTCCAACGCGTCGTGCACCACCAACTGCCTGGCGCCCATCGCCAAGGTGCTGGTGGACAACTTCGGCATCGAGCACGGCCTGATGACGACGGTGCACAGCTACACCAACGACCAGCGCATCCTGGACCTCACCCACGAGGACATGCGCCGTGCCCGCGCCGCCGCGCTCTCCATGATCCCCACCAGCACCGGCGCCGCGAAGGCCATTGGCGAAGTCATCCCGGCGCTCAAGGGCAAGATGCACGGCCTGGCCGTGCGCGTGCCCACCCCGAACGTGTCGCTGGTGGACCTCACGGTGAACACCACCAAGAAGGTCACCGCGGAGCAGGTCATCGAGGCCTACCGCAAGGCCGCCGCCGGTCCGCTCAAGGGCGTGCTGGAGTTCAGCGACGCGCAGACGGTGTCGGTGGACTACAACGGCAACCCGCACTCGGCCATCTTCGACTCCACCAACTGCTTCGTGATGGGCGACAACATGCTCAAGGTCATGGCCTGGTACGACAACGAGTGGGGCTTCTCCAACCGCATGGTCGACACGGCGAAGTACCTCGTGTCGAAGGGCCTGTAGTCCTCAAGGACGCAGGCACGCATTCCGGCACCGTTGGGCTGACCGAGTACAGGGCAAGGGGCACCAAAAGATGATCCGCTACATCGATGACCTGCAGTTGACCGGCAAGCGCGTCTTCATCCGCGTGGACTTCAACGTCCCCATGGACGGTCGGCGCATCACCGACGACACCCGCATCCGCGAAGCGCTGCCGACCATCAAGCGCGCGCTGGAGATGGGCGGCAAGGTCATCCTGGCGTCCCACCTCGGTCGGCCCAAGGGCCCGGACCCCAAGCTGTCGCTGGAGCCCGTCGCCGCGAAGCTCGTGGAGCTGCTCGGCGGCAAGCACGAGGTCATCCTCACGGACGACAGCGTGGGCGACGGCGTGAAGAAGCAGGTGAAGGAGCTCAAGGAGGGGCAGGTCGTCCTCCTGGAGAACCTGCGCTTCCACAAGGAGGAGGAGGCGAACGACGAGGCCTTCTCGCGCGAGCTGGCGGCGCTGGCGGACGTCTACGTCAACGACGCTTTTGGCACCGCGCACCGCGCGCACGCGTCGACGGCGGGCATGGTGCCCTTCGTGAAGGAGAAGGCCGCCGGCTTCCTGATGAAGAAGGAGATCGAGTACCTGGGCAAGGTGCTCAAGAACCCGGAGAAGCCCTTCGTGGCCATCCTGGGCGGCTCCAAGGTGAGCGACAAGATCAAGGTCATCGAGAGCCTGCTCCCCAAGGTGGACGCGCTGCTCGTGGGCGGCGCGATGGCGTACACCTTCCTCAAGGCGCAGGGCATTGAAGTGGGCAAGAGCCGGGTGGAGGAGGGCGACAAGCTGGCCCTCGCCGCGAAGCTGCTGGACACGGCGAAGCGGCTGAAGACGCCGCTGGTGCTGCCCATCGACCACATCGTGGGCACGGAGCCGTCGGAGAAGAGCGTGGCGAAGGAGACGCCCGACCAGGTCATCCCGCCGGACATGATGGGCCTGGACATCGGGCCCAAGACGCGCGCGATGTTCACGCAGCGCATCCGCGACGCGAAGACGGTGGTGTGGAACGGGCCCGTGGGCCTCTTCGAGGTGTCGAAGTTCGCGGAAGGCACGCGCTCGGTGGCCGCGGCCATGTCCATCAACAGCCAGGCCACGACGGTCATCGGCGGTGGCGACAGCGCGGCGGCGGTGGAGCAGATGGGCTACGCGGACAAGATGAGCCACGTGTCCACGGGCGGTGGCGCGTCGCTGGAGTTCCTGGAGGGCCGGGAGCTGCCCGGCATCAAGGCGCTGGAAACCAAGTAGGACAACGCGCGGTACCCCGGGGGAGACACCATGGCGGCCCAGGCTCGTCGGAAGATCATCGCTGGCAACTGGAAGATGAACAAGGCGGTGCCCGAAGCGCTCGCGCTGGTGCGGGAGCTTCGCGGCGCGGTGGCGGCGCTGGGCGACAAGGTGGAGGTGGTGATCGCACCTCCCTTCGTGTCGCTGCAGCCCGTGCACATCGCGCTGGAGGGAGCGCCCATCCAGCTGGCGGCGCAGAACTGCCACTGGGAGGCCTCCGGCGCGTTCACCGGGGAGATCTCCGCGCCGATGCTGGTGGAGCTGGGGTGCGCCTACGTCATCGTGGGGCACTCGGAGCGCCGGCAGTTCTTCGGGGAGACGGACGCCACGGTGAACAAGCGGGCGAAGGCCGTGAAGGCCGCGGGCATGACGCCCATCGTCTGCGTGGGCGAGACGCTGGCCGAGCGCGAGGCGAACCAGACCCTGGCGGTGGTGGAGCGCCAGGTGCGGGGCGCGCTGGAGGGGTTCACGGGCGCGGACGTGGCGACGTTCGTGATGGCCTACGAGCCGGTGTGGGCGATTGGGACGGGCCGGACGGCGACGACGGCGCAGGCCCAGGAGGTCCATGCGGCCATCCGGGGGCTGCTCACCCGGCTGTACGACGAGGGGACGGCGGGGCGGGTGCGCATCCAGTACGGCGGCAGCGTGAAGCCGGACAACGCGGCGGAATTGCTGGGTCAGCCGGACGTGGACGGGGCGCTCGTCGGGGGAGCGAGCCTCAAGGCGGCGGACTTCGTGGCCATCGTGAAGGCGGCGGGCTAGAGGAAGTTATCCCAGTTGGAAGTTGTCACCCGTTGACCACTTTGTGTAGGGTGCGCCCTCTTTCCACGGAGCGTCTGGAAGCCCCATGCTGACCTTCTTCACGATCGTGCACGTTCTACTCTGCGTGTTCATGATCTTCGTCATCTTGCTACAGCCGGGGAAGGACGCCGGCATGGGTTCCGCCCTGGGTGGCGGCGCCGCGACGAGTGCCTTCGGTGGGCGCGGAGCGGTGACCTTCCTGAGCAAGCTGACGGGCATCTGCGCCGGCTTGTTCTTCCTGACGTCGCTGGGCCTGTCGTTCGTGGGCCTGCGCGGTTCCGTGGCGGCGGGGGGCTCGGTCGCGACGCCTCCTCCGGCGGCCACGGCCCCCGCGACGCCGGGTGCGGCACCCACGACGGGTGCGGCTCCGGCGACGACGCCCGCGCCCGCGGTTCCGGGCAGTGTCGAGCAGGAGCGCACGGCGACCCCGCCGGCCGAGGGCCAGCCGGCCCCCGCGCCGACGACGCCCGCGCCGTAGTTGTCAGTCCGTATCCGGCTCGCGCGACGGTGATTTAGTCGTTGCGCGAGTCAGCGGGGTTCGATAGATGAGCCCCGCGAGCAGGCCCAGGTGGTGGAATTGGTAGACACACCATCTTGAGGTGGTGGCGCCGTGAGGCGTGCGGGTTCGAGTCCCGCCCTGGGCACTCCGAAAAAGAGCCTCCGAGTCGAAAGACTCGGGGGCTCTTGTCGTTTCAGGGCATCGGGTCCGAGACAGGCGTCCCCAGCGGCCAGTAGACGACCTTGCCGTCAAGCTGCTGGAGGGTCGCGGCATCACCGTCCTGGGAGACGATGATGGCGAGTCGCTCCGGGAGCTCCGCCGCGAAGGCCGCAGCGGCCCGGTGACGCGTCCCATGTGATTGCAGGGGCCAGAGCTCGTTCATCTCCAGCTCCGAGGTCACTGCGTAGACCTGGGGCGGTGAGGGGTTCTGGGCCGTGAGCTTCGCCCCGAAGGCCAGGACGTGGAGATCATGGCTCAGGATGACTGCTCCATCCACGGAGGTGAGCCGGGCGATCTGCGCGATAAGCCGCTCCACCCGCTGGTTGGCCTCCAGAACCTGCCGATAGTCCTCCAGCTCGTCGGGGGGCGCGGGGCGCTCCTTGATCTGGTTTCCCTCAATGCTGAAGCGGTGTTGGTCGGAATCATGCGCGATCAACTGCGCCTCAAGGCTGCCGCTGATCGCAGGCCCCAACGCGAGGGGTGGGTCAAGGCGTTTGGCCTGCTCGATGAATCGCACCGGATCCTCGCCGGGCGCGAGAATGGCGAGGAGTCCGCCATGTCCCAGCCTGACCATGCCCAGCACGATGCGCAGGAAGAAGTTCCGCGCGTCGAGGAGGGGAGGCTCGGCGAATTCCTCCAGTACGACCTTCTCGATGGAGTCGAGCTGGGGCCGGTGTTTCCCTCGGATGGGGGGAGGCGGGATGCCCCTGAGGGTGCCCCGCTCGTAGCGGATGATCTCCCTCTCCCCACGGCAGACGGCAACAACCCCTGGCTTCGGCACGAGCACACGAATGAGGGGGTCGACATCAAGAAACTGCCGGCTGTGCGGAGTGGCGAGGCCGACGACAACGAGTGCTTCTGAACGTGTCGTCACCACGAGGAAGGTCCGGGGGAACTCGCACAGGGATGCGAGCTTGGCGAGCGAACCCACCTCGAAGGGCACCGCGGGGGTGATGCTCACGAAATCCCATGCAGGTCGCTTCTCCTGAAACACGCCGAGCACCTCAGTGAACACAATGCCCAGGGGGTTCAGGTGTCCCTCTTCCGTCGCCATGGACGCGAAGAACATCGTCTCGATCAACCGGACGAATACCGGCATGGGTGGGGTCGGGTGCGGTTCACGTAGAACCTTGTCGTGCAACTGAGCCAGGAGTCCTCCTGTCGGAAGTGAGGCTTTCGCCTCCTGCTTCAGGAATGCGCCCATGACATCCGCTGGGTATTTGAAGTGGTTTCCTTGGTTGCTCATGTCAGTCATTTCTAGCATCGCCATCCACTGTGGTGTGGAGATGTTTGCTTTTGATTCATGGGCGAAGCTTACGAGTGGTCGAGGTGTTTTTTACGGGCTAAACACGTATTCCGGTGTGTAGACTGAGAATCCCCGAGAGCGGAGCGCAGTGCCTCCCTCTCCCCCTCAGGAGTCACACCATGAAGCTGAAGTGCATCGCCGTACTCGCCACGTTGTGGCTCGCTGGCTGCGGCGCAGATCCAGAAGCGCAGGTTCCGGCTCAGCAGGAGCAGGCGCTCACAGGTCTCACCATGAGTACGCCGCTGGCTCTTAACAAGACGTCCTTCCTCCGTGGCGAACGCCTGGAAGCGACCGTCACGTACAAGAACTCGACGACGCAAAACATCACCGTGAGCACCGTGGTCGTCGCCATGCGGACGCCTACGGGCGGCGGCGCGGATCTGTCTCCCGGCACGGGTGCGAAGACGGTGGCTCCCGGTCAGACGGTCACCCTGAGCGCCGGCCGGACTTTCACGTCCACCGATGCCTACGGCACCTGGCGCGTCTTCTCCAGTTGGCTGGACTCCGCCGGGGCGTGGCACGAGGAGGCGCCGCTCCTGATCGAACTGAAGGCGCCCCCAGCCAACACCTGGCGGCTGGTCTGGCAGGACGAGTTCGATGGCTCGGGCCTGCCGGACTCCACCCGCTGGGGCTACGAGGTCGGCTACGTGCGCAACGGCGAGTCCCAGTACTACACGCAGGGCCGGTTGGAGAACGCGCGGCGGGAGAATGGACAGCTCATCCTCGAGGCGCGTCGGGATGGCTGGAACGGGCACGACATCACCTCCGCCAGCCTCATCACCAAGGGCAAGAAGAGCTTCCTCTACGGCCGCATCGAGGCGCGGGCGAAGCTGCCCACGGGCAAGGGCACCTGGCCTGCGGTCTGGATGCTGGGGACGGACATCGATCAGGTCGGATGGCCCGCGTGCGGTGAGATCGACATCATGGAGTACGTGGGATTCAACCCCACCACGATCCACGGCACCGTGCACACGCCGTTCTACTACCACGGCTCCGCGGCCGGTCCCCGCGGCGGCACCACCCCGGCGTCGTCGCCCTGGCTCGACTACCACCTGTACGCCATCGAGTGGTTCCCGGACCGCATCGACTTCTTCGTGGACTCGGTGAAGTACTTCACCTTCTTCAACGAAGGCACGAGCGCGAAGTGGCCCTTCAACAAGGCCCACTACCTCCTGCTGAACCTGGCCATCGGCGGCTCCTGGGGCGGCGCGCAGGGCGTGGACCTGACCCTGTTCCCGCACCGCGTGTACGTGGACTACGTCCGCGTCTACGAACGCCTGTAGGAGGGGCGCGAAGAGAGCTGTCCGGCGGTGGCCCCCAGAACAGCGAGTGCGTCTATCTCTTCCGGTCTACAGGGCGAGGCACGGCGGCCGCTTCACCACCTCGCGATATCGCCCTGGTATTTCCACCTGTCGAAGAATCCACGCCGCCGGTGCTGCCGCTTGCGCATTGCCTCGAAGCGCATCGCGAAGTCCTGGAACTCGTCCCCGCGCGTCGCGAGTTCCTTCAAGTCGACGGCGAGCATCACGGCCTCGTCATAGGTGCTCGCCTCAACGAGCTTCTCGAGCTTCACCCACGCGGCGTCGACATCACGCCCGAGCTCGTCGAGCTTGCGCTGGAGCCTCCTTCCAGCCGCGTCCCGAGCCTTCTTCGCCCGGGCGGCTTCCGCCTTCTCTCTCATCCCTTGCTGCGTCTCGGCGAGGGCTTGCAACTCACGAACCGTGCGTCGTGCGGATGCTGCACCCGGGCCCTTTTC
The DNA here is from genome assembly GCF_003612055.1 of Corallococcus llansteffanensis. Classification (GTDB taxonomy): domain Bacteria; phylum Myxococcota; class Myxococcia; order Myxococcales; family Myxococcaceae; genus Corallococcus; species Corallococcus llansteffanensis. The sequence continues at coordinate 15,980 of NZ_RAWB01000049.1, forward strand.
TGCACGGAACGTACGCAGTAACTCGCCGCCGAGCGCGAGGTCGGGGGCGTCGGCCGCGCGCAGCAGCCACTGGTCCTTCCGTGCGGGTGGAAGGCGCGTGACCCAACGTCGGAAGGCGTCGTCGCCTTCGTCGGGCTTCACGCTGTCGCGTGCCGCCGCTGCGAGGAGATCGACGTCGATGCGAAGGAACTCCACCATTGCCTGCTGAGCCGCCGTGAGCATGGCAAGCCCTGCGGGCACCGGTGGCTCCGGGGCATCGTCTCCGACCTCACCCGCCTGGACCGCCAGGAGCCAGGCGAGATAGGCGGAACGCAGGTCGCCGCGCAACAGCTCCGCGCGGAGGGGCGTCAGCGCCGCGAGTGAACCCTGGCGTTCTTCGTCATCCTCGGGTTCCTCGTCCTGGCTGATGAAGTCCAGCACGACATGCTCTCCGGCGAGCGTGAGACGTGCCGCGTGCCGGCCGATGAAGTACCCCTTCAACACCTTCACGTCGACGCGAGCTCTTGGCAAACGCAGCATCAGCCGGTGCGTGCCCCAGTTCGCGAAGTAGAGATGCGCGTCGAAGTATCGCGCCAGGAGCTTCGCTGGATCGGCCTTGAGGTCGCCCCACTGGTACTCGTTCCAGAAGCGGGTCGGTGAAATCTCGGCGCGCGTGGAGATGCTGCGCAATTCGGCCATCTGCTTCGGCGTGAGTGGCCGGTCGAGCGCGATGAACTCGTAGCGCTGGTACTCGCTCATGTGTCGTCCTCCTCGGTCTCCGTCCATGTGCGGCCTGCTTTGACTGCCGCGTGATGGAAGCGTGTGCCTGGGTTGTCCACGGAACCCGTTCCCCTTCGCGCCTGCGCCAGCGGTGCGCGAAGCGCCTCCTGGAAGGCGGGGAACCGGGACGTCCGGGCGCGAAGCGCCTCGGCCCACGGCGAGGCACTTGAGGCCCTGCCAGTCACGTCCTCGAGTTCGACGCAGCAGGCGACGAGCGCGGCGGCATGTCCGTAGTGGCGGCGCCGCTTCTCACCCAGCACCCCATCGGTGCGCTTCGTTGCCGCGGCCTTCATCGCCGTGAGCGCCACCCCGCGCTCCTGGGCCGTGAGGTGCCTGGTGACCTCTGCCCGCTGAAGCGCGTCGATGACCGACGGGGTCGAAAGCCGCGGTCCGGCATCCTGCTCCGTGCCTACCTCATCGAGGAGGGCAAGCCCGGCGTCGTCCTCCAGGTCCAGCAGGGCAAACCCGGCGTCGTCCTCCAGGTCCAGCGGCTGCAGGAGCACCTGCGCGAGTTGCGCACGGACCGAGCCCTTCGGCGCGCCCCCGAGCATCCACGCGAACACCGGGAACAGGAGGTGGCCTGGGTGGTCGCCGCTCGACCAGCCGAGGCCGGGTGCCCGCGCAAGCCGCATGGCGGCGGGTTCGATGTCTCCAACGAGTATGTGCAGGAACCCGACGAGTCGGGGGGACTTCGTCGGGCTCGCCTTCAGTGCGGAGGCCGCACGCTTGCGAACCATCACGGAGGTCCGTTCTCCGGCGAGCAGCCACCGCAGCAGCCGCGTCAAGGATGGCGCGCCAAGCCACGCCGCCTCGAGTTTCTTGTTCGCATCCTTCCGCCCGAGCAACTGGGCGGCGAGCGCAGCCCCGTCGAGGAAGTTCCCACGCCAACCCCTGGAAGTCACAAGTGCCGCACCGGTCTCATAGGCCCGGAGCATCTTTGACCTATCTCCCGCCGCCTTGACCGCCTCGCACCAGGCCTGTACGGCCTCGGGGCGTTTCGTCGTGCGCGCGATGCGCTCAAGACCCGCGATGCCGTCCCGGCGTCCGATCGCGGCTCGGAGCCAACGCTCCTTCTTGGACTCCCAAAGCGACGCCGGCTTCGCGTCCCGCTCGAGGCGGGAAATCCATGCAGACAAGAACACATCCATGTCAGGGAGTGTCCCGCCAAGAGCCGTCTGGAGTTCCTCGACAGGATCGCTGAAGTACGAAACCCCGTTCGCTTCGTCGATTGCAGCCGCGATGGCGTCCGCTCGCGCTGCGACCGGCGTGGTCATGTACACGGCGGCGAGGTACCGCGTTGTGCAGTCGTGGAGATCCACGGACAGGACCTCCTCGGCCAGCTCATCCTGCCCCAGGTCGATGTCCGCGTTGGAGATGGGGAGCAGCAATGCCCGGAAGATGGCGCACGCGGTGGCGTGGTCGCCAGCGAGCGACGCCGTGATTCCCTGTCGGAGTGCGTCGTCGACCTCGGACGGGTCCGCGCACCCGACTCGCTGAGCCGCGGCAGCGAAGCGCTCCACGGCGTCGACCTTCGCGCTCAGTGAGGCCGCGGATTCCTTCCCAGCGCCCGCGGCGGCCACGCGCCGAAGCAGTGCATCCTCGATAGAGCCTCGCGCCCCCTCACCCTGCCGTTCCAGGGCCTCCGCGATGACCGAGCGCAGCTCTTCGGCTGGGAGCGCGTTGAGCGCATCGTGGAGACTCTTGCCGCGGCCAGTACGGACCGCGCGCCCGCGATATCGGTCGGACCTTCGCATGTGGCCACACTGCCCCAGCCCGCCGGAGCCCGACAAGGCAGCCACCCCTTGCGATGAAAAGCAGTCAATGCCGCTCCTGTACCCACCAGAAGCCGAGTCCCTCCAAGATTGATCACCGGACTTCAATCGTGGACACCCCGTGTGCACCCTCCATCACACCGCGAGTGCCCGCGGAAGCGGGGGAGGCCCGGTCTTGCTTGAACGCAGCGCTGAACAGTGCGCCTGCGCTCCCACCCGATGTCACTTGTTCATCCCGGCTCCAGGTGAAGTGAACGCCGGCTGTCGATTTCCTGCATGATTTCCCCGGTCGCGGGCTCAAAGGGTCAGGGCACCTGTTCGGCCCCGCCCCATGGGCTCACCGGAGCGAATGTCGTGAATCTGTCGCCGCGCTGTCTGCTGGTCTGCCTGTTCCTGTCGGTCCCCACCCTGGCGGGAGCCACCGCCCCGAAGTCCGCACCCAGGTCCGCTGCCGGAGGGCCCAGGGCCGAGCACTATTCCCGCCGCTGCCAGTCCCAGTCCGCCCAACGCATCGCGCGGCCGCAGGGGACGATGCTGTGGGGCACCCGGCGGAGCTGGGACTCCGAGAAGGCGACCGACGAGCGCAACAGCGTGGTCGTCTCCGTGGACCTCGAGCCGCTGCGGCAGGCGGATGTCGGGGTGAAGGCCCTGCGCTTCGCTGGCGGGCACCTGGTGGCCCACCCCGCACCGGACGCCGGAGCGGTCACCAGCGGCGTCGTCGGCACCGTGCTCCAGGGCACCGCCAGCGACGGCAAGTCCGTGGAGGTGGCCATCTGCGGCGCCGAGCCCTCCGCCGAGGACCCGGGCATGGTCTTCTATCGCATCGAAGCCTGGAACGCGGTCGCGCAGGAGTGGGAGAACCCCTGCGTCGCGGTCGACCGCGTGCCCGACCCCCGCGCCCTCGCGGTGAGCGGTGTCTGGGACTCCAGCGGGGCCCACGCCAACGCTCCGGGCAAGCTCACCTTCGCCTGTGAGAACGGGGCCATCACCAAGTGCATCCTCTGGGGCTACAAGCCATGGGCCTCCCGCGACGGACGGTCGCTCGCGGACCTCCACCAGTCCTGCACCCGCCTGGCGCGCGCGGACTACTGCGGCAACGGCCGGAACCACACGCACGAGGACACCACCATCGACATCTACGACCGGTTCGGCCTGCTCGAGCGGGCGACCGAGACGTCGCGGGAGTGGGACCCCTCGAAGGCTTCGTTCGAGGCGGCGTGGGCGCCAGATGGGGCCACGTGCCTCTCCCGCACGCGCGACGGCCGCGCGATGGAGACCATCCTCCGGGAGTGCCCCGAGCGGTTCCAGCCGGCCGCCGGGGTCGCGCTGGGGGCAGGGGAGCACTGCACGGTGCGACGCGCGGACGTGGAACCAGCGACCGCGCTGCTGCGCAACCTGTCGTATGGGGCGCCGAAGGGGTCCTCCTCAGCGGCCAGCGCGCCGTAGGACGCCTCCCGGGGTCAGCCGTCCGCGGGCGGCGGCTTGCCCTGCTCGTCGAGCAGCTGACTGAGGGTCAGGTCGAGCTGGCTGTCGACGAAGGCGAGGAAGCTCTTGAAGCCTTCGGTGGTGAGGCCCAGCCGCTCCTGCAAGCGGCGCCGGGTCTCCTCGTAGACCTGCTGCTGGGCCCGCTTCAACCAGCGGGAGACGGTGGACTGATTGACGCGAAAGAGCGGGGCCATCTCGTACGTCGAGAGCCGATCCGCGAAGTGGAGGCGGAGCAGGTGGCGATCCTCGGCCGAAAGCGTGGAGGCCGCTTCGCGCACGGCCTGACGGAAGTCGGCGTGGTGGCGCCGCTTCATCACGTCCAGCTCCGGGTCCAGGCCCTGTCCCGGCAGCGCCTGGATGAGCTCGTCCGCGCTGTCCTCCTGCGCGGGCTTCTCCTGGGCGCGCAGCTTGTTCGCGGTGCGTCCCGCGATGACGAGCACCCAGCTCATCAGCGCCCCCCGCCCCGTGTAGTCCCCAATCCAGGGCGCGTGCTCGGGCGTGGCGACCAGGAGCTTCACGCGCACCTTCTGGCGCACGTCGTCGATGACCGTGTCGGCCTGCTTGAGGCTCCGGAGCTTCTCCGGCAGTCGGGCAAGGTAGGCCCGCTCGAAGGCCTCGTGCGCGGAAGGCAGGCCCTGGAGACAGGCACACGCGAGGTAGAGCTCCTCCAGGGACAGGCCGGTGAGGAGCGGGGTGATGGCTTCGGACGGGCCCGACGGGGGCAGCCGTTCGGCGAGGTGCCGCACGAACACCCCGGCCGGGAGTACGACTGTGGGCCACCGTGCGCGCGACTCCTCCCAGGTCCGGACGAGGAGGGACTCCAGGGCCGCGGCCTCCTCCTCCGGGAGGGGCACGAAGCGCACCTTCGTGTGCGCGAGGAACGTCGCGACCAGCTCGGGCACCTGTTGCATATCCTGGCCCATAGCATGCGCCATTCCCGGTCCCCAGCGCATGCCATTGAAGGATGTACGCCGCATGGCTAGCGTGCGGCCTCCTGACTCCGTGCGTCCGATCCCTTCCTCCTGCCTGACGGACGACGTCCTGGTCGAGTTCCTCGAGGACCGGTTGCCGGACGAGGCGCTGACCCTGGTCCACCGGCACGCCTCCGGGTGCGAGGCCTGCCGGAGCCTCGTGGCCCTGCTCACGCCTGGCATCCAGCGCCCGGCGGAGGAGGTCGCGGAGGTCCCGGTACCCGAGGACCCCACCCCGGAGCCAGGCCACCCCTGGGTGCCGCCGGAGTCGTTCGACGCGTTCCGCATCGAGCGGATGATCGGCCGTGGCGGCATGGGCATGGTCTTCCTCGCGCACGACACGTCGCTGGACCGGCGCGTGGCGGTGAAGTTCATGGCCTCGGCGCAGCCGGACTCCCTCGTCCGTGAGCTCTTCACGACCGAGGCCCGGGCGCTCGCGCGCCTGCAGCACGCCAACATCGTCAACGTGTTCAGCGTGGGCGCGGTGGACGGCCATCCGTACATCGTCTCCGAGTACGTCGTCGGCGAGAGCCTCGCGGAGCTGCCCCTGCCGGTGCCGTGGCGCCGGGTCCTGTCACTGGGCGTGGGCCTCGCCCGGGGGCTCGCGGCCGCGCACCGCCAGGGCGTGCTCCACCGCGACCTCAAGCCCTCCAATGCGCTCGTCACCCGGGACGGCGAGGTGAAGCTGCTCGACTTCGGGCTGGCCGAGCGTTTCGAGGTGGGCGCGGAGCTGGCCTCCGACTCACGGCTCCTCGTGGGCACGCCGCCCTATCTGTCGCCCGAGCTGCTCGCCGGGGCTCCCGCGACGGTGCGAAGCGACCTGTATGCGCTGGGGCTCATCCTCCACGAGCTGTGCACGGGGCAGGTGCCACGGCCGGGGGAGGCGTTGCCCCGGGCCGCGCTCGGCGCGGACGTCGATCCGGACTTCGCCGCCATCATCACGCGCTGCCTCGCGGTGGATCCGCAGGAGCGCTTCGTCTCCGCGGAGGCGCTGTGCGAGGCATTGGAGCGGTTGGAGCGCTCCATCGCGCCCGCGCCGCTGGTGGCCGGCAATCCCTATCGTGGCCTCGCTCCCTTCGCGGCCGAACACCGTGCGCTCTTCTTCGGGCGCGAGGCCGACATCCGCGCCGTGCTGGAGCGCCTGCGCACGCGCCCCCTGGTCCTCGTCGCCGGAGACTCCGGGGCCGGCAAGTCGTCGCTGTGCCGCGCGGGGGTGTTGCCCCGGGTGGCCTCGGGGGCGCTGGACGAAGGCCGTGAGCAGGTCATCGTCACGCTGTGGCCGGGGAGCCGTCCCCTCGATGCGCTGGCCGCCGCGCTCGCGCCGCTGCTCGGACGCAAGGAAGCGGAGCTCGTCGAGGCGCTGGTGGCCACGCCGGCCTGGCTCGGGCAGGCGCTGCGCGAGAGGTACTCCTACGGGCGCGGCCTGTTCCTGTTCATTGATCAGCTGGAGGAGCTCCTCACCCTCTCCGAGCCGGTCCAGGCCGCGCACTTCGCCCGGCTCCTGGGGGAGCTGGCCCTGCCGTCCTCGGGGGTTCACGTACTGATGGCGGTGCGCGGGGACTTCCTCACGCGCCTGTGCGCGCTCCCGGGCCTGGGGGACGAGGCCGAGCGGGCGCTCTACATCCTCCGCCCCTTGTCGCCGGAAGGCGTCCGCGAGGCCATCGTCGGTCCTGCGCGTTCCCAGGGCGTGGCCTTCGAATCCGAAGCCCTGGTGCAGACGCTCGTGGCCTCCACGGCGCATGGCGTGGGCAGTCTTCCGCTGCTCCAGTTCGCGCTCGCGGAGCTGTGGGAGCGGCGCGATCCCGCACGGGGCCGCATCACGCGGGAAGCGCTGGAGGCGATGGGTGGCGTCGCCGGAGCGCTGTCCCGGCATGCCGACGGGGTGCTCGCGCGGCTGAGCCCCGAGGAGCACACGGCGGCGCGGCGGCTGCTGCTCCAGCTCGTGACGGGGGAGGGCACGCGCGTCGAGCGGGGCGTGGACGAACTCGCGGAGGCTTCGGACACCGCGGCGCGCGCCGCCCTTCGTGCGCTCGTCGACGGTCGCCTCCTGCACATGCGCACGGAGGGTGGCCCGCCGCGCTGCGGGATCGCCCACGAGTCGCTCATCCGGAGCTGGGGCACGCTGCGCGACTGGCTGGATGACGACATCGGCCACCGGGCACTGCGCAAGCGCGTGGAGGCGGCCGGCGCGGAGTGGGAGCGTCTGCGGCGTGCCAGCGACGCCCTCTGGGGGCAACGGCAGCTCGAGGAAGCGCGGCTGCTGGAGCCTTCCACCCTGGGGTCGCGGGAGCGCGCCTTCCTGCGTGCCTCCCAACGTGCCGTGACCCGCGCGCGCTGGGGGAGGGGGATCGCGGTGCTGATCCTCGCGCTCGCGGTCCTCGCCTCCTATGGCGGGCTTCGCCTGCAGGCGCACCTGGAGGATTCGCGCTTCATCGCCGCGGAGCTGGGCACGGCGCGGGAGGCGCTCGTCGCGGGCCGCGCCCTCGCCGAGCAGGCCCGCGTGGGTCGCGAGGAGGCGATGGCGCTGTTCGACGGTCGAACGACCGCCTCCATGAAGCTCGAGGCCCCGCCAGGACCCGCGGGCCTCCGTCAGCTCGCCGAGCGGCGATGGACCGAGGCGCTCGCCCTGCGGGGCCAGGCGGATGCGGCCTACACCCGCGCCAGCCGGAGCCTGGAGCGGGGCCTGGATCGGGATCGGCACCACGTGGACATGCGCCGGCTCGTCGCGGAGGTCCTTCATGAACGCGTCCTCCTCGCCGAGCACTTCCTCCTGCTCGAGGAGCGTGGCGAGTGGCTGCGGCGACTGACGGAGGAGGTGGAAACCGCGAAGGCGGGCGGCGAGCGGCTGCGCAGCCTGCGGGCATCGGCGCAGCTCGAGGTCGTGACCACGCCTCCTGGCGCCCGTGTCGAAATCGAGCGCTACACCCAGCAGGAGGGAACGTTCCGCCGGGAGCCCGTTCCCGAGACCGGATGGTTGGGCCCGACGCCCCTGGCGGGTCTCTTCCTTCCCGAGGGCTCCTACGTGCTCCACGTCACGCAGCCGGGGCGTGTGCCGGTGGACCTGCCGCTGCTCCTCACGCACGGGGCCCGCGAAACCATCCGCCTCGTGCTTCCCACCGAGGTCCCCGAGGGTCATGTCTACATCCCGCCCGGGTGCTTCCTCCTGGGCCGCTCCGAGCCGGAGATGGTGCGGAAGTTCTCCTTCAGCCCGCCCCTTCATTGGTACTGCCTCACCGAGGGGTATGTGATTGGGCGGAACGAGGTGACGTTCAGCGACTGGTTGACCTACCTGGACGACCTGCCTCCCGACGCACCCGCGAGGCGGATCCTCGAAGAGCCGCGCTTCGGCCCCGGTGGGGCGGTCACGCTGCGGCAGCACCCCAACGGGGAGTGGCGCTTCACGTTCTATCACTCACCCGAGGTATTCCAGACGGCGAAGCAGGGCGAGCCCTTCGTCTACGCAGGGCGGCCCCGGCGGAACACCGTCGACTGGAAGCAGCTCCCCCTGTCCGGCGTCTCCGCTCAGGACCTGGACGGTTACTTCTACTGGCTCCACCAGACGAAGCGGCTGCCAGGAGCCCGCCTGTGCGGACAGCACGAATGGGAACACGCGGCCCGAGGCGCGGATGGCCGCCGCTATCCTCATGGCGATGAGCTCCAGCCCGACGACGCGAACATCGACGCGACCTACGACCGGCTGCCCCTGGCCTTCGGGCCGGACCCGGTGGGCGCCCATCCCGACTCCATGAGCCCCTTCGGCCTGGAAGACATGGTGGGCAACGCCTATGAACTCACGCGCTCCGTGACGCCGGAGTTCGGCCGCGTCGTGCTCCGGGGCGGCTCCTGGTATTACGACTCCTTCGTCGCGGCCAGCGCGGATCTCTCCCCGGGAGACCCGACGGCGCGCGACGTTCGGATCGGCGTGCGCGTCTGTGCCTCGTTCGAACCCAGGTAGACAGATGGGATTTCATGCCTTCTGACGCGGTAGAGACCCGCACCCGGCCCCTGACCTGGGCCCCCTGGGCACTCACGGCCCTGATGCTGGCCCATCACTTCGGGCTGTGGGCCTGGACGTCCGTCAGTCGCGGCATCCCCCTGCTCCAGATGCTGGATCGCTGGGACTCGCACCACTACAGCACCCTGGTGCTCGAGGGCTACTCGTGGCCGCTCTGGGCGTTCCTGCCGCTCTATCCGGGCGCGGTGTGGCTCCTGCGGGAGGGCCTTGGAGGGACGCTCGCGCCGCAGGTCGTGGGCTGCCTCCTGTCCACGCTGTGCCTCATCGCCTTCGTTGCCTTGAACTGGCACTGGAGCCGCCGTGGACGGTTGAGCGCGGCGATGACGCCCAGGACGGCGTGGGGTTGGTTCTTCTTCCTCTTCGGGCCCGCGAGCTTCACCCTGCACTCGCACCACACGGAGGGGCTCTTCCTCCTGCTCTCCTTCGGCGCGCTCGCCTTCGCCGCGCGAGGAGCCCTGGTCCCGTCAGCCGTGCTGGTGGCGCTGTGCATCTGGACGCGCAACCAGGGCACCTTCGTGGCGATCACCGCCGCGCTCCTCCTCGCGGGACGTGAGCCTTCGTGGCGGGCTCGCCTCACGCGCTTCACCGCCATGGGCGTCCTGGCCGTCCTGGCCTTCGCGGGCCTCCTGGCTTTCGAGTGGATGCAGTCAGGACATCCCTTCATGTTCATGAAGGCCCAGCGCGAATGGAACCACGTCGACTCCGTGTGGGGCGCGGTCCGGGGGCTCTGGTTCGGGAACCCCTGGCACAAGGGCTTCAACGGGTGGCTGGTGCTGCGCAACCTCTTCGGGGCGGTGTGGCTGGTGGCCGCGCTGGCGCTGCTTCGTCGCGACAGGGCGCTGGGCCTCTACGCGCTGCTGTCACTCGCGGTGATGCTGCCCCAGGGCGACCTGGGCAATGCGTTCCGCTTCGGCGCGGTGCTCTTCCCGGTGATGTTCCTCGCGGGGGACTGGCTCGCCACGCGACCCGGCTGGTTGCGCTGGTCGGTCGCGTTGCTGGCGGTGTGGCTGAATCACAAGGTCACCCACGCGTATGCCATTGGCAGGTGGGCCTATTGAGCGGGCCAGGCCGTGTTTCGCGCCCCGAGGAAGATGCGCTACGCTGCGCGCGCCGCGGCGTCATGGGAACGCCGCGCCGGGGATGGGTGATACGTGGCTGAAGAGATTGTCTATCGTCACACCATCGAGGGGCTCTTCCGCTCCATCGGTGACCGGCTCACCCCGGACCTGAAGCTCAGGCTGCGCGAGGTGGGCATGGACCTGGACGCGGAGGTCCCCCACAACACGTCCCGGCAGGTCTTCGCTGAAGCGCTCCGCATCACCGTGCAGTACCTCCACCCGGATGTCCCGGCGGAGGAGGGCTACCGGCTGCTCGGCATCGGCATCATCCAGGGGCTCGCCCAGACGCAGCTGGGCAAGGCGCTCGTGTCCATGTGGCCCATCTTCGGGCCCGAACGGGTCGTCGTCCGCATCCAGGAGAGCTTCGAGACGGTGAACAACTACCAGAAGAGCGAGCTCATCTCGAAAGGCCCCGCGCACCACCTCATCCGGGTGAGCGAGTGCAACGGCAACCCGGGCTACCTGCGGGGCATCATCGAAGCGGGCCTGGCCCGGGCGGGCGCGAAGAACCTGCGCGTCGAATCCTTCGACTTCGACGGCCAGGGCTGCACCTACCGCGTCCGCTGGGACCCCTGAGCCCCTGCGTCGCGCGCGGACGCGGACGCTTGCCGTGAAGACGCGCCGCCCCCGTCCTTTCCGGGGGATTGGCCCTCCACGCGGCGCCATCCCCAGCCGACACGCGGAAATCCAGGGAAGTGGCTCGCATCGTGCAGTCCAGGGCTTCGATGCACCCCCTTTCCAAGGACTGCTCTTCCATGAAGCGTTCTCGCCAATCCCTGCTGCTGTCCGGCGCCGTGGGGCTCACGGGCTGCCTCGCGCTGTCCCTCTCCGCGTGCAGGCTGCCCGAGGCCGACGCGGCCGAAGCCAAGGCTCCGAAGAAGCCCGCCGCCGGGAACGTGGTGCCGGCTTCGTCCAAGGCCCCCGACGCCCAGACCGCCACCGACGTCAAGACGCCGTTCGCCGCGGTCCGCCGCGCCTTCGAGCTCAACTCCGTCAACGCCAGCCCCTTCGCGGACAACAACGGGCAGATCCCCGCCCAGTCCCAGTACTCGGGGCCGCTGTTCAACCTGAGCCATGCCTACCCCACGAGCCCCGTCGCCCCGCCCGCCAATCCCCCGTGGAT